>NZ_CP037899.1:1572880-1887456 GCF_007475525.1 Methylacidiphilum kamchatkense Kam1 | reverse complement strand
CCACTAGGATAGAATTGAAAAGTAAGAGGCTCATGCTTGGGATTGGGATAGCCGTTAAATGACCATTCTTTGTTAATATGACAAGCCTGCCACCGTTCCGTGCAACGATCTATTTCCTTATGGGTATACAAGGGGTATTCGGGAATTTGTAACTCAGCTCTTTGTTTCAGCATCACTTCTACTGAGTTGTGGAGCAGTGGAGAAGTTAAGTAATAGGTAGGTTCGCTTAAGAAAACTTTGAGCTTTGGATATTTTCTAAGAAACAGAGGCAAAGAGCCTGTATGATCGTGATGCGCATGACTTATAAGAAGACAATCCACTGGATAGTCTTCAAGAGATTGAAAATTTGGAGTAGCCAACTCTCCTTCTATTTTGGGGTGAAGACCAGCATCCAGAATTATCCGTCCATCCTGGCCAAAATCTAAAAAATAGGAATTTGCTCCTATTTCGTTAGAACGTGTTAAGTTTATAAATTTCACTAAACCAATGCTAATATCAAAAGAAATTATCTATTTTGTAAGTTAATTTAACTAACTTATTTTCTATCATAAATCAATAGCAAATCATTTTCTCTCTCTCAATGAAAACCGAAGAAAAGGCTTCAGAATAGTTTCTATTGATAATATAATATGCTCATTCTTTATCGAGTGCTGGTTGGAAAGATTGAAAAATGAAAGCTGTTTTATTGACCAAACCTTCTCCTTTAGAAGAAAACCCGTTGATACTCCAACAAGTGGATTTGCCTCGGCTTAAAGAGGATGAAGTATTGATTCGAACGGAAGCCTGTGGGGTGTGTCGATCCAACTTACACATGATTGAAGGGGATTGGATAGAAAGGGGAGTGCCCGCAAAACTTCCTATTATCCCTGGGCATGAAATTGTCGGAACGATCGAAGAGGTGGGGAGCCGTGTCTCTCAATTTAAAAAGGGTGATCGAGTGGGACTCCAGCCTTTGTGGTCTTCGTGTGGAAGATGTTCTTACTGTCGGACTGGAAGAGAACAGCTTTGTCCCTTTAAAGAAATTACCGGAGAGACAGTGGATGGTGGTTATGCCGAATTTGTTGTTGGAAAAGAGGATTTTCTCTATCCTATCCCTGATTCCCTATCTGCAGCGGAGGCAGCTCCATTATTTTGTCCAGGAATTACGGCTTTCCATGCTATACAAAAAGCTGGACCATTGGTTGGCAAACGTGTGGCGATCTTTGGTATTGGGGGAGTAGGGCACATGGCCGTACAATTTGCTTGTCTTGCGGGTGCCACTGTCATAGCACTATCGAGAAACCCTAAACATTTGCAAATAGCAAAAGAGCTTGGGGCTCATGATTGCATTGATGCCAATGACTCTCAGCGTTTAGAAAAGTTGAAAAAGGAAGCTGATATTGATTGTGCGGTTGTTTTTGCGCCTTCCAATGCGGTTGCCCAACAGGCGATCTCTTTGGTTAAACCTGGTGGTAAGATCGTTTTGGGTGTCAATGCCCTGCTAGGAGAATTTTCATTTGTGGAAGAAAAAGTCATTTTAGGGACCGTTATTGGTCCCCGGGAGGAAATGAAAGAAGTCTTGCGACTTGCAGCGGAAGGGAAAATCAAAGCGATCAGTCAAATATTTACTTTAGAACAGGCACCAGAAGCTTTATTAAAACTAAAAAAAGGCGAAATATTGTCACGGGCAGTCCTTGTCATGTAAAAAAGAATTCCAACATCATGTTTCGGATTTGGAATTCGTTGGTTTTATTAGCAGAATCAAGACTACTGCTAAGAAAGCCTTAGGGAATTGAAGGCAAGTCAGGGTTCTTTTAGGGCTTCAATCCGTTGGCTCGTATGCGAGATAGAGAGTGACATAGGGCTTAGGAGATTTCAAAAAATCGTGGGTTATGAATTTTCTGAAAACCTTTCGTTAGTTTTAAAAACTGTTCAAGGTCATCGGAAAGAGGCAAAAAGATAGTCTGTTTTTTCCCTTTCCAAAAAAATGAAAGAAAAGCTGCATGTAACGCATGTCTTGGTAACAGTAGATTTTTTTCCATTTCTTTTGTCCATCCCTGCTTTGAAAAATCCAAAAAGTAGGATGGATTAGGGCCATACAGTTTATCTCCAACAATAGGATGTTTGATAAGGGAGAGGTGGACTCTAATTTGATGTAGTTTTCCAGTTTGAGGTTTTGCCCATAATAAACTGTATCCTCCGCCATAGCCTAGAGGATAAATTTCTGTGATGGCTTGACTTCCCTTTGGGCGGACACCTTGACGGATCACGATTTCATTCTCATCCGAAATTCCTAGATAGCCCAGTGGAGCTTCAATTTTTAGATAATCGGCTTTCAGTTCACCCCAGGTAATAGCAAAATAGCCCTTCTGGATTAACCTTTTTTCCATTTGACGACCAAAATATGCCGCCGAAGCATCATTTTTAGCTACCAATAATAGGCCGCTCGTTTCACGATCCAGCCGGTGAATAAGCTTCCATGGAGTTTGATTATTCTGATTATAGAGCCATTCCAGAAGACTGGATCCCCTTTTTTTCTTTGTTGGATGAGAAAGAAAAAAAGGGGGTTTATCGACAATAGCAAAATCTTCGTTTTCTATAATAATCCTTGGCTGATAAGGAGGATCCAAAAAGAGCATAGAGAAAAAAAAGAGCTAGCTTCCCTATTCCACTTTTAATTATAGGATAACTAAAATAGCTAAAATTTACTACTCGCTTTTAAAAGCCATTGGCAAGCATATTCTATGGAGTCGTTAATGAGAAGTAGCCAGTTGCAAAACAAATGACCGAGAATGGAAAGACAATACGCTGTATTATCTTTTTAAAAAACGCAAAGAAAGAGAAAATGGTATTGTTGATACTTATTGAACTATTTCAGCATTTTCTATCAAATTAAAACCATCTTTACTAACGACTTTGCCCTTTACAGTAATGATTTGCTGGGCTTTAGAAACAAGTTCAGAGTTTATCGGCTTATGCTCTCCGACGATGAGATAAAGTTTTCCATCTTCGCCTTTCAACCCAACAGGCAATCCTGATCCGATACAAGTTTTGGCACACTTCAAATGTTTTTCGCCTTCCGCTCCATGATCAAGATAGCAAACCAAATCAACGACTTTTCCTTTGATGACAGTTTTCTCATCCTGGGCATGGAGGGATGAGATGGGTAAAAGGGAACTAACGAGGAACAAAACGAGCGCATGGATTGTTGTTTTCATAATTTTTGTCAGGATGTTTGTTTATGGAAAAGAATAATCCTTTAATAAGGAAATAGCAATATTTATTGCTCAGAGAGAATCTAAATTTATTTTCAGGGGAAAGGATTAGAAGGCATCTCCTCTGAAACAGGCAAAGGTTAGAGAAAAGCTTTTAAGTATTTCCTAAATGCAAAGAGCTGTTTTTTTGATTATTCGATAATTTCAATAGGGGTATTGGGAATCGAATTAAGAAAAATTTTCCCATAGGATTTAGAAAGGATTCTTGAATCAAGAACGGCCACAATGCCTTTATCTTCTTTGCTTCTTATTAATCTACCAATCCCTTGGCGGAACTTTAAAACAGCCTCTGGTAAGCTGTAATGAACAAAAGCATTTAGTCCTTGTTTTTCTAATTTTTCGCATTTTGCTTGCACTTGAGGATGGTCAGGGGAAGAGAAGGGCAGCTTGGTGATGATGACATTTTTTAACGAATCCCCAGGGACATCTATTCCTTGCCAGAAACTATCCATCCCAAAGAGGATCGAATGTTTGGCTTCCTTGAAAAGTTTCAAAAGCTTGTGCCGAGAGGTCTTTCCATCCTGTACATAGAGAGGGTAGCCAAGTTCGGCAAATTTGGAACTAAGAGCTTCTACCATATTTGCTAATGTCTTCCGGTTTGTAAAAAGTACCAAAGCTGATCCTGCTGTCTGTTTGACTAGTCTTTCTATCCAGACTGCCAGAGCTGCTTCATAGGAGCTATTGGAAGGATCAGGCATATCTTTAGGAATAAGGATTTTCATCTGCCTTCCGTAGTCAAAAGGCGATTCTAAGGAAAGGGTTTGAGAAAAAAGCCCGACACGGTTTTGGAAAAAAGAAAAACTATCGGTAACTTTTATTGTGGCGCTGGTCATAATTACTGAAACTTCTTTTTCATAGAGGAAGGACTGCAATAATGGACCAACATCCAAAGGGGTAGCCAGAAGTTGGACATTTGATTCGGGATTAGGCTCTTCCAATTCTATCCAGTAAACATGATCTGGAATACGCATTTCAAAAAAATTGATCATTGCATTGTTTTCCAGAGTGATTTTTTCAATACAATTTGTTATTTCTTCTTTGATTTCCTTATCTGGAAAATTTGCTACGGCATGAGAGAGCTTTTCAACAATAGTATTTAAAGTTTCTGGCAAAGCGTTGGGTAAGGGTATTGGATCAAGAATGCGGTGTTCTAAAACGGATAGTTTTACCAGAGTGGCAGCAATAGATTTAAATAAAGAACCCACTTCTTCGTAAGCTTCGTGAACCATTGAAAAGAGACTGCTATCTTTTAGAAAAAGAAGTAACCCCTTGTGAGTGATAGGATTGAAAAGCCGAAAAAGCAAGTTCTGAAGCCGAAATTTAGATGTTGAAAATCCTAACTGATTGGAAGCGATTTTTTCAATGGTATGCGCCTCATCAAAAATGACGAAATTTTCTCCAAAAGGTAGGCCTTCTTCTTTTTGGAGCTGGGAATCAGTAGTCCTTCCAAGCAGGGAAAAATAAAGGGCGTGGTTAACGATTGTTAGATCTGAGCGAGCACTTTGTTCTCGAAAGAGGTGATAAAAGCAGCGTGGATTGTTAGCGCAATTCCTCGGATGGCATATGCCAGGCTCGGAACATATTTGACTCCATATGTTAAAAGAAGGCAGAGGATGAAGCTCTTCGATATCGCCAGTTTGTGTTCTGACAGACCAATCGTAAATACGCATGAGCTCTGTCGTCTCAAAAGATGGGAACAGGTCTGTGGCATGCTTGAGCACCTTTTCTAATCTTTTGGGACAGATATAATTTTGACGTCCTTTGAGGAGGACCACAGAAAACTCTTTTGGGAAGATCTTTTTCAACAAAGGAATATCCTTATGAAGAAGTTGATCCTGGAGGTTGAGGGTATGAGTAGAAATTACTCCTCTTTGAGCATTCTTCTGGCAATAACAAAGTGCGGCAAGCAGGTAAGCCAAGCTTTTGCCAGTTCCTGTGGGAGCTTCAACAATCAGATGTTTTTTCTTTTCAAGGCTTTTATAGATGGCTTCTGCCATCTGCTTTTGTTGAGGGCGGTACTCGAAATGAGCAGCTTGAGCTAGAGGACCAGAAGGAGAAAAATAAAAGGAAGGATCTAAAGAGGCCTTTTTTGCCTCTGGATTTTCGAGTCGACCATTTAAAAAACCATTTCTTGCTTCGATCGACACAATTTTATTTTCCTCGTTCTTTTTCCCTCGAAAAAAAAGTTTTTGTTATCTTATAAGGATCTACGACCATTCCCAGGAACAGTCAGAAAGTCTATCCTTTAACTTTGCCATTATTTCTTTTTCTTCTTCTTGGCTTTGAGCTGGATAGGTAACGCTCCATCTTAAAAATGGCCCTGCATCATCCCAAGGAACGGTGGAAATAAGTTTTTCCTCAATGAGCCATTCTGTGAGCTCCTCAGCGTTCTGAAACCAGATTTCTTTGGAATGGTATCGAACCCCTTTGGGAGCTTCTGTATAAAGAAAGAAGGAAGCCTTTGGCTTTTCAGCTTTAAAACCTAGGCTCTTAAGGGTTTCTACCATCAGATCCATTCTACGCGAATATTTCTGGGCAATCCTTTCAGTAATCTCACTATGATCTAGACAGTAAGCATAAGCATTCTGGATCGCTAGAAATTGGCCTGAATCGGTATGATCCTTGACATATCCATAAGCCTTAACAAGTTTGGGATTGCCTACTACAAAACCGCAACGCCAACCTGTCATATTGAAATTTTTGCTTGCGGAGTGAAGTTCAATACCAACCTCTTTAGCTCCTGGTACAGAAAGAAAGCTTAGCGGTTTGCCTTCGAAAACCAAACCAGCGTAGGCAAAATCATGAATCACCACCAGCCTGTTTTTTATGGCAAATCTAACCACATCTTCAAAGAATTCCCTTGTGGCAACAGCTCCAGTCGGATTGTTAGGATAGTTTAGGACTAAGACCTTGGCCTTAGAAAGGATTTCTTTAGGCACCGTCTCTAGATCTGGTAAGAAGTGATTTTCTTTGCGTAGGGCTAGATTAAAGACTTTGCCTCCATAATATTGGGCATGTGTGCCAAATACAGGATATCCTGGAACCGTCATCAGCACATAATCTCCTGGATCAATAAGGGCAGCAGGAAGAATGGATAAAGCTGCTTTTATGCCTATGGAGTGGATGATTTCGGTTTGAGGATCAACGGTTACCCCACAAACTCTTTGCATGTATCGAGCCGCTGCTTCTTTAAGCCGTTGGCCTCCATTGTCTGCATAAAAGCGATTTTCGGCTTTTGCTGCCTCTTCGGCTAGGATCTTTACCGTTTCCTTGGTAGCAGGCTCATCCGGTTCCCCTACGCCAAAATCGAGTAATTCGATTGTAGGATTGTTTGCTTGAGCCAATCGCTTCGCTCTTTTGATTTTTTCAAATTTATATATCTGAGTGCTTTCACCAAAGGAAGCTCCTCCAATTCGTTGAGCAAAAATAGACTGAATATAATCGATATGCATAGCTTTAATTTCTCTTAAAGAAGAATACGCATTTTCCTAACTAATCGACAAAAAGAAAAATATTGCCAGTTGAATTTTCTTCTTGGTGTTAGCTTGTCTCCTGCTAGTGATCCTATTAATTCTTTACAGGGGATCCGATCCAAAGACGATAGGCAGAGTAAAGAAGAAAAAGAGAAAATATTTTTTTAGCTATATTAGCTGGTATTTTCTGAATAGACCATACTCCTATAAGGGCTCCTATGACGCCGAAAATGAGAATGACCCAAACAATAGACCAGTCAATTTTTTGTAGCCAACTGTTAAAAATACTTCCTGCTAGCGCAATTGGAATGATGACTGCCAGGGAGGTGCCGACAGCTATATGATAGGGGATACCAAAGAAAAGAATGAGCGCAGGCACGATAACGATTCCTCCTCCAACTCCAAAACAACCGCTTGCAAAACCAGCGGTCAAGCCAAGCAGAATTAATCCTGTAATGTTCATAATCCATCCTTTTTTGCTGTTTCAATATTCGGTTTTGCTGTAATCTCGGAATGAGCAAATTGGTATTCCGAGATGCGAATCATTTCATGTTCTTTAATGCTTTTTAAAGGTAAAGCCAGATGATAAATAAAATCGATTGTTTCAGGAAAACTACCCTCTGGAAGATTTTTTGAAGCATAATAAAACGATAGTTTTTCAAGCCGTGCCAAAAACCAGAAAAGATCTACAGGCTCTGTTAGAGTGACTTTTGCTTCACTAACGGAGAAATCTTTTTTACGGATTTTAAGTCTTCCAGCAAGAAAATTACATACTTTTTCCATGCGAGTTCTATAGGGAAGGTTCTTTTTGGGAGAAAAATCAATAATGTAAAAAGGCTCCCCGACATTAGGTGTTTCTTCTCGGACGAACTTTAATTCAAATCGGTGGATAGCTTCATGCAAAGAAAAAAGGGTATCCAGAGCTTCCCGTGTGATCCTTGCTTCAGAATGAACAAATTTTCTTTCTTTTTCAGAAAATTTTTCCAAATTTAGAGGATCTCCTCCGGGCCCAACGAAAAAATGGATATCCTGTGTTGCCTGGGGATACCACTGACTATTGAGTTTTTCTAGATGCACTTCTTCTTTAAACGAACTAAGTTTAATGACTTGAGCCATTTTTTCCGATTCTGCGATGATATTCTTCACTATGAGGTCGATATCGGGAGAGGAGAAGGCTCGATAGGGGAAGAAAAGAAACAAAAGGGAACAAAGAAACTGTAAAATTAGCCTAAGAGCTTTATGAAAAGTGGGAATGCGCTTGCCTAGGTTTGGACAGATCCCAAGCATCCCTGCATCATGTTTGTATAAAACTATAGAAAGTTTCTTCCATTCGACCATACGATAAAAGGCATTCGATTGGTTCTTCTCTACAAATCATGATTTAAAAACGACATTATGAAAAATTTGGGAATGGGAAGGGATTGAGCAATGCAATGCGTGTCCACACCTTGAGGATTAAGATAAATTAAAAGCAAGTTGAATTCTTTCTATTTTTAGAGCCTTACCACTCTGCTCTTCGATTTCAACAAATATCCCATTAGCCTTCGGGTTATTCGTTGCTAACACAAATTTTGTTGGCAGCAAGGTGGTATACCTATAAATGATTGGACCAATTTCTCTACCAATCACCGAATCATGCGCTCCGCAAAATCCTACATCGGTAATATAGGCAGTGCCTCCTGGAAAAATCGTTTCATCGGCTGTTTGTACATGGGTATGGGTACCAGCTACGGCAGAAACAGATCCATCTAGGAATCTACCAAAAGCGATCTTTTCTGAAGTGGCTTCTGCATGGAAATCAACAAAAATACAGGGAGTTTCTTTATGTAATTCAGTAATGATTTTTTTACTGATAAGAAAGGGATTGTCTGTCTGGGGAATCATAAAAGTTCTGCCAATGGCACAAAGAACAGCTAATTTTTTCCCGTTTCCTTTAACAATAATGTAACCCTCTCCTGGGGTATCAGGTGGATAGTTAATAGGCCTTAACAATCTAGGTTCATCTTGAATAAAAGAAACTATCTCTTTTTGATCCCATGCATGATCCCCAAGAGTGATGACGTCGATACCAAGTCTTAAAAATTCATAGGTGATTTTAGGAGTTATCCCGTTACCCCCAGCTGCATTCTCTCCATTGGCAATAATAAAATCGGGTTGGTACAAAGACTTAATTTTTGGGATAGCCTGCCTTAACACTTCCCTTCCTGTTTCACCAACAACATCTCCAAAAAAGACAACTTTCAACTTTTTTGTGATAAAATAAATTTTTTTCTTAGTCTCGACAAGTCACCAGTGAATACAAAAAAAAACAAAAAATTATAATATGGGCAAACCTAATATAGTAGTCTGCCCATATTGATGAAGAGTTAGGAAGATTTAATAATGCTAACAATTACTGGAATAGATCTTAGAAGAAGCTATTGCTATCATCTTCTTGATCTTCCAGAATTTTCTCTATGTCTATGTGGTCTTTCTTCCCTAGGTTTGGCTTCGTTGACAACGATCTGTCGGCCGCTGATACTCGTTCCATTAAGACTATCAATAGCAGATTGAGCTGCTTGAGAGGTCTCCATTGTTACGAAAGCGAATCCTCTGGATTGCCCTGTCATTTTATCAACTATAAGATTGATTTCGTTGACCTGGCCATATTGTTCAAAAAATTCTCGAAGATCGTTTTCCGAAATTCGAAAAGGGAGATTACCTACATAGAGTCTTGTTCTATTCATAAAACTAACATTTCTTTAAGGATTAATTCAAAATGGAGATCGGCATCTAGCAACAATGCTAGCACACTTACCCACCACCTTGTTTTTCACTTTGAAACCAAAAATTGGAAACAGAAGTAAAAAACAACAAATAAAGATTCCCTTAGTTGTATGGAAAAGTCAAAAATTCTTTTTTTAAAAAAATTTTAACAAAACAGCTCTTTTGATTTATTAAGCTGCTTTATTTTTTCTGAGCTCTAGGATCGAATTTCTGACTTCAGACAGGGTATTGGCGGAGCCCAATTTTTCACTACGACTAGCGATGAAATTGGCATACTCCGTCATAAATACTCTCCCTGGGCCTCGGAAATCGAATTCTTCGGGATGATCTCGAAAATATTCCCTGTGTACTCTTGTCCACACTAGTCTGCCATCGGTGTCAATGTTGATTTTGGTGACTCCAAGTTTAGCAGCGGGTAAATATTCATTATCATCCACACCGCAAGCGCTTGGATCTAATTTGCCTCCAGCCGCGTTGATCCTCATGATTTCTGATTTCGGGACACTCGAGCTGCCATGCATAACGAGTGGGAATCCGGGAAGATTTTTTTGAATCTTTTCTAAGACATCAAAGCGGATGGATTGTTTGCCTTTAAACTTATAGGCTCCATGACTTGTACCGATAGCACAGGCCAAAGAATCACATCCAGTCAATCGAACAAATTCTTTTGCTTGCTCTGGATCAGTCAGACAGGCATGCCCTTCTTCTACCTTAACGTCTTCTTCTACTCCACCAAGCATTCCTAGTTCGGCTTCTACACTTACCCCTTTGGCATGGGCTCTTTCCACCACCCGACGCGTAATTTCTACGTTCTTCTCAAATGGTTCATGAGAAGCATCAATCATTACGGAGCTATAAAAACCTGAATCGATACAATCATAACAGGTCTCTTCGTCTCCATGATCTAAGTGGACGACAAATACGGCTTCAGGATAGATAGTTTCAGCAGCCCGAATCATTGCTTCAAGCATTCTTTTGTCTGCATATTTTCTAGCTCCTTTGGAGATCTGTATAATAAAAGGAGACTGAGACTGAATCCCTCCACGAAAAAGGCCATGGGTTTGTTCCATATTATTGATGTTATAGGCGCCCACTGCAAATTTACCGTAAGCAACTTTAAATAACTCCGATGCCGTAACGATCATTTTGAAACTCCTTTTGTCTATTTTTCCTTTCTTAATAGTAAGCGGATTTTCTTAAAGAAAAAATATCTTTTTTGTCAACGAAAAAATCAATTAGAGTTATTCTATGAGCTCTTTTCCCCATACCATCGACTGGTCAAAAGCATCCCTTGTTCTGGCTGGACATGGATCATTATATAATTCTGAAGCGGCCCTGCCTGTCTATATCAATGCAGAGAAGATTCGCAAGAAAAAATTATTTGAAAATGTCTATGAAACATTTTGGAAAGAAGAGCCTACTTTTCATCAGACTCTTTTATCTATTCCATCCTCTTTTATTTATGTGGTCCCCTTTTTTTTAAGTCACGGCTTTTTTACAACCAAAGTCATCCCCTCTGAGATGGGAATCGAAGGTCCAATGACAACAATGGGGAAAAAAATAGTGGGTTATTGCAGAGCTGTTGGCGAAAACCCTAGAGTCTCAGAGTTAATAATCGAGGCGATTGGTCGAGCAATCGATTTTAAGATGGCTAGTTCTATATTTTCTGAAAGTGCTCTTTTATTGGTCAGTCATGGAACAAAAAAAATGTCCATTCCAAAGAAACAACCTATCTGCATTGGAATATATTGGAGCAAAAAGGGATCTTTAAAGAATGTCATGTGTTTTTTCTTGAAGAGGAGCCTCGAATTTCCAGCTGGAAAGAGTATGTTAGATCAAAATATATCTTTACTGTTCCTTTTTTTATTTCTGAAGGAGACCATTCCTATGTGGATGTTCCAAAGCTGATGGGAATAAAAAAAAGTTTAAGAACTTCTGCGATCAGCTATCCGCAGGATGTGGATGGCCGCTATGTATGGTATACCAAAGCGGTAGGAACCATGGAGGGAATGGAACAAGTAATTCTTGAGCAGGTTGTAGCATTCGATGAATCTTTTGGAAAAGTGGCAAAAGTGGCTTTCTGAAAATCCTCCTCCATTGCTTATTGGAGAGCTTCAGATTGCTGAAGGGTACTGGATATACAACCGAAAGGATCAGTTGAAGGATTCCCTGGTCTGCCTTCCCTCTCTTTTGGATTTGAAATTATATTTACGCCAAGATGAAAAAGGGGACTACAGACCTTTAAAAGCGGAGATGGGCATCCTCCGTGGCTGGAAATATGGACCAGTTGATTTTAAAGGGCTTTTTTATGCCATTGAAGCCATCTATCCCTTTGCTCTGACATATTGGTTTGGTCTAAAGGAGGGGATAGTCGGTCCTGTTTCTTTTCAAGAGACCATTGGTAGACAAATTGGTATGTATAAAGTGATAGAAAAAGAAGCATATTCCATAGCTGATAGGACTGTGGAAGGATTATGTCGGGCAAAATGCCTTAGACAAAATCTCTGGCATGGAATGTATACAGAACCCAAAGAAGAGGCTTCGATTCCTTTGGTTTGTTTGGAAGCCTGTCCTCTTTTTTTGGAACATGCAAGAAAACTATTTTTGAAAAAAAGAAACGCTAATCTCTAAGTAGAGCTGCTCATCGCTGTTGATGAGGAGCATTTATTGAAGAGGCTTATAAAGCACTTTTGAATTTCTACCGGTTTTTTCGTATTTTATTTTTCTTTCCAAAGGGAGAATCGAGGGATCGGCTTCTTTAAATCCGCCTTTTTGCATAAAATAAACATAAGCCCTAGTCGACAAGAGGAAAAGTTGCTTAAATCCTTGTTGCGAAGCTAGTTTTTCGGCATAATGAATCATTTTTCTACCAATGCCTTGATTTTCATGGCTTTTAGCCACAGAAAGGCAGGCTAGTTCGGCTTGAGACGTTTTGGGATAGGGATAGACAGCCATGCATCCTACAATCTGTTTATCTAGTTCAAAAACGTAATACGATTGAAGATCCCTGGCTATATCCACAGCTTTTCTAGGCAAAATTTCATCCGATTCGATCGGTTCTTGGATAAGTTTTAAGATCGCACCGATATCTTTTTTACGAGCCGGACGGATCGATTCATACTGATTGGCATAGATCATCGTCCCTATGCCAGTGTTAGAAAATATTTCCGAAAGCAAAGCTTCATCCATTCTCCCGTCAATAATATGCACACGGTTGACCCCGTTTTTGCATGCGTGAATGGCGTGTTCTAATTTGGATCTGAGTTGCTCAGGCTGTGATTTAGAAAAGTTTTTATGAAATTCTTGGGCAGCTTGGACATCTAATTCTCTTATAAGATTGCCTTCATTATCAAGAATGCCTGGGTAGGTAGTAAGATAGATAAGCTTTTCTGCATGAAGGGCTTCGGCCATACACTGAGCGACAGCATCGGAATTAATCCGATAACTTTTCCCTTCTCCATCGAAACCAATTGGTCCTATGACTGGGATGATATTTTTTTGTAATAAATACTCGATGAATGGTACGTCGATTTTGTTAATACGGCCTGTGAGTTGGTAATCTACACCGCTGACAATTCCAAAAGGATGGGCGATAATGGCATTTGTGGCACAGGCTCTCAGATCAGATGCTGAAAGAGCTTCTAGTATTTGAAAAGTTACTTTGGAAGAAGCTATAAGGCTTAATTCGTGAGTCTTTTGATCGGTAATACCGATTCCTGTGGTGTCAGATAAGTCAGTATGTAGAAGCAGGGAAAGCTGCTTTAACTGATGGGCGATCCCATGGACTAACACGACTTTTATAGCAACACTTCTTAATACGGCTAGATCGAGCACTAAATTTGGAAAATTTTCGCTGGCTGCGATGGCTCCATCAATGGCTATGACAAAGACTTTTTCTCTAAATTGTGGGATGTAAGCTAGGATGCCTCTTAAATCGGAAACATTCATTGTAATAATGCTTAATCAACCGAAAATATATAATCAAATGCAGAGCGATTCATCCGACAATCTATTTTTTGGCTCATAAATAAATAAAAAAGGCCCTTTACTTTCTGTTTTCTTTAGGAACGAGTTTGCAAGCCAGTTTAATAGCTGCAATCAGGCTTCTTGGATCGGCTTTGTTTTTTCCTGCAATATCGATGGCCACACCATGATCAGGGGAAGTACGAATTAATGGCAATCCCAGCGTGACATTCACTCCAGAATAAAAGGATACAAGTTTGAATGGAATTAATCCTTGATCATGGTAAGAGGCCACCACCCCGTCGTATTTTCCTTCTAAAGCTTCTCTAAAGACAGAATCAGGAGAAAGGGGGCCTTCCACAGGAAAACCATTCCTTTTGAGTTCCTCGATGGCTGGCTCATAGGATTCGTGTTCTTCTTTTCCAAAATGTCCCATTTCTCCCGAATGAGGATTTAGTCCTGCGATAGCAATTTTAAGAGATGATTTTGGCTTTAATTTTTTTAAGAATTCAAGCAAAAGAACTGCTGCAAGCTTAATTTTATCCTTCGTGATGGCTTGGATGGCTTCTTGGAGGCTTAGATGCGTGGAGAGCAGAGAGAGATGTAGCTTTGGACTGGACATGGCCATGATCACCTTTTCTTTAGGAACACCTAGCTTGGAAGCAAAAAATTCAGTTTGTCCTGGATAAGGAAAGCCAATTTGGAAAAGATTCCCTTTATGAACAGGGGAGGTGACAATCGCTTGGATTTCTTTTTTTTCCCAAAGTTTGAATGCTTCCTCCAAAGCTTCCCATGCTGCTTCAGCGGAGGAAGGGGATAACTTGCCAGGCTCAAATTTTTTTTTGGGACCTATAATTCTATAGTCAAAACGTTTGGAGATTTTATTGCACTGGAGAGCCTTTGAAACGATTTCAGGACCAATTCCGGCTGGTTCCCCTAATGTGATGCCAATAGTTGGTACATGCATTGGAATGAGTAGGATGAGGTTTAGAACATTTTTATAAAGGCTTTTGCCTTTAAATTATTTAACCATTGTTGTTGCAGTTTTTGTCTTTGTTCTTGAATCAATAGGCCTTCAATCTGACTCCTCAACTCGGATAGGGGCTTAAGCTTTCCTTTCCGCTTATCCTCAAGCCTTATAATGTAATAGCCATCAACGGTTTCTATCACCCCACTTGTTTGTCCTGGATACATGGAGAAGGCTGCTTCCGCTATTTCGGGTCGAAGGCTATCTTTGGTTACCCACCCCAGGTCCCCACCATCCATTCTTTTGGGTCCTTCGGAGTAGGTTCTAGCTAATTCAGCAAAATCAGCACCCAGCTGAAGTTTGCTTAACAGTTCTGTGGCTGTTTCTTTGGCAGGATCATATTCTTCTATCTGACCGCCCACCGTAGCGCGTTTCTCTTTAAAAGAAGTTTTCTGTAGAAAAATGATTCGTAATTTTACTTGAGGAGGATCGAAAAATTGGCTTATGTGGTCGTGATAGTACTTTTCAATTTGATAAGGAGAAATAATCACCGGTTCTGATACATTTTTCATTCTCATGGCCTGGACGATGATCTGTTCGAGGATCTGTTGCTTATACTGTTCTTCGCTCACCCCATTGGCTTGGAGTGTCCGAATGAAAGCAATTCTATCTCCATCAAATTGAGTTCGGATAATGTCTCTGATTCGTGATTCAATGAACGAATCGGGAATAGCATATTTCTTGCTTTTAAAATCCTGAATAATTAATTCTCTGTCAATTAGGGCTCGCAAGGCACTTAACCGAGCTTCTTTGATCCGATCAACCAGCTCAGGCCCTTGATAGGTTTCCCTCAAGACGGCTTCATTGGGTTCTACTTGTTTTCTGACTTGAGAAAAAGTAATTACTTTATCATTTACAATGGCAGCAATGCCATCGTTAGCAGTTTGTGAAAACAAACTTCGTAACAAGCAAAAGAAACAAAGGAAAAGAATTAGAAGGCTTCTAACCATTTCTTAATCTGCATTATTTTAGTCTTTGTATCTGATTCGATCAAGCGTGGGAATTTGCCTTGCGCTGTAAACAAATACTCCCTATGTCTCATTAGTTTTAACTTATCCTGATCCGATTCGACCCGTTCTATGCCTTTGGCAGCTCCCATAAGCCGGATTTCAGTAATTGAAAAAAGGTTTTCTACAGGTTCAGGCCACGCACCAAACCTGTCTTTCCACCCTTTTTTGATTTCTTCTAGCTCCCCTAGACTGAGTGCTTCAGCTAGCTGTCTATAAGCTTGCAGCCTCTCTTCTCTTCTTTCCATATAAGTAAATGGAATAAAAGCTAAGGCATGCCTGCCGCCTCCTGGCTCAGGAAGTAAAAAATCTAAGGAGACCTTACAATCAGTTAAAGAATCGATTTCTTTACCCTGAAGTCTTTGGACCGCTTTTTTGAGTAGTTTGCAATAGAGTTCAAATCCTACAGAGGCGATATGACCACTTTGAGAGGTGCCTAAAAGATTACCGGCTCCTCGTATTTCTAGATCTCTTAAGGCTATCTGGAAGCCCACACCCAGTTGAGAATGCTCTTGCATAGCTTTAATTCTTTTCTTAGCGTCGGCTTGAATGAATAAATCCCTTGGGAGTAAGAGATAAGCATAGGCTTTTTGATTGGATCGTCCCACTCTTCCTCTTAACTGATAGAGATCAGCAAGACCAAAAAGATCGGCTCGGTCAATAATGATAGTGTTCGCATTGGGAATGTCTAAGCCGTTTTCTATGATGCTTGTGGCTAGCAGCACATCGATCTGTCCATTAACAAAACTTTCCATTACCTCTTCTAGCTCGCTTTTTTTCATTCTTCCATGACCTATGGCAATTTTTACAGAGGGCAAAAGCGATTTTATCCTTGAGGCTACTTTTTCAATGGTCCGTATTCGATTATGAAGAAAATACACCTGTCCGCCCCTATTTAATTCTCGCTCAATCGCTTGTCGTATTATTCGCTCGTCATAGGCGCTCACAATCGTCTCGATAGGATAACGATTAGGGGGAGGCGTTTCGATTAAACTCATATCCCGAGCTCCAGCCAATGCTAAATAAAGCGTTCTGGGAATAGGAGTGGCCGAAAGACTGAGAACATCAATAAGCCGAAATGTTTCTTTCCATTTTTCTTTTTGGAGTACGCCAAAGCGTTGTTCTTCGTCAATGACGATTAATCCAAGATCTTTAAATGCGACGTCAGCAGAAAGCAGTCTGTGCGTTCCGATCACTACGTCGATAGATCCGTTTTTAAGCCCTGTAAGTATTTCCTTTTCTTCACTATTTTTTATCAATCGACAGAGCAAAGCGGTCCGAATGGGATAATCAGCAAACCGTTCCGAAAGCGTATTAAAATGTTGTTTTGCAAGGACTGTGGTAGGCGCCAGTAGTGCAGCTTGTTTGCCTCCCATAACAGCTTTGAAAATTGCCCGAATGGCAACTTCCGTTTTGCCAAATCCAACATCCCCGCAGATGAGCCTATCCATTGGCCGTTTGCTTTCCATATCTCGTTTTGTTTCTTCAATTGCTTTGAGCTGATCGGCTGTCTCTTCATAAATAAAAGACTCTTCAAATTCTCTTTGCCAATGGTCATCTTTAGGGAAGGCGAATCCCTCGAGCACCTCTCTTTCTGCATTAATTTTAAGCATTCTTTCGGCAAGGTCTGACACTGCTTTTTCTGTGGCGCTTTTTGCTCGCAGCCACCGTGTGCCGCCTAACGAATCGAGTTTTGGCTGTTTTTTGGTCCCTCCAATATACCGAGAAATTAGATTAGCTTGATCAATAGGAACGTAGAGCTTAGCTTTTTGGTCGAATTCAAGCTCGATCATTTCGCTATTTGTTCCATCCATGCTCTTTATTCCTCTAAACCGGCAGATACCATGCTGCAAATGCACCACATAATCTCCTTCTTTCCACTGTTCAGAGATCTCACCCGTCAAGTATTTCTCAAGGGCATCGTTCGTTTCTTGGTTACGTAAGCAAATCTTCTGATTCTGGTACCTACCAAAAATTTCTGCATCGGTTAGAATGGCAAGTTTGGCTGCGGGCCAGGAAAAGCCTTTGAGAAGCGGGCTTTTTGCAAAAAAGATCGATTCGATATTAATCCCCTGGTTAGAAAGGATTTCTTTTAATCGGCTTTCTTCTCCTTCATTGTTAACAAAAATGACGATCTCCCATTTTTTTTCGATCCATTGAGTCAGTTGAGACAGAAAGAATTCCCATCGTCTTTCCTGATGGAACCAATCTCCTTTGGGCGCATCCAGTAAAATATGGCTTTCGAAATGGATATCTATGTCTGGCATCGCTATTTCCGGTGCCTTTGACCAAAATGTGGGGGTCATTTTAGGCAAGTAATCGTAAAGCGATGCTTTTCCCTTGCTAATGTCCTCAGCATTGATAAGAGAAAGAAAAGCTTCATCAAGGGGCTTAAAAGAACGTTGCGTAATTGGATGGAATTGTCTCAACGAGATGATTTGATTGCCTTCCCATTCCGTTCTCAAAGGAAAGAGACCATCCCAAGAAAAAAAGTCTACAATCGATCCCCGAACGGCAAATTGGCCTCGGTTATCTACCGTGTCAACTCTTTCGTACCCAGCTTCCACGAGTCGTTCGATTAGAGCGGATCTATCAGTCGTTTTTCCAGGGACAATCAGAAAACGCTTTTCTTGTAATAAGCTAGGGGAAGGCAGAGGCTCTTCTAAAGCTAACTCTGTGGTCAGGATAGTCCCTGAAAAAAAATTGAGCAGACTATAGGCTGCTCTTAGCCTTTCGGCCATCAACAACGGATCCGGTAAGCTTTCCGTCGACACAGGTTCAATTTCAGGAAAGACTATGTAAGGGCTTCCCCAACATTCTAATCCAATGGCCAATTCATTGACCTTTTTAATGCTTTCTGCTATGACCAAAGTGGGTGAGTGGAAATCGGCTATAAAGGAGGCAAGAAAAAAGGATTGAGCGGAGGTGGGCAAGCATTCCATGCTCCAGTTGCCCCCTTGCTTTAACAGCTTGTGTTGTTGTTTTAACAAGGGATGGTTCAACCACTTGGTAGGAGAAAAGGTCATTTCTTGTTTCTTCCCTTGGATCGAAAGATTCTTACTGTTCCAATGATTGGATGGTGAAGTTGCCATTTTGTCGGTCTATAAAACAAAGAAAAGATCCTCTTCTTGGGATCGAATAAAACCCACTTTCTTCTATTTCTGTGCCAAGATGGCAACAAGAAGAAATGCACTCATCAAAAAGCGCTGTAAATTCTATTTCGATAGAATGGGGACGGAAATGACAGCGTTCTATGATTAGTTGAATCTGTTCAGAGGGCCATCCCTCCTCACAATATTTTTCTAGAGGTATCCATTTTGAATGGTCGGTCAGCCAATGCAAAAATTTTTCCCTAAAAGTAAGGCTGTCTTCGTTGAAAGTGGCTAAGGATAAAGAAGGTTCTGAAAAAATCATATGCTTTGCATCAGTGCCGTTTCTATAGAGCTTCACACAAAATGAATGAAACTCATTTTTTAATCAAGAAAACCTAAAACAAACAGGTTTTCCTTTCAGATCGTTGCTGAAGTAATTAATAATTAAAATAATGGGAAATCAACTTTGCTTTTTGTTTGTTTTTTTTCTTTTCTTTTCTCTTGGCTGTGTTTCCTCAGAGTATCTTCCAGAAGAAGGATATGTCTATCGGTTGGGGATGGGATCTGGAAAAAAACACCGTATCGACGGCATGGATGTTTGGATGCATGGCAGGCCTAATCGACCATATAAGGTTTATGGGACTCTTTCAGAAAAAAGAGGTAATGGGCCCTTTGAAAAGGGACCCACTCTTCGAGGGCTAGTCAAATTAGCAAAACAAAGACATGCGGATGCACTGATTGTTCTTGTTAAAGAAAGGCAGTATGTAGGCGATACCCTCTATGCAACAAAAGTAGGCCAGGGCACTACCGAAACAGTTTATTCAGCCCTTCTTGTTCGATATCTTCCCCAATGATGGCTCTTATTTTTAGGGAAACCTTTCCTCTAACTCTATGGCATATTATCCGTGATTGGATCCTAGAGGGAAATAGCACTCATTCTATGGCTGTATCCAGCTATCATTCCTATACACTAGCCTTGAAAGTAAAAGGGCCTATTGGATAACCTTGGCTAACGCATGCCATGGGAGCAGCGCACATTTAACTCTAGCAGGAAAATGCCTGACACCTTTTAGACAGGATAATTCCCCAAGCACCGCATCCTCCACTGTTTCTTGGCCCGTTAGGAAGAGCTGTAGGGTATTTTTTATGCCTATAGCCTCTTCTATTTTTTTGGATTGCACGATTTCGGTCATTAAAGAAGCTGAAGCTATGGAGATTGCACAGCCTCTGCCAAGGAACTGAACGCGTTCAATGACCTGATTAGAATCATTGATGCGTATGAAAAGTTGGATAGTATCCCCGCAACTTGGATTTGTTCCTTCGGCTTCTAAGTATTTACCTTCTGGTTTCCCAAAGTTGCGCGGATAACGGGAATGGTCCAAAAGGATTTCTTGATAAAGATCTTCTAAATCCATAACAAACCTATTTGTTAGCCGGTTAATTTAAAGAATCGAAGACAGTTATCGATAATCTCAATGAATCGATCAACTTCCGATTTAGTATTATAAAAATAAAAACTAGCACGAATGGCTGAGTCGATTCCCAATTTTGACAGAAGGGGTTTATTGCAGTGATGGCCGCCGCGCAAAGCCACACCATAACGGTCACAATAGGTAATAAAGTCGTGAGGGTGCAATCCTTTAACTGAAAATGTCACAATTCCAGCTCTCTTTTTTGTAGGCCCTAAAGGAATGATGCAGGGTAGAGAGGAGATTTGGTTGTAGGCATAGCAAGCAATTTGTTCATCATGAAGAGCGATTTTTTCTAGCCCTATTTGACAAAGATAATCAATGGCTGTCTTTAAACAAATTGCTTCGGCTATCGGCAGCGTCCCAGCTTCAAATTTGTGAGGGGGTTCTTTCCACCGGCTTTCGAAGAAATCTGTATCCAAAACCATGTTCCCCCCATATTGAAAAGGAGGCATCTTTTCGAGTAGCTCCTTCCTCCCATACAAGACTCCTATGCCAGTTGGTCCACACATTTTATGCCCAGAAAAGGCAAGAAAATCACAACCTAATTTCTGCACGTCAAGTGGCCTATGGCCGGCGCTTTGAGCTGCATCCACAAGAGTAAGGACCCCTAATTTTCTAGCAATTGCACAGAAAGATTCGACTGGATTAATCACGCCCAATGTATTAGATACATGAGTAAAAGAGAAAATGACTATCCGATTTTTAATGAGGAACTCTTCGAGTGAAGTCCACTGAAGATTTCCTTCTCTTCCATCGATCGGAAGGAAGAACAAACGTAAGCCTCTTTGTTTAGCAAGCTGTTGCCAGGGTATCAGGTTCGAATGATGCTCCATTTCAGTTAAAAGGATACCGTCTCCAGGTTTTAAAAGGGAACCTAATGAGGCAGCAACAAGGTTAATCGATTCTGTGGTTCCTCTTGTAAATACAATCTCGTCCTGACTTCTGGCATTGATAAACCGCGCGATTGTGGCTCGGGATGCCTCTAATAGTTCAGTAGCTCGGCTACTTAATTCATGGAGTCCTCTGTGAACATTCGCATTGGCTGATAAAAAAAAATTAGATAAAGCTTCGATCACGCAGAAGGGTTTTTGAGAAGTGGCTGCGTTGTCAAAATAGATAAGCGGATAATCATTAATTTTTAGCGAAAGGATAGGAAAATCCTTTCTATAGGCTTCAATGGACTCCACTTTTAAAATCTAGCATCTATTGGCTAAGATTCAAGAAAGCTAGATGCATTCCCTTTGAATGTTTCATTCAAAATAAAATTGATTTAATGCCTTCAGGGCTTTGACCCAAGATGGGAGTCTTATAGAATCCGTTGGAGAGTCTATCCTTGACACGATTCTTTCAAGAAGCATTCCGGAATGGACGTCATATTTAGAAAAGATTTCTTCAAAGGAGAAAGGTAGTTGGGTGTTTAATTCTAATTCTGGTAGCCAATACAAAAACAAATTGGAGGCTAACAGGAAGCGATAGATGCGTTTTGAGGGTTTCCTGGAATAAAGACAAATTTCTTTGCCATGATTGCTGAAGCACCAATTCAAAGAAAAGTTTCCTTCAAAAGGAAAGTATTGAAAGACGCGGCCATAGCGATAGAGAACTAAGTGGTTTTTTTGGATCCATCCAACGGTCCCATCGGGGCTAAGTCGCGGGAAGCTTGCCCCTTCGGTATCTTTTATCTTGGTTGAATTTTCCTTTCTATCAAAAAGGATCACTTCTCCTTTTTTAGGGAGTAAGCTAGAAAGCGAACTGTTCAATAGATTATTTGCTTTCTCAGGCCTTATAGTAACGGCTAGCGGAGTATCAGGACTAGAAGGATCCTTGGGATCTAACAATCTAATGGGCATGAAATCAAAATCAGAAGTGAGTAACCATTCCCAATCGGGAGAACTTTCCGTTAGCTCATTTTCCTCTAACCGAAGGATCCTTTCTTGACTCTCAAGCTCGAAAGCTTCGATGATTGTTCCTTTGTCTTGGTCTTCCGATGAGATCCCTATGCAATCGACACTTTTGTTCTCCTCTGGTTCGATATATCTAAAAGGAACAATGCTTTTAATTTTTGGGTATTGTCCTTGGAAATAATGGAAATAAATGGGGCTAGGATCCCCGGTATCCTTTATTTCTGTGGCTATGAGTGTGGTCTGCTGTCTTTTCCCATGGTTTCCATTTCCTTCAAGCCAAAGGATCCATTTTCCAAAACGGAACAGAAGAAAGTTGTCTTTGTTTGGGTTTATCGTCTTCCAGGTAGCGTTTCCTCCGGCAAAACCGTAAGGCTCCTCAAGCCATAAGAGGGTTTTGGGAGCAGGTTCTTTTTTCCATAGGGCAGACCAAAAATACGGTTCAATGAAAAGCAAGAGGTTTTTTATTTCCTTAGGCGTTATCCATTGAATCGAATCGAATAAGGCTTCTACTTCCCCACGAAATTGCGTTTCGGGTTGTAGGCCTATTCTCAGATCAAAAATGGCTGAAGTAGGCAAGGAATCGGATTGGACCTCTGGAAGAGTTTCTTCAGAAGGGAAGGAATAGGAAAAACTGGATAAAAAAGCAAAAAACAAAAAAAAGACAATGTTTTTCACAGGGCTATTCTCTGGCTGTGTTATTCAACAAATAGATTGGCTATTCATGAAACTCTTTGGTCTTCTTATTGTCAGACTTTGAAGCTTTCTCATCGATCCAATGGGTTTTAAAGTTCCTGCATTTAAGCAGCGGACCTATGATTGTTTATGAAGCTGCAAATAAATTGCGTCTGCTCTAGCTCGATCATTTCAATGGGTCCCCACGAAAAATAGCTTTTAAAGCTTAATGATTGATAGAATAAAAGAAAATCCAAGGAAAAAAGAAAGTTTTTGGGAAAAATAAAAAAAATTCATAAGGTTAAAGTTCCTTGCCTGAATAGTTGGAGGGTTCTTCTTGCGATGATCAATTCTTCATTGGTTTTTACGATTCGAATTTTAGCCGTAGACTTTTCTGTCGAAATAATTTCGTTATGAGCTTGGTTTTTTATGGGATCAAGCTGGATTGCCCAACAATCCAGATTTTTACATATTTTTTCTCGGATCTCAGAAGAATTTTCTCCAATTCCCCCAGTAAATACTAGAATATCCAATCCATTGAGGATGGTAATGAATGCCCCTAAATATTTTTTTGCTTGATAGACAAAGGTATCCACCGCCTCTTTGGCTTCTTTCGTTGAATCTTCAAGAAGATCCTTCATATTTGGACTTTTCCCGCTTAAGCCAAGCAATCCGGATTGCTTGTTTAACAAATCATACAGTTCGGTTGCTCTAAACCCTTTTTCTTTAATCAGATAGAGAACGGCTCCAGGATCGAGATCTCCACATCGAGTTCCCATGATTAAACCGGAAAGAGGAGAAAATCCCATTGTCGTATCCATGCTTTGGCCATTATAGACAGCCGTCAGACTGGCTCCTCCTCCAAGATGGGCGATGATGATTTTGCCCCAAGCTTTTTCTTTTTCTTTTTTCTGTAGCTCCTCCATGACGTACTCACAAGAAAGGCCGTGAAATCCATATCGAATAATCCCCATGTTCCTTAAGGACTTTGGAAGGGCATAGAGGCGGGCGTAATGCGGGATTGTTCTGTGAAAGGCTGTATCAAAACAGCAGATATTCTTAGTTTGTGGGATGTGTTTACGAAACGATTCTATGGCCAAAATTTGGCTTGGCAAATGATCTGGAGCAAGGGGGATAAGTTCTTTTAAGTTTTCCAACATTTCAGAGGTAACGAGTCGGGGCTCCTGGAAAAGTTGTCCACCATGCACGATTCTATGTCCAACTGCCAAAAGTGACGATTCTAGCCTATGCTTTTTGAGAAAGGAAAAGAGCTTGGCTATAGCTTCATCATGGTCTTTCAATTGAAGAAGCTCTTCAGCAATTATTTCTCCCTCTCTATTTTTGAATTGAAAAAGGCTATTTGTTATTCCGATTCTTTCTATTGTTCCATGCAGAACAAGAGACTCAGTTTCCGAATCGAAAACACTGATTTTAATGCTTGTTGAGCCGCTATTGACTGTAAGAATTAAGGCTTGTTTGTCTTTCATGGTTCTTTCAAGACATTTTTTTTAAGCAACAGGGGCATGAATAGATTGGTTAGGGAAAAACTTTCTATCATACAAGCTTCTTTCAGATCCATCGTAGAGATTGCTTCTCTTATGTCTCAAAAAAGGATCTGCTTTTTCGTTCTGTCATAGCCGTATGGAACATCAAAAATTCAGCAATGTTTTCCTTTGTCAACAACCCGACAAGTTCTCCTTTTTCTGTCACCGGAATGGTGGCATAGGGAATAGATTGGAGTTTGGAGAACACCTCTTCGGCTTTATCAGAAGATTCTACCACTACGAACTCTCTGGTCATGACTTCATCTACTAAAGCGTCCTGGCCCTTTTGCATTAAACCCATCAGCAAATCAGCCCTGTAGAGCATGCCAACCAGTTTGTTGTTCTCCACAACGGGGAAATCATGCTGTTGAGTGGCAAGAGTGATTTCGATAGCCTTTGCCAAAGTGTCTGTAGGTGAAAGAACGTGGAATTCCCGGAGCATAAGATGGCTGATAGTGGTTTTACTAAGAGTAAATTTGACCTGAGCCAAGTTCGCTTCTTGTGAAGCTCCAAACCATACGAATAGCGCAATCAGAATAAGAAAAGGATTGGTAAAAAGCCCAATAAATCCAAAAGCCAGGGCAATCGTTTGGCCAACCGAAGCGGCTATTCGGGTAGCATGCAGAAAATCCATCTTAATTCCTAAAAGTCCTCGTAAAATCCTGCCGCCATCCATTGGGAAAGCGGGTATGAGATTAAAGCCGGCTAATATGATATTAGTCCAAAAAAATTGAGCCAGGATGTTACCATGAATCATGTCTGGCTGTTTGGCATCAAGAGGAATTCCAGCGATAACCATAATGAGATATAGGAATAGTGCTAGAATGATATTGACGGCAGGTCCAGCTATGGCAACGATCAGCTCTTGAATGGGATCTTCTGGTATTTTTTCAAGCCTGGCTACACCACCAATGGGTAAGAGCGTAATATCTTTTGTAGAAATTTTAAAAAACCGGGCAGCAGTCGCATGCCCTAGTTCATGAAGAACAATGACAAAAAAAAGGGCCAGAGTAAAAAAAATGCCCAACAGGGCATCTTCCAGGCTTCCTCTTTCTGAATAATAAACTACAGCAATCCAACTAAGAAGAAGGAAGAAAGTGAAATGAACGTAAATTTGAATGCCAAAAATAGAACCAATTCTCCAAGACCATTTCATTGTGTTGAATTTATGTGTAATATGGTTTTTCCACGCAAAAAAATCATTCTTTATTTTTTAGAATATTTCTTCTTTTGCCACCTTAGCTTATAAACCGTCCTCCTTCTTTTCCAGAAGAGAAGCGAAGATAGATTATAGGTACCCGGTAAATTGTGTTCCTCTCTCTTGTCCTGTTTTGGTTTTAAGCTAACCTTTCCAGGCTAGAGATCCTAGGAAGGGAAAAAGACAGTGAGAATGGTTTTTCTCAACTAGAAGTAACAGTCTTAGGTTCTTTTGTTAACCAGATAGAATCTGTAGCGTGGATGCGATCAGCCTTTGATACAAATTAAGGGATCAAGCCGTGCAATCAGTTTAGCAAGCTTTGCTTTATGTGCCGCTTCCACGACGTCACTGACATCCTTATAGGCTAAGGGAGCTTCTTCTGCAACACCGCGCTCTGAAACAGCTCGGATCAGGATGCCTTTTGCTTCAAGGCTTTTAATGATCTCTTTACCCTTCCATTCTTTCAAAGCCTTGGATCTGCTCATGGCTCTCCCGGCTCCATGTACTGCAGAAGAAAAAGCAAGCCGCTCGCTTTGAGTCGTCCCAACCAAAATATAGGAATGGGTGCCCATGCTGCCCCCTATAAGGACTGGTTGACCAGCCTCTTTCAGATCTTTAGGGATTTCAGGGTGACCTGGACCAAAAGCGCGAGTAGCTCCTTTCCGATGCACAAACAGTTTTTTTGAGCCTCCATTAATCGAATGCTCTTCGACTTTACAGGTATTGTGAGAGACATCATAGAGCAAAGGCATGGAAATGTTTGGAAAGAAATAGGAAAATACTTTTCTAATCAAATGCGTGAGGATCTGTCTGTTAGCCAAGGCACAATTAATTCCTGCTCGCATCGCTCCAAGATATCTCTTCCCAAGATCCGATTGGATCGGAGCACAGGCAAGTTCTCTTTCAGGTAATTCAATCTTGAGTTTTTGGGCACAAAGTACCATCTCTTTTAAATAATCCGTCCCAATTTGATGCCCTAATCCTCGGGAGCCACAATGAATACTCACAACGATATCTCCTTCATGGATGGACAGTAATTTGGCTATAGCCTCATCAAAAATTTTGCCAACAACTTGTACCTCTGCATAATGGTTCCCTGAACCCAACGTGCCCATTTCTTTTGCTTGCCGTTCTTTTGCAAGATTGGAAACGGCTTGAGGATCAGCTCCGGGCATGCATCCCCCTTCTTCTATTCTCTGAAGATCCTCTTCTTTGCCATAGCCTTGCTCGATAGCCCATTTTGCTCCGCCGACAAGCATCTTATCCATTTCGTTCTTATCCAAGTGAATCTTCCCATGACTCCCCACTCCTGCTGGAATTTCTTTGAAGAGAAGATCAGCGAGTTTATTTTTGATTGGCTCAATGTCTTTTTCTTGCAATCCTGTTAAAAGGGTTCTGACTCCACAGGAGATGTCAAATCCAACGCCTCCTGCCGATATTACCCCATCCTGATCAGGATCGAAAGCTGCAACGCCTCCTATTGGAAATCCATATCCCCAATGCGCATCGGGCATCACATAAGATGCTTTAACAATTCCTGGTAAAGAGGCAACGTTGGAAGCCTGTTCGGCAACTTTTTGATCCATTTGTTGGATTATTTTTTCAGACCCATAAATAATCACTGGAACCCTCATTGTCCCATGAGCAGGAATTTGCCAACAACTCTCGGAAACTTTTTCAAGCAAGGACATTTCCATAGCTACCCCTCCTTCTAGAAATAAAATCCTCATTCAAGGAAATTGCAATTAGAGAAGGGCTTACGAAATTCCCATCCCTTTCGAGCGGATTGAACAAGCTCCTTATACGTCTACCACACATTGTGCGATCCATTGATTACCATTCTGCCCGAAAAAAAGCTCAGTAAAAGTTGCTCCTTTGACTTCAACTGCCGGCTTGTGTTTTTCTCTATCTATGGTTTCTCCCCAAGCCATTCCCCGTAAGAATGGTAAACGCAGTTCAACTTCGAATGCAGAAAAAAGCATGTTTTCAGTAGCCATTTTAAATATCAGACTATTTAGCCAATCATAGAGGAGCAAGTCATAACTATCATCCTGACAGGTTATACTGACAGAGCTTGTGGGGCTGACTTTTTGGGGATCGGTTATGACGGAAATCAATGCCAGAGATACGGCTATAAGGGCTTCTTCTGGACTATTGCCAAAACCTCTAATGCCGATGTCTGCCATGTGGGAAAAAGTTTCCCACCGGTAGGAAGTGATAGGTTGCTTATCGATATTCATAGTGGTAACTGAGTTGATATGGAAGAAGGGACGGTGAACAAAAATATGTTTTTCTTTTTGTTTCCCTTTTAAAAATAAGTTTATTTCACAAGAAATGTAAAAAAAAATAACAATGGGAAGGATCCTCATTACTGAAAATTCACCACTACAATCAAGACAGCTACAAATTGCTTCTCAAAAAGCAAAAGAGCTCTCTCGGCTGCACTTGTTCATGGGGACTTATCATTGGTTTGCAAGAGTTTTAAAAAAAAATATTCACCAATTTTCTTCTGGGCTTTTATTAGGTGCTGCGGATGGATATTTAGGTAGATTTCTTTATTCCGATAAATTGCTGCGGGAAAAAATCGACATTACTGGAATTGATAGTACGCCTCGTCCTATAAAATGGCCACTTCCTTGGAAATGGGTTCAAACCGATATTCTCGAATTCGAAGTTTGGGAAAGATACTCTTTTATTATAGCTAATTGGTTCTTTTTTGCTTTCGATGAATCGAAATTACAGAGGATTGGTGAAAGAATACAACATAGCAAAGCATTCCTCTTAGTCTTTTCGGAGCCTTATCGCTCTTATTTCCAAAGGTTTGAACTTTGGGTTTTACATAAAATTGGATTGATTCGAACGGCTTATCCAGTGGTTTGCCGTGCGGTTCAAGCGGGTTTTCACGATCAAGAGCTTATTCAGGCATTACATCTCGAAAGCTCCCAGTGGCAGATATCCACCAGTTCTCCTTTGCTCCTTTCCCAGAGAGTCGTTGCCAAACGCCTTTTATGAATCTTTCCATTTAGTTAGAATCTCCTCTGGGAGCCCATTGGAGCACTAGCGATCGGTTTTGAGCATCTTTATGATAGGCTCTGGTATCTTTTCCAAAAAGGAGTGGATCAAGAGCTGAACCGATGTCCAAATAGGTATTCTTTGGAGAAATTTCCCAAAGAGCATGGATCAATATCTTGCCTAAAGGGCCTGCTGCTATAAGAAATAGGGAATGGTCTGATCTTGTTGCCATCCAATCTAATTGAGCTAGAATTTCCTTTTTATTTTTGTCCCAAAAGCGGATACAGTTGCCATAGATAGGCAGAATTTCTTTTGCTCCTGTGACCTTCCGGATCGATTGGGGATTCAATTTGGAGTTTCCTATAAAAAAGATTTCATAAGGCCAATTTTTGATTCGTGGATGAAATTCTTTGAGAAAAAGATCATGATTTGCGTTAGCAAAAAGTGCGGCAAACGTGATTTGAGAAAGGGGAGCTTGAATATAACGCAAAACGGCTTGATGCATCTCTGGGCTTGTGTCCCAAGACGGTACTCCATAAAAGAATCGAGGATCGGTTGCTTGGAGAGATTTTCTTAAATCAGCTCTGAAAGATAGATTCTTTTTGGGATTATATTCCCATTCTCCTTTGCAACCAACTTTCTGATTAGACAAAATGAGAGCTTCTCCATCGTTATACCGACTAAAAGCAAAAGCTTTTTTGGCATCGAAAAGGGAAAGCAGAACGAAAAAATCTTTCTTAAAGTCCTGAGTCATCATGATTGTCTTGGTTGGTTGAATCGATAGCGAAGATGAGCTAAAGCCTGAGAACGAATTGCCTTGTATTTGCAGATTTTTTCATCAAGACGGCTTTTTGGCAAGAGAGAGCTGCCAAAAAAGAAGAGGAGGAAGAGTTGCCAATTGCTTTTGATCAGCTGTGAAAAGGCGATGAGATCAATAGCTTTTTGAGGATAGTGCTTTTTATAGAACATATATTCGGCTTGTAGTTTTCTTTCCCATAGAAGTTTGTAAGAGAGGTTTTCGCTGCTATGCCCCCCAACATGATACGCTTGAATTTGAGGAAGGTAGGCAAGACTAAACCCAAGCTTACGGATGCGCAAACAAATATCTTGGTCTTCTCCATAAAGAAAATAGTCTTCGTCAAAACCGCCAATTTGATCGAGTATCTCTTTACGGATGGCTAGGCAAGCTCCAAGCAGGGCAGCAATATTCCCAGGATATTTTGGGATAGATCCAAGTGTCCATTTTTGATTGGGATACTGCAAACTGGTAGTCGGCTGAATCTGCCCATCAGGATAATATAACGAGGGGCCAATGGCTCCGACTGTTTTGGTTTCATCGAATAAAGCAGCTATTTTTTCTAAGAAATAAGGATTTTTAATCACAACATCCGGATTAAGAAATAAAACAAATCGGCCTTTCGCTCGGCAGAGAGGTTTGTTGGCGGCTTTAGCAAAACCTTCATTACTGGGATTCTCGATGAAACAAATCTTAGTGGACAAAGCTTTAAGGATTTCTTTTGTCCCGTCTGTTGAATTATTGTCTACGACAAAGATTTCAGTACGCACGCCTCTTTGGCAGAATAAAGCCTCAAGACAGTTTTTTATAACTTTTTGACTCTGAAAAGTAACAATAATGACTGACCAGTCGATCGGCTCTTCGATCTTGCTGTTTGCCATCATGAGATTAAGAGGAGTTTTGCACTTTTAATCCACGTTATCTGAAGATAGTGTATTTTATCTTATCGAATCAAAGCCTGATTATTGTAGCACTTTTATGCGCATTGAACATCTTTATTTCCATTTCCCTTTCTGTGCCACCATTTGTCCTTATTGTGGATTTTATGTAACTAAAGGGAAAAGAAAAGACATAGCGCTTTTGACGGAAGCTTTAATTAGGGAGGTGGAAATTTTAAAAGACCATTATTCTTTGGATCCAAAAACGGTGTATATAGGAGGGGGCACTCCCTCTTTAGCCAAATCAGAAGAAATCAAACAGCTGCTCTCTATTCTTCCTAAGGAAAACCTTCTAGAGCTAACGATTGAAGCCAATCCAAGGACGATTACAGAGCAAAAGGCAGCCGAATGGAAAGAGACTGGTATTAACCGAGTGAGCATAGGAGCTCAATCAATGAACGAACAAGAACTGTTAGTTCTTGGTAGAAGACACAAGCCTAGGGATGTGATCGACTCGGTTCATCTTCTTAGAAAAGTAGGGATTGAAAATATCAATTTGGATTTCATCTTTGGCATTCCTGGACAGGATCTACAATCTTTAAAGCAATCTTTACAAATGGCTTTGGATTTAGCTCCCAGGCATATTTCGCTTTATTGTTTAACCTACGAGGAAAACACGCCATTTTTCAAAGCCTTCCAAGAAGGGAAATTTCGTTGTGATGAACAAAAAGAGATTGAAATGATGTATGAAGCTTCGGATTTATTAACCAAGCATGGTTTTATCCATTATGAGATCTCCAACTTTGCTCTTCCTGGATATAAATCCCTCCACAATCAAGCTTACTGGCAAGGCAAAGATTACTTAGGTGTTGGTCCTAGCGCCTGTTCGACGGTAGGAACCAAAAGATGGAAAAATGTTGCGGATCATTCTCATTATGTCAAAGCGGTAAAGGAAGGGCGGCTTGCTATAGCTGAGATGGAATCATTGGATGGAGAATCCAAGAATAAAGAAAGAATCTTTTTGGGCCTTCGAACCGATCAAGGAGTGGCCATAAGCCATTTTGGCCAGAAAGAAAGGGAAGTCATTCAGTGGCTTGTCTATGAAGGGTTAGGAAGGACAGTAGGAGATCGGTTTGTGTTAACACCGCGTGGTCTGCTTGTCGCTGATAGTATTGCTTTATATTTTATGAACTAGCTTAGGGTTTCTTTTCTACTGGTTCTTTATTTTCCAGTTTATTAACGCTTTTTTTATTCAATGGAACATAGCCATAAGGATAAAACCGGAATATAATTTCACCTGGTTTTCCCATGTTTAACCGGTCACGAGCGATCCGTTCGATAAAACTTGGATCATGCTTTAGAAGATGTAGCTTGCAACTTAATTCTTTATTTTTTAACTCAGCCTCTGCGTATTCTTTGGCAAGAAGCTCTTTTTTCTTTTCTAACTGGTCAATCTTGCGAATAATCGGTATAAAGACACTTAAGAGGAGCGCAAATAAGCCCAAAAAAATAAGGAGCTTCGTCGATTGGATAAAATAGATCCAAAAGTTCAGAGATTTGAATTTAATCACTTTATGCCTCTCCAATAAAGCTAAATTCCATAAATAGCACTTTCTCCTAGCTCTTCTTCAATTCGAAGCAGTTGGTTGTACTTACATAGCCGATCAGAACGACAAAAAGATCCTGTTTTAATTTGCCCTGCATTTAAGGCAACTGAAAGATCAGCAATGAAAGGATCCTCACTTTCTCCAGATCTATGACTGACCATGACCTTGTATCCATGCCTTTTAGCCGTTTCTACCGTATGAAAGGTTTCTGTTAGGGTCCCCACTTGATTTACTTTGATAAGAATAGCATTGGCCACTTTTTCTTTAATTCCTTGCTCAAGAAATTCCTTGTTGGTAACAAACAGATCGTCCCCGACAAGCTGAAGGGAACTTCCAAGCTGTTGGGTAAGCTGTTTCCAGCCATCCCAATCGCTTTCAGCCATTCCATCTTCAATGGATACAAGAGGATACTTTTTAGCAAGCTCTCGGTAGAGTTCAATAAGATGCGAAGCTGGCATCTTTATGTTTTGAGACTTTTTGAATACGTAAATTTTAGAGCTTTCTTCAAAAAGTTCGGTTGCCGCAGCATCCATGGCATAAAAGACATCTTTTCCTGGAATATATCCAGCCTTTTCTGTTGCTTCGATAAGCAAATCGAAAGCTTGATCAGCAGAAGAAATTGCTGGGGCAAATCCCCCTTCATCTCCTATGCCTGTTCCTAATTTTTTGTCTTGGAGAAGAGTTTTTAAGGTATGAAAAATTTCTACTCCATACCTGAGTCCTTCTTTGAATGAAGGAGCGCCTTTAGGCACAATCATAAATTCCTGAAAATCGAGGGGAGCATCCGAATGAACACCCCCATTGATAACATTGGCAAAAGGAATGGGCAGAGTGATGGCTTGTGAACCTCCAAGATGCCTATATAGTGGAATGCCTTCGGCCATAGCGGCTGCCCGTGCCACACAAAGAGAAACCGCTAAAATTGCATTGGCTCCTAAAACCGACTTGTTTTTTGAGCCGTCTAGATCAATCAATATCCGATCAATTTCTGCTTGGTTAGCTGCATCTTTTCCTATTAGCTCAGGAGCTATTGTTTTTGTGATATTCCTAATGGCTTTAGAAACTTCTTTGCCCCCATACCGTTCCTTATTGCCATCTCTTAATTCCAGGGCTTCGTTACTTCCTGTACTTGCTCCAGACGGAACAATTGCTCTAGCACTGACTCCACTTTCTAAATGAATTTCAGCTTCTACTGTAGGATTTCCCCTTGAATCAAGGACTTGTCTTGCGAGTACTTTGCGTATGAATGTGTTAGCCATCCTACTCCTTAGCAAAGCAGAAAAATAAAACCAATCAAGAAAATATCGATAGAGTTTTTAGAGTTCCATTTGTTAATGCATAGCTACAGGTCCAGTTTTTTTTGTATCTTTAGCCAGAAGAAAGGCCAATGGAATGGAAAAGACACAGATCCAGCCCATTACCTGAAAAATTTCCATGTAGGCCAGAAGATTGGCCTGATTGATTAACGTAGAATACAAAACTTTTAGGGCTTGGGAAGCGGCTGGAACAGAACCACTGTGCATGCCTAAATAGCTTTCGATCCCAGAAAACCTTGATAAATAATTAAGGTTGTCTGGTGTGTAATACCCAACCAAGATAGTTTGGTGGGCTTGAGCAAGTCTTTGGATGAAGGTTTGAACCATAGAAGTGCCTATACTACCTCCAATGTTTCGAAAAAGGTTGAATAGGCCAGTAGCAGCTCCTATCTGTTCTTGCTTGAGCGTAATAACAGCTGCTGTCGTCAGAGGGATAAATACGAAAGGAGCCCCAATCCCATTGATAATGTTTGGAATGATGATGTTTAGTTTGGCTATTTCAAGATTAAAAAAACCGATTTGAAAAGAAGATATAGCTAGAAATATAAATCCAAGAGCCACAATCAGCCTGCCGCTTATTAGCCCAAGCAATCTGCCAGCTATTATTGCTCCTGCCACAGCCCCTATGCCTCTGGGACTAATCGCTAAGCCACTCTGATAAGCAGTATAGGAAATGAGCGTTTGCAAAAAAAGAGGTAACCCCGACAGCGTGGCATAAAGGACTACCCCGACAATGAATACTTCAAAGACGGCCACAGAAAAATTTTTGTCTTTAAAAATTCTTAGATCAACAAGCGGATTAGGCGTTTTGAGCTCACGAAAAATAAAACAAATCATTCCAATAAGAGATAGTCCCCCCATCCATCTTAACCAGATGGCATCAAACCAATTGTCTTCTTGACCCTTGTCAAGAAGGACTTGAAGGCAGCCAAGCCAAAGGCAAAGAAAAGAAAAACCAAGGATATCTAATTTTTTTTCTGAATTCCTTCTTAAGTAAGGAGGATCTTCGACGGTAAAATAAGATGCTATAATAGCAAAAATGCCTACTGGTAGATTAATAAAAAAACACCACCGCCAATTGAGATTATCCGTTAACCAGCCTCCAAACACCGGTCCTAATATAGGAGCAACGACTACCCCAAGAGCGAATAGGCCCATGGCTTGGCCTCTTTTCTCTGGAGGGAAACTCTCTAACAATATTGCTTGAGAAATGGGCTGGAGCCCTCCACCACCAGCTCCTTGCAAAACTCTAGCAAAGATTAGGGTCCCAAGGTTAGGAGCTCCGCCACACATAACCGAACTGATTGTGAAAAGTGAAATGCAGGCCAAAAGCAGTCTTTTCCTTCCGAAAGTTCTTCCAAGCCAGTCTGTCATTGGCAAAACAACAGCATTGGAAACAAGATAGCTCGTAAGCACCCATGTGGCTTGAGAATTGCTGGCAGAAAGTCCACCTGCAATATACGGAAGCGCAACATTAAGGATGGTGGTATCCAGGACTTCCATAAATGTGGCAAGCATCACCGAAAGTGCGATTATCCAAGGATTATGTCGAGGCTTCCAGGGAATTTCTGTTGTAGGCTGACCATCCATAGAGATCGAAGGAAAATAAAACAAAGAACCGATTAGAGGGAAAGTAGAAAAGTATAGATAGTCTTTTTTCTAAGGCAGAAATGGGATGCTACCCCTTATATATGTTAATGGATAGAACTGGTTCTCCCCAGCAAAGAAAAAATATTAGCATCAAGCTCCCCAAAGAAAAAACTTTCAAAAGGTCAATAAAAAAATTATCATTTTAAAAAATTAGTGGTATGGATCTAGTGCTCATACAAAATGCAGAAGCGATTCCGAAAGAACTGGATCCAGACCGTCCCTTGACTGCTAGAGGTATGGAAGTAGCTTTGCAGCTTGGTAAGTTTTTGAAATTCGCAGGCATCAATCCGAAAAAAATTTTTCATTCACCAAAGGATAGGAGCAGGCAGACAGCTGAAATTGTTGCAAAAGCACTCTCAAAGCGAATCAAATTACAGCTTTTAAAAGGCCTTTTACCTGGAGATTCGATTTCTGATCTGCTCAAAGAAATAAAAAAAATTGAAGAAGATTCCATTATAGTTGGACATGAACCTACCCTTTCCAAACTCGCTGTCAGGCTCCTAGTTAAAAATAAGGTTTCACCTTTTTTCCAAATGGAACCTGCTAGCTGTTTGTGGTTGTATTACCATGCTGGTGAAAAAGGGTGGTTTCTCAAAGGGTTTTTTAGAAGTCAATCGCTCTTTTCTTCAGAGTTTTCCTCGTGTCCGTCGATCAGGTCTGTGCCGACATCGACCACTGGAAAGTAGAAGTGTCCGTCGATCAGGTCTGTGCCAACATCGGCCACGGGTTCACGGAAGGCTTTAAGGGAAGAGCCTTTGGATTGGACGTTTGAGGATTTTTATGAACCTCAAAACGAATGTCCCAACGTGAGTTCCCAAAATCACAGAAGACCGGATGCAAGAGCGCGTCAGGATGGCGGACGGACACTTATCCATACATGCAAACTTTTCCCACCTGAGTACAGTAGCCGATGTTGGCACAGACCTTATCGACGGACACATCAACCCAAGAGTTGAGAGTTAGCTTATTGATGTTGAATTGAACACGAATTTTTTCTTAGAAAACTCTATAGATTTCAAATACTTATGAATAAATTGGGATAGGCTTGCCAGGGTAGTCAAAAATCATTCTCCTTTTAGGTCTGAAGGGGGATTAAAGATTTAAGATTATATCTTTTTTCCCAAAATTGTTTTCATCTAAATAAAAAAATGATGCAAAGTCAACATAATTGTCTGTTTCAATGGTTAAGTGAGATGACTTTCGGTTTTCAATTTTATTCCTTTTTAATTCTTAGATCAGTAGACAAGTCCAGAACACTCACTTACTTACGTTTGTACCGAAACTAAAAAGAATATTTTTGCATATCCCCACTAATCGATGCTCCTTTGCCTTTGTATTTGTTGTATAATTTGTGTAGCGGCTCGTGAAAATCTGCCTGATACTATCTGTAGGTGTTATTGCAGGTGTCTACAATCATCACGGGTCACACGGCTATTTCTTCTATTTAAGGTCAGATCGGAGTGGCTAATCAGGTTTTTGGTAGAGGAAGAGTAGTGCAAAATGTCGAAGTAGCTCTTTACATGTAACTGTGTAGTTAATAAACAAGACGGATCGAAACATGGAGAAAAGAAAACTCGAAAAGATATTTTTCAGAGAGTGTGTAGAACTTTCAGAAGTACACACAAAACCAAGACGTTGTGCTTAGAAATGAAGCATGAAAATAGATGAGAAAGTGGTGTCGGGAGAAAAGAAAGCACAGCAATAATGATCAAACTCCGTTTGAAATCACTCCATGAGGTCTCATGTTATAGAGGGACTGCCAAATTTGATCTATTGAAATCTGGCTCCGGAGGTAGGATTCGAACCTACGACCAAACGGTTAACAGCCGTCCGCTCTACCACTGAGCTACTCCGGAATTTCTCTTTTTTACTCTGCTTTCTATTCTAAGCCAATAGGTTTATGTTTAAATTTAAAACAGATCGGAAGCAAAAAAAATGTCTCATTTTTCAAATACAATCAAGGATTTTCTATTATAAGTACTTTCTTTGTTACTATATTACTATATTACAAAGGAGCTTCGTTTTTTGGATAGCTATTACTTTTCTTTCGTCAACTGTTATAATGGGTTTTTCATTAAATTAGTAAATAGAGAGAATTGCAATTTAAAAGTAGAAGATTTTTTTCTTGGTAAGTGAAAAAAGAAAGGCTTGATCAGTTGTTAGTGCGCAAGGGGATGGTTTCTTCTAGAGAAGAGGCCCAAAGGCTCATTCTTGCAGGGCAAGTTTTGGTATTGGATAAACCTGGAGCTATACTGAAGCCAAGTAAGCTTGTTGATCCCAACCAACCTTTAGAAATCTCCCAAAGGCAAAAGTACGTAAGTAGAGGTGGTTACAAACTAGAAGCCATATTCCAAGCATCCCATTTGAATGTGGAAGGGAAAGTATGTTTGGATGTGGGTTCTTCCACAGGAGGATTCACTGATTGCTTGCTTCAGCATGGAGCACAAACTGTGTATTGTATTGATGTAGGCAAAGGGCTTTTGCATTGGAAAATAAGGTCGGATCCTAGAGTAAAAATTATGGAAGGGATAAACGCAAGGTATTTAAAAAAGGAAGATTTCGATCAACTTTTTGATGCGATCACTGTTGATGTCTCCTTTATTTCACTAAAATTGATACTTCCAGCTCTTTTTCCTTTGCTCAAAACCGATGGATTAATTTGTGCTTTAATCAAGCCGCAATTTGAAGCAGGGAAAAAGGAGGTTGGGAAAAAAGGAATTGTGCGAGACGAGAATGTTAGGAATCGAATCATCAAAGATCTTGAGTTTTGGCTTGCCACTAACTTCCCCATGAAAACGACTATCGTTCTTCCTTCTCCAGTTTTAGGTCAGGAAGGTAATCAAGAGTATTTGTGGTTAATGAAAAAAGAAAGTGGTTTTGCATGATTGAAACAGTGATTGGCTGAGGCACGTTGTATTTGTTTCTGGTTGATTAATTTAAACAATGTAGAGCTGATTGTTTGCAAAGAAGATATTTTTCAATGGGAGTGTTTTTTAAGGTGGAGGGGAGAGCCACTGGTTTAGCAAGCAATAAGTAGATTACTTGAATGGAAAGTTATTAGGGAGGAAAATAGGATCAGATAGCATTAAGAAGGGTTTTCAAGGGGGCTAGCAAGGAATACTTTGGGAATACACAGGCACGACGATTATTTTCCTCGTTTGAGGCTGTACGCTAGGAAGGATATGATGGAGAACTCTTTTATTAGGGTCAAAGGGGCGAAGCAACACAATTTAAAAAACATTTCTTTAAACATTCCTAAAAGCCAGCTGACAGTAATTACGGGAGTTAGTGGCTCAGGAAAATCTTCGCTTGCTTTTGATACTCTTTATGCCGAAGGGCAAAGGAGATATATGGAAAGCCTTTCGGTCTATTCGAGACAGTTTCTTGAGCAGCTCGAAAAACCAGAGGTTGAATTTATAGAAGGCTTGATTCCAGCAGTTGCGGTTGAACAGAAAACTTCGACGGCCTCTGCCCGTTCCACATTGGCCACTTCGACCAATATTTATGAATATTTGAAGTTACTTTTTGCGCATCTTGGTCAGCCCCACCATCCGCTGACTGGGAAAAAACTAAAAAAGTATACCATCGAAGAGATAGTTGCTCGTCTTATGGCATTGCCACAGGGAACAGCGGTCATGCTTTTAGCTCCATTGGTCAATAAAGAAAAAGGCAATTTTATTCCTCTTTTAGAACAGATGCAAAAAGAAGGGTTTTTAAGGGCAAGAATCGATGGGCAACTTCAAGAAATCGAAGAAGTGGTAAGCCTTTCTCCAGATAAAGCTCATTCAATAGAAATTCTGATTGACCGGATACGGATTGAGCCAACTGTAACAAGCCGTCTTTATGATTCTGTGGAATTGGCTTTAAGGATAGGAAGAGGGGTAATATGTGCTGTCTTTCAAGATACCCAAGGCAAATCGATTGAATGGGTCATGAGTAATCTTCATTATGACCCAGAAACAGGTTTTCTTTTTCAGGAACTAAGTCCAAAACACTTTTCGTATAATTCTCCTTTAGGAGCTTGTCCTAAATGTCAGGGGTTAGGTAGCGAGCTTGATTTTGATCCTGCTTTGCTGATTCCTGATCCAACAGTCTCTTTGAAAGATAATCCTTTAGCTCCTTGGGAAAAAATCGGGGGAGGAGTATCTAAAGTTTTCCTTAATGAACTGCTCGAGCAAGCCGCTTTGTTTGGAGAACCTATCGATAGAAGCTGGCAAGACTGTTCAGAGGAATTTAAGCAGACCATTTTGTTTGGCTCCGCGAGTATTTCAACAAAAAAGAAAAGAAAAAATTTTAAACCTTTTGAAGGCGTTATTCCTGCTCTCAAAAGAATGTATGAGGAAAGCAAGTCAGCAATCATTAAGGCTAGGCTTAAAGAATTTATTCTTTCGGTTCCTTGTAAAGCCTGTAATGGGCAAAGACTAAATCCAGAAGCCTTAGCTGTGACTATTGAATTAAAAGGCTGGCCGGCTCTTAACATATCGAAGGTGCTGGATCTTAGCGTATCGGAAGCTTTACGTTGGACCAAGCAACTTTTAGAGTATTACGCTAGCGATAAAGCAGCTCAAGAAATGCTTTCTGGATTAGCAGCTAGGCTCCAAAACCTAGAAGAACTTGGACTTGGGTATCTGACATTGAACAGAGAGATTGCCACTTTGTCTGGAGGAGAATCACAGCGAGTAAGATTGGCCACACAACTTTCAGGGGAATTGACAGGCTTGCTCTATGTGTTGGATGAACCAAGCATTGGTCTTCACCCTAGAGATACAGACCGATTGATTAAGACAATAAAAAGGCTCAAAGACATGGGGAATACCGTCGTGGTTGTAGAACATGATGAGAAGACCATTAGAGAAGCTGATTATATCGTTGAACTTGGGCCTGGGGCTGGTTCGGCTGGCGGTCACATTGTTGCTTGTGGAACTCTAGAGGATATATTGAAATCCAAAGCTTCATTGACAGGAGCCTACTTACGCGGTGATCTTTCTATTCCAATTCCTGAAAAACGAAGAAAACCATCAAGAAAGTTTCTACGGCTCTTTGGCGTCAGAAAGCATAACTTAAAAAACATCGATATTGCGTTTCCTATCGGACTTTTCTGCTGTGTCACAGGGGTAAGTGGGTCAGGTAAAAGCACTCTTGTCAATGATGTCCTTGCCAAAATATTTTTGCGGCGATGCAATGATCCAAAGACTGAATTGGATCTGTGTGATAGAGTGGAAGGATTGTCCTTGATAAAAAAAGCTGTCATTGTCGATCAATCTCCTATTGGCAGATCGTCTCGATCCAATCCAGCAAGTTATTGTGGGGCTTTACCCATCATTAGAGAACTATTTGCAAAACTTCCCAAATCAAAGGTCATGGGCTTTTCCGCTACGAGGTTTAGTTTTAATGTTCCTGGAGGCCGGTGTGAACGGTGTAGAGGAGAGGGGCTTATAGAAGTGGAAATGGCATTCCTTCCTCCAATTTTTGTGGTTTGTGAAGCATGTCAAGGCAAACGATTCAACCGGGAAACACTGGAAATCACTTACCGGGGGAAGAATATTGCGGATATCTTGGATATGACAATAGAAGAAGGCTGCGATTTTTTTAAAAATATCCCTCCTCTGTTCGAAAAACTCGAAATGTTGTCAAAAGTGGGTCTTGGCTATTTAAAACTTGGACAACCCGCTATCACTCTTTCGGGAGGCGAAGCACAGAGACTGAAACTAGCTGTGGAATTGTCAAAAAAGACGGAAGGCAGAACCCTTTATATTCTTGATGAGCCAACCACAGGTCTCCATTTTGCTGATATTGATTTGCTTCTTAAACTGCTTCATAATCTAGTGGAGCTGGGCAATACGGTGATTGTGATCGAACATAATCTTGATGTTATTAAGTCAGCAGATTATGTTATAGACTTGGGACCGGAGGGAGGAGAGAGGGGGGGAGAAGTCGTTGCAACTGGTAGCCCAGAAGAAGTGGCCAGAGAAACCACAAGCTGGACTGGGAGATACCTACGAGCTTTATTAGAGCGGCAGAGATGATTAAGCGCCTTTTGTTCTTTTTTTTTCTTTTTCTGATTACTTACTGCGCTAACTCTTGGAACAGTTTTGCGCTGAGTCTTGAAAAACATCTTTATGATAAGATCAATGAATCGATGGATGATAGCCTGCTTAGTCGAGTGGTCGAATTATCAAAAGAATTTGAAAAGAGTTATCCTCAATCCTCTGATCTTTCTACTGTTTATCTCAAGCATGCAGAAGCCTTGTATTTCTTAGCCAAATACGAGGACCTAATTACGCTTTTATCGCAAAAAGGACTACCGCCATTTTCCGTTGAAGATTCTGGGAAAATCGCTTTTTGGAAGGCCGAAGCTTTCCGAGCTATGGAAAAATGGACAGATGCGATTCGAGAATACGAGATGGCTGAAAAATATCTTCTTGATACTGCACTACTTGAAAAGGTTTGGATTAGAAAAGGCTTTTCTTTATGGCAAGATGGCAGAACAAAGGAAGCCCAAGAAACGATCAGTAAAGTCTTACATTCTAAAAATGCGGCTAGTTGTGCTGAAGCCTTGTTAATCTTTGGAAAGATTGCGTTAAGTAATGGCAATCAAAATGAAGCCAAAGAGTATTTTCATTCGGTTATAGCCAAAAGTCCTAATTCGGAAAGTGGTATTGAAGCTAAGTATTGGATAGGAAAGCTACTGGAACAAAACCATCCGCAAGAGGCTGTCTCCTATTTTCAGTCTGTTGTGGATCAAGCGGGTTTTTCTAGAGATATTAACGTTCTTGGTTTCCTGGAACTTGGAAAAACTTATCTAGCTTTAGAAGAAACGGGAAAAGCGATGCAGGCTTTTGAAAAAGGACTTAGTTTATGTAGAAAAGAAGACTTACAGCTTCTTTTTGTAAAATACTATTTGGATGCAGCTATCGCTTTGAGCCGGCTCAACGAGGCTAGACAGAAGCTTTTTTCTATGTTCCCACTCGAAAAAGACTCAAGGATTGGAGCCTGGGTAAGATTTATTGAAGCTGAAGAGGAAGCAAAAAACGATCAATATGATTTTGCATTGCTTCTTTTAGAAAAGCTTTTGGATAATCAATCCTTGTTAGGGACTGATAAGCAGGTGGAATATACCCTAGCCAGAATATATTATGAGATGGGTTCCAAGGAACCTGCTACAAAATACTTTTTTAAAGCACTCGCCTCGACCGATGCGCATGTAAGCGAACATGCATTGTTTTATCTGGGGCTAATTGACTATGATAAGTCCAAGTTTGAAGATAGCGCTGATAAATTTGCGCAAGCTTTTCAAAAGCAGGGGGAACTAGAAGAAGAGGCCCTTTATAATGTCCTACTTTCGAGGGCTCGGATGCATAATGTTGATGATTTTCTCAAAGCAAAAGAAGCTTTTTTGTTGAAATATCCTACAAGTAACTTCCGTTTAGAAATCTATCTTACCGAAGCTAATCTTTGGGAAGAACTCAATCAATTTGACAATGCTATTGGCATACTCGAAAAAGCGCTATCGGATCCTTTAATAAAAAAAGGGAAAGCCATTTTGCTTTTAAACCTCGGAAAACTCTTTTTAAAACAGACAAAATATGCTGAGGCTACCGAAGAATTTATGAGGCTTTGTAATGACTACCCAACCGACAAATTTGTTCCTGAGGCATTATATCTGGCTGTTTTTTCTGATTATCTTGCTGGTCATATAGGGGTGCATGCTGCCAGAGAAAGGATGGTAGAAATTTTAAGAAAGTATCCTTCCGATCCTATTGCCCCGAAAGCTTTGTTTTCGGCTGCTGAGTATGCCTATGATGAAGCGGATTTTTATGGGGCACGATGGCTTTTTGAAGAAGTGCCTAAAGACTATCCCAACAGTGAACTAGGAGATCAAGCTTATTATTGGGCATCAAAAGCAGCGATCGAGTGCAAAGATCTCTCTGGGGCCGTGCTGCTTTTGGAGAAAATTCCAGAAAATTCCCCTATAAAATCCGAAGCTAGATTATTACAGGGCAAGATTTATTTTGATCAGAGCCAATACCCAGCCGCCGTTTCGCTTTTTGATGGGGTTTTGGATAAAGAGCCCACAGGAAAACTGCACGTGATTGCGCTCTTAAGAAAAGCTGATTGCTTTTTTGCCATGGCGGCTAAGGAAAAAAAATATTACCAGGAAGCCTCTTCTCTTTATTCCAATGTCATAAAAGACCCATCAGCTGATATTGAGGAAAAAGACGAGGCTGCTTTCAAATTTGCAGTTTGCCTTCAAAAACTAGGAAGAATTGAGGATGCACTGGCTTCCTTTTTAGATGTTCTCAATGGAAGGACAGATCATATAAAATTTGAAGCTGACCGAGAGAATCCACAAGCACTGCAACCGACGCTTTTCCCTGAGTTTTATTGGAGAATTAAAGCTGGAGTAGAAGCAGCGTTAATAAAGGAAGAACAGAAAGATTGGATGGGAGCCCTTACTATTTACCGAAAGCTAGAATCCCTTGGTGGGCCTACCCAACAGGAATTTCATGAAACCCTGAACAGGCTTAAAAAAGAGCACTTTTTAACAGAAGGCTTCTAAAAGCTTGGCTCCATAACAGAATTTCTTATTCTTTATTAACAATAAGTGTATCAATAAGACGGAGTGGGCTATTGGAACCGAATAGCTATTGGAAAGAATGCATTTTTTTTCGGTCAATGTATCCAAAGGAAATGTGGAAGACCAGAAAGGGAAGGAACGACAAGGATTTCTGGGGAAAAACCTGCGGCACGCAGAATATCTTTTCTAGTTAGTTTTAAGGGTAAACTCTCCTGTAGAGAGGAAAAGCCAACGGATTTTTTGTCTCTTACCGTATCGCGAACAATTTCGTAGACGGTTTGTTGGAGGTCTTCTTCATAGGATGGCTTAAGCTGAGGATCCTGTTTGGAAATCAAATAGCGGGCTAAAGTTTCAATTTGTTCTTTTATGCCTGACTGTTCGAAAAGAGTGTCTCGGTAGGCAGTAATGTAAAGAAGATAAAGAGCAGAGATTTCAGTAAACTTTTCGAAATCAACTAGTTGAAATTGAACAGGTAGATCTTTTGCTTCTTTAAGCTTTGAATGGAAAGTAGGAGAGATAGTGGGAGGCAGAAAACAAATTAGAGAAAGGTTAGAATCTATCTTTTTTTTATTTAGTTCCGATAGGAATGTTTCAGTCAAAAAAGAAGAAAAAGGCTTAAGACTAAGCCAGTAAAGATGTGAGTCGACAGTCCAACAGAGATCAAAATAGGGTTGTTCTAGAATGACAACTGTTATCCAGGAGATGGTTCTGGCTGCAGTTGTCAAAAACCAGCTCATAGGTGCTTGGAAAGGGAGCAGTCGTGGATTTAATTCTATAGCGAGTTTAGCTTCGAGCAGAACTGTTTCGAAATAAGGCATTGTAGAGATTTGTGGATTTCTTAATTGAGGTAAAATTGTGTTGTATCCGAATTCAAAGAATGCAGGAAAGGCTGTTGGCCCTTCGTAGTACCGACATAGCTGTTCTAGGGCCATTTTTTTCTCCTTTTTTAACCCTTTTATCATGGCCAATCTTGAGCCTCCCACTGCCACCATTTCCTCTTTGGTCGGAACCTCCATGCGGATTGTAAGTAAGTGAGGATAAATTTGACTGCTTGTTTGGAGAGCCTGTAGAAGAGGTTCATTCCCAACGATTAATAGGAATCTGTTGGGAAAGGAAAAAAGGTCTGAAAGAAAGCAAAAAAATCTATCGAGCAAAGATTCGCTATGGAGGATATGATCCCAATGATCGAAAACAAGCAGAAAGGGGCGGACCCTTGACGAAAGGTGGAATAGATCTTTAATCTTTAATTTTGCCTCTTCTTCTTTGTCTATTTTTAAAGGTTTATAAGGGATATCAAAAAAGGAAGGTTCGGGACTTACGAATGGTTCCCCCAAAAACCAATTTTTACACATTTCCGTTATTCGCTTGTCTTGTCCGAGGACTGAAAACCCATAGATGACTTTGATCCAATCTCTTGGGTCGTTAGCAAAAGCTCCCCATCCGGTCAGTACTTTTTCCAGAAGGGGAAGGACAAAATGGAAGTCTCTTTTCAGCCATTCCACCCATTCTGGAACGACTTCTTCGGGGAGAAGCGAGGTCGGATTTTTTTTTAAAAAAACAAGAGCAGAACGAATTTTCCTGTGTAAGCTTTTATTTTTTTGGGCGGCTTCATTTACTAATTCAAGAAGAATGCCATAGGCCAGAACATCGCGTTGATTTGCTTGGCCGGGCCAGCATCCTGTCGAGCCAGATTTTTCAGGGAAAAGTAGCTCATTGTAAATACAATGCCGAAGGTATTGAAAAAAACCCGATTGAGAGAAAAGGGGAGGCAGCGAAACAAGAAAAAAATTTGGCGAAAAATACTGGAATAATCTTCCTACTAGATGGCTTTTCCCAACCCCATTAGAAGTGGAATAGAAAACGATGATTTTTTTCTCTACCTCTCTCTTTTGGCTGGAGAACAGGTTAACGATTTGAGTAAAACTCTCTTTCCCAATCCCTTTTACTGTTGGGGATATTTTTCTTGGATCGTAACTGTGCGATCCAAAAAATATATTCCAATCAAGATTGTTTTCTTTTTTGCTATTAAATAAACCGATCATTTTTCATTTATCTAAGCATGAGAGGCTTTTTTCTGGTTATTTTGCAGAAGAAAGAAAGGAGTAGCTAGTTTTTATAAAATTACTCCGCTAGAAAGAAGACTGACAACAGAGACCTTTCTTTTCATAACCCACTGCATCCCACTCAGAACATCCGTTGGTTATAGGCCAGTCTCTTGACTATCTTTTAGTCTGAGCGAATAGGGATAAGACCAAGAGGCATCTTTCTTTTCTTAACATAAATTATCAGCCTTATTTTCTAGTTGCCACGGAATCCCTTCAAGGCGTCAAACTTTAGGCACCTATCAAAGAGGTCGCCTCGCATACACTTTTATCCTTAGGTAGGCGAACATTAAACTTACATCTTTTATTTCTTTTGAAAACTTGAACTATTCACTCTCAAGATTCAATTTCTTTCTTCAATGGGTATAAATGGCTTGGGAAGAGGACCGACATATTCGGCAATGGGTCGAATCAGCCGGTTATTAGCCCTTTGTTCAAAAATATGGGCGCACCATCCAGAAGTTCTAGAAATCACAAAAAGAGGAGTAAAAAGAAAAGTGGGGATTCCAAGAAAATGATAAGTAAGAGCACTGTAGAAATCTACATTAGGATACAGATGCTTTTCCCTGAACATGACTTCTTCAATTCTTTCTGCAATGGAAAAGAGGTTTTTCTTTGAGGGCTCATCGGCAAGCTTTTTAGCCCATTCTTTTATAATATCCGACCGAGGATCACCGTATTTATAGACTCGATGTCCAAAGCCCATGATTTTCTCTTTTTTGCTGAGCATGGATTTTATGCCGGCCTCGGCCTCATCCACTGATTTAAACTGGCTGATTTGTTCCATAGCTGCTTCATCGGCTCCTCCATGCAACGGGCCTCTTAAAGCACAGATTCCTCCAGTAATAGCAGAATAAAAATCGGAAAGAGTCGAAGTAATAACTCTACAGGTAAAAGTCGACGCATTGAATTCATGCTCGGCATGCAGGATGAGGGCGACATCCAGGGCGCGTATTTGAGAGGGGCTAGCAGGATGGCCATATAAAAGGTGTAAAATGTGAGCGGCTATTGTTTTTTCGCTTTCTGATGAAGTTTCAATCGATCCTTTGCCCATATGATATTGATACCAGAAAAGTAGCATGGAAGGCATGATTGCCAGTAGCCTTTTGGCAATACTCAGCTGCAGGCTGCTGCTCTTTTCAGGTTCAAGGGTTCCAAGCATTGAACAGCCCGTCCGTAACACATCCATGGGATTAGAGTCTTTGGGGATGAGTTTTAAAACGGTTTGAAGTTCAGGAGGAAGGGAGCGCAAGGACATTAGCTGATCAATGAATTCATTAAGTTGTGTTAAGGTGGGTAATTCTCCATGGAGTAAGAGAAAGACGACTTCTTCGAAGGTTGCCTTTTTTGCTAAATCATGAATAGAATATCCTCTATAAGTCAAATCCAGTCCTTCTTTTCCTACGGTGCTTATAGAAGTTTTTCCTGCTACGATTCCTTCTAGTCCTGCTTTCGTTGCTTCAGTCATAAATTTGGTCCTTTCTAATAAGTTTTTTTCTTTAAATAAATGTATTGTTCTGTCTCATTGTTGATGAAAGGATGAATTTTTTAAGTATAAAACAATTATGTATAAAACAAATGTAATGAGAATATTGTTTTTATTAATATAAAGTTTTCTTATTTCAAAGATAAAAGAATAAGTTGATGTTGTTTTTTAAAAATGCTAAATAAAAGGCTTTGTCAATGAATAGAAGATTTTTTTTCAAGAAAGTTTTCTTCACACTCTTTGGTTTTAGTATTGGCTATTCTCTTAGAGATGTATTTCCTCTGCAAAAGCCAACTATTAACTATAATGCGACTCCTACAGCTCCAGGCTCTTCTAAAAACCCATTAGATATTGAAGTCCCCTTTGTTCATAGCGGTCCTGGCTTTGGGAGAAGAATTGCAATAACTTTTGATGATGGACCCGTTCCACATACGACTGAAATGGTTTTGCGCGCTTTAGAAAGCAGGAAAATCCCTGCAACTTTTTTCATGCTTGGAGAGCACGTGAAGGCCTATCCTTCTTTAGCCAGAGAAGTGCTTGCAGCAGGACATGAGATTGGCAATCATACATTCAATCATCCCCAACTTTCTAAGCTGTCCGATGCTCAAGTAGAAGATCAGATCCGCGTTACCCAAGACTTAATTGTGGAAGCTACAGGCACTCGTCCGGTATGGCTGAGACCTCCTTATGGAGCATTCCGACGCTCTCAAGCTCATATAGCCTATAAATTCAAGCTAGGGGTGGCCCTATGGAATGTGGATACAAGAGATTGGACGAAGCCAGGGGTACAAAAAGTAATGCAGATTATAGAGAAGGAAACGAGGCCTGGTTCAATCATTCTTTTGCACGATATTCATAAAGAAACCGCACAAATGACAGGACAAATACTCGATTATCTTCTGGAAAAAGAATATGAGTTTTCGACCATTTCTGGATTTATTGGCAATCCCTATGCGCCAGCTCGAGTTCCTTCCTGAAAATATCCTTTGGAGTTGACTTTGACTGCTTTTCCTTTTTTAATCATATAACTGTTTTTTTTTCTGTTTGGCTGGGTAGCTCAGTCGGTAGAGCAGCGGACTGAAAATCCGTGTGTCGGCGGTTCGATTCCGCCCCCAGCCACAGGGTTAGTGAGATTTTTTTTTCAAAAAGATTGGGTCGACCTTGCTAAAAAAAGATAAGTGGCTCGGTAGGATATTTTCGAACATTGATTTTCTTTAGCAGGTGCTTTTTTAGGTGGGAGACCTCCTAGGGTAGCAACCCGAATGACATATTGGACATTACTTAAAAGACCTTTGCCTTCGTGATTTTTAACTTTTAGAAGCAACCAGGGAACAGCTGTCTTTTGTTCTACTTTCGCTAGGGGAGGAAGCAGAGCGGTTATTTTACTCCCATCGTTGAGCTCCCAACTTGGCCCAGCATAATGCTTGCCTATTTGTTTTCCTGATTTATCAAATAGTAAGGCTTGTGGAGCTGTCAATTTCCATTCGAAGCTGTTTTTTTTCCCAATTTGGGGCTGACTGGAATAGATCTGAACCCCTTTTGCCTCGGCTACCAAAACAATCATCGTATGGGATGGAAGCACAAGCCCAGAGTTTTTTTGTCCGAATAAAAGGGAAAATTGGAAGAAAAAGAAAAAAGTTGTTAATAAAAAATTCTTCATATTGAGTTATCTCGTTCCTTTTTAGCAAAGAGGTTTTAATCTATTCAATAAAAAATGCCAATGATGCTCCCTAATATTACGAAATGCAGGATTTGTGGCTGTGAGGCTAGTCATCCTGTGTATATCGCTCAAGAAACCATTATGGGGAGTTTTGAGCGCTTTGTTTATTTCAAATGTTTAGAGTGTGGCTGTTTGCAGATCGATCCTATTCCTACAGATTTGGCAAGACATTACACGGCTAACTATCAGTCCAAAATTTTAGAATTTGGAACGATGGCAAAAAAAAGCCTTTTTAAAAAATATTTAGCTTGGTTCCTTTTGTTTACGGGAAATAAAAAAGAAAGCTCTCTAGGGGTTATAAGAAAATTATTTCCTGGCTTTCTCTGGCAATTTAAAGAACTAGGCATCCATCCACACTCAAAAATTCTTGATTATGGTTGTGGAAGGGCTCAATTTCTCTTAAGGCTGTATAGTTGGGGATTTGAAAATCTTTATGGCTTAGATCCTTATTGGCAAGGTCCAGAAATTGAGACAAAAGAAATAGTCATAAAAAAGGGGGATTATTCTCAGCTAAGGGACCAATTTGATCTAATCGTTTTAAATCATGTGATAGAGCATTTAGAAGAGCCTCTTATTGTTTTGAAAATTTTGAGAGATCATCTCAAGGAAAATGGGGTAATCTTGGTGAATACTCCGCTTGTGGATAGTTACGGATGGAGAAAGTTTGGAAATGCTTGGGCGATGTGGGATCCGCCTCGACACCTTCATATATTTAGCGTCAAATCGATGGCATTGGCTGCTAAAAAATGTGGATTAAAAGTTGAAAAAGTTAAATACGATTCTGGTAAAAATCTTTGGACGACTTCCCAACTCTTTTCAATGAATCCTGAATCGCATTCTGGCTTGGCTATTTCCCAAAAAGAATTGACAAAACGACAAAAGCCTATGAACAAATTTTTAAGGATGATGGAAGCGATAGGGGATAGTGATATGGCTTCTTTTTATTTAAGAATCAGCTGAAGAGACTTGCCGTTATGTTACAGTACCGATTAAAAACCGGTTATTTTTTTCTATGAAAGTAGGCATAGGAGTGGGGACCAATCAGGGGAAAAGAGAAGAGCAAATCAGGGAAGCTTTAGCCTTTTTAAAAGGATTAACCGAAGGAGAACATTTTCTTTGCTCTTCTATTTGGGAAACCGAGCCAGTAGATTGTCCCATAGGCTCACAATGTTTTCTGAATTGTGTTGTAGAAATTGAGACCTCTCTCTCTTCCCGAAACTTATTGCAGTGTCTTCAAGATTTCGAACTTTCTCAAGGAAGATTGCCTCTCTCCCTACGAGAAAAGAATGGGCCTCGACCGATCGATTTGGATATTTTATATTATGGTTCTAACATTATCGTTGAACCTGATCTTCTCATTCCTCATCCGCGCATTAGTCAAAGGCGTTTTGTTCTAGGGCCTCTTGCCGAAATTCGACCAGAACTCATCCTACCAGGATACGCCAAAACCATAAAAAGCCTTCTTCATGAACTCGATAAAAATAACAACAGATTGGATAAGACACCGGAAAAATAGCGGGGAAAAGATTGCGGCATTGACTGTTGTCGATTATCCGACAGCGAAAATTCTTGACGAAGCAGGTCTGCCACTCCTGTTAGTAGGGGATTCTCTTGGAATGGTAGTATTGGGTTATGAAGATACGACAAAAGTCAGCTTGGAGGATATGCTTCATCATGTTCGAGCGGTTGCTCGCGCAAAAGTCAAAGCGTTAGTTGTTGCCGATATGCCTTATGGTTGGAATCGTGATCCTCATCAGGCCCTTTATTGTGCTCAAAAACTCTGTGATGCGGGAGCAGAAGCAGTAAAAGTTGAAGGTGGAACGGAAATTGCCGCTACCGTAGAAATGCTTCTTGCCAAAGGCATTCAGGTGATGGGACATATTGGGTTAATGCCTCAATTCTTGGGAGAGACTCCAAGGTATAGGAAGCAGGGATTAAGTGAAGAGGAAAAAAAGAAGATTAGTGAGGATGCGCTTTTTTTAAGCAGGGCAGGTGTTTTTGCTATTGTGCTTGAGGCTGTAGAAGATCAGCTGGCAGAAGAAATTACCAAAAGAGTGGAGGTCCCAACAATTGGGATTGGCTCAGGCAAATGTTGCGATGGACAGATCCTTGTTTTCCATGATCTTATGGGACTTTTCCCATGGTTTCGGCCAAAATTCGTTCAACCAAAATTAAATTTGGCTTTGCTTATTAAAGAAGCAGCAATGGCTTATAAGAAAGAGGTTCAAGAAGCCCTCCCTAAATCATTTAGATGAAAATTCAGATAGAAAAGCTTGATCTGCGTTTTTTGTACCCTGCAATAAGGCAAGTCCATAGGCCATTCGATTGACATCTTCTAATAACCCACCAATTGGAACGGCCAGCATATGCGCCTTCCAAACCAAAGTCTTCATCTTGCCTTTTGACTCCAAAGGCCACATTTCTACTATTTCCATGCCGTTGTAGTAGATGGCACTCACATAAAATTCGAGGTTGATCTGTTGCCAGCTTTCTTGGGTTTTGAACCCGTAACTGGACCCAAGGGTGAGGGTGCCCATGCCGTTAGCATCGAAAAAATTGCAGTAATAGTTTTGGGGAGGTTGTTGACTGGTCCAATTGCTGAGCAGGGAATCAAGAAGAGCTTGGTAACGGGCGTAAATTTTGGGGCTTGCCTTCGTCATTTTGTCAATTTCTTCTATGGGTTTTACAGGACTATTCCCGTTTTCATAGGGTGGAAGGTTGAGGAGTCCAGATTTTGAATAATTAAGTAGTCTGGACTGTAAATCGTTCACAAAAAAAGTATGGAGGGCTTGTGCAGAATGTTCATCAATTTTCCCCTTAAAGTTAGAAAGATCTGCTTGGAGTTGTTTGATTTCTTCTGTACTTAGGTTCAGGGAGCTTCGGCCTGGTTTCACTCTGAATGCTTCCTGAAGCAGTTTTTTTATTGGAGTTTTCTTGATATCGAATGGTAAGGCATTAAATGGAAAAGCATCGGCCGTGGCATGCTCCAAATGACTAAAGACTTTAAGCGATGGGAATTTGCTTGGATCCCAGTGTAAAAAAGCATTGGAAACAGCCTGTGGATCAGCTGGCACTATGAAACAAGTTTCAATTAGTATCACATGGCCTTTGCTGTTTTTATCATCAAAGTTTCCTAGAATTGTTCCTTCAGATAGACTGGCCTCTGAAATATTGGGAATAGAACTGAAAGAAGCCACTTCCTGGAAGGGGGAAGAAAAAAGGAAGGCTGGCCTAAATAGTATCCAGAACAAAAGAAGCCAAAAACTTAGTTGCTTGTGAAAATTATTCATTTAAAAAAATTTTTTATAGCTTAATAATTAGCAACAAATTACATTACTTTCTGTGTAGGGGGCTACAGGAGCGAATAAACTGATAGTTCTTTTTACTCAATGAGCAAACCTTCATACAGTACTTTCTATCAAGTTTTTTCATCTAATCCAAGTAGAATGGAAGACTTTTGTGCCTTAGAATTTTAAATCAATCATATTCTGCTTCTTCCTTTTATTCAGAAGAAAAGTTAACTCCTATAGCGTATCATATAGCTTTAACATGTTTTTTGCCATAATGTTGTAGGCATAAGAAGAGGCAATTTTTTTATGATAATCCCAGCGTTTTTCTTCTGGAAGTGGCGGCCAATTTCCGATATCAACCATTGCTTGAGATAATGCTTGTATGGACCATGGAGGGATTAGCCTGCCAAACTGACAGGCCTCAAAAGCTTCAGGGATGCCGTCTAAAAAAGAGGCAATGACTGGCTTGCCGCAGGCAAATGCTTCTAAGATAACTAAGCCAAAAGCTTCAGTGGCGATGGCTGGATGAACCAAACAGTCGAGTGCATTGATCCAGTTTTCTATTTCTGAGTTATGAGGGATGAGAAAGAAGTGGTTTTGCAAAAAATAACTTTTTATTTTTTCTTCAAGCAACTGTTGCATGTTCCCTCTTCCAATTAGGAGGAATCGGCTCTTTGGAAGCAGTTTTCGAACTTGGTTTGCTGCTTCGATAAATTCCACCTGACCTTTTCCCACTGGAAAATCATAACTGCCAATCATTCCGAAAAGAAAATGTTCGTCACCAATCCCTAATTGATTCCTTAACTGGGTTGCTTTTTTGGGGTAGAATCGTTGGGTGTCAATGCCCCCATAGACGACTTTAATTTTTCTGTGGTCCCCCAAAAGCGGATCTCTTTGGTGCCGTTCTTTTATTGGACATCGTGGATCGTAATCTCCCTGGGTGAGAACTTTTTTCGTAAATTGAGAGACTGCAACCAAACAGTCGCAAAACTCTAAAAGATAATGTTTGCTGATCCAAGAACCAGGGCTTTTAGCCATATGACGCGAGAGCACAATTTTGGGTTTGGTTGCGGCCAAAGAACCAGCGACAATGGTTGGCCAATAATCTCTGCCATGATGCGCATGCAAAATGGAAATTTCTCGACTCTTAATTATTTTCCCTAACTGGAAAATCCCAGAAAGATTTTTTTCCCAACGGACCGTTTCGATCCCATAGTCTTCTAATAAAGAGGAAAGTTCTGCGTTTTGTGGACAAGCAACGAGGACAGGAATCTCTAATTCTTTGAGACCCTTTGCAAGCAATAGGCATTGATTGTCTGTTCCTCCCCCTTCAGCAGGGAATTGATCAATAGCACTTTCAGCTTGTTTTGCATTTTAACTCTTAGATAGCCCCATGTTCTCAGGCATTCCTTTGAGATGCCAAAGGGCGATTTTATAGCTAATCCTTAAGCGTTCGGAATTACGCCTGCCTAAAGTTAGAAGATACAGGAGGCTTTCAAAAAGCAAAGAAAAGCTAAGCCGTAACAACAAACCGATTTTTAAGAGGAGAAATTCGGGGTAGGAATGGTGGATTTCAAAGTACCTATATCGAGATTTCCAATACTCGATTCGAGCTTCGGCAAGAACCGTTTTAGCTGTTTTCCCTTGCCCATGCCACACTTTGACTTGTGGCAAATGATACACTTGATAGCCCTTTTGTATGACTCTAAAGCAAAAATCAGTTTCTTCAAAAAAGAAAAAAAACCGTTCGTCTAATCCTCCCAATTCATCCCAAATTTTCTTTCGAACGAGGAAAAAGGCACCAATAACGGATTCAACGGCTTGGGGGTTTTTAGGTTTATTTTCTTTACCTGGGAATTTTTTCGGGAACAGCTTTCGAAGCAACGACTTATTCCCTAACTCAGTTAAAAGAGTAGGAAAATTGGCGATGGAATTTTGAAGGGTCCCATCTTCATTAAGGAGTTGTGCCCCGCACACAGCACACTCTGTGTGTGTTTCCATCCAGCTAATAGCTTGTCTGATGGAGTCAGCTTCTAACCTGGCATCAGAATTAAGCAATAAAAGATAGTCGCCTTGAGCATATGTGGCTGCAGCGTTGACTGCTTTGGCAAACCCCAGGTTCGTTTCGGAACGAAGATAAAGGACCCAAGGAAAAAATTTTTTTATCATTTCTTCTGTCCCATCTTTTGACCCGTTGTCGAAGACGATGACTAGCTTGGGAAGAGAGTCTTGGCTTTTTTCAATAGAAAGGAGAGCTTCATGAAGCAACAGTTGGGTATTGCAACTAACTATAATTATCGATAAATTCGCATTCATGGCTGGCTTACCTAAAATCTCTTCCAAACTCGATGACTCCTTTACCCATCTGTCTCATTACCGAAGAGTTTATGGAGATAAGACCCCCATACTCATGTACCATCATATTGGAAAAAGTCCAAAAGAATCAAAATTCCCTTCATTGTGGGTTTCCAATTTGCTCTTTGAAAGACAATTAGGAGAATTCTGGTCAATGGAATGGCCATCCATAACGCTTGGAGAATTTGTCGCAGCAAGTTGTTCGGTTTGTCGTGGGGTTATTATCAGTTTTGATGATGCGTATCAATCTGTTTTTACTCGAGCCTTGCCGCTTTTAAATCGCTTTCGCATGCGAGCCATTCTGTTTGTGGTTGCTGGATATATTGGGAAAACGAACGAATGGGATAGGCCTTTAGGAGAGCCAGCACATAAGCTAATGACTAAAGAAGAGATTAAGGAGTGGATTGCTTCTGGTCAGGAAATTGGTAGTCATACTTTTTCGCATCCGCATTTGCCTCTTCTTTCTAGTAAAGAGCTGAAAAAGGAAATCGAGGATTCAAAAAAGTATCTGGAGGATACTTTCTCCGTACCGATCCGCCATTTTTCTTTTCCTTATGGGCAATACACGAAACAATGCCTGGAGATAGTGGAGCAAGCTGGATATGAATCTGCTTGTCAAATTGGAGAAGGAGTGAATTTGCCAGGAGAAAATCCTTTTGCTCTTAAAAGACTGACTGCCCGTAGGCCCAAAAGGAACTTAAGAACTTTCTTGCATATGCTCTTGCCTTTTAGACATACCGCCTGATTGCTCTCATGGATAAACTGCCGATAAGTCTAACGATGATAGCGAAGAACCAGGCGCATAATTTGCCCAGAAGTTTAGGTAGTGTGGCCTCATGGGTCAGCGAAATTGTCCTTGTCATTAACGATTGTACCGATGAAACGGAATCTGTGGCAAAGCGTTATGGAGCACGTGTGGAAGAAAGACCGTGGAGCTGTCGTAGAGATCAAAAAAATATAGCCCTCGATTTGGCTTCCTATCAGTGGATTTTAGGATTAGACGCCGATGAGGTTGTCTCTGATGCATTACGGCAAGATATCCATAACTTTTTTAGAGAGGATCATCTGAAGTACGCTGGGGCTTATTTTCCAAGAAAAACATGGTTAATCGATCGGTGGATTACCCATGGGGATTTTTATCCTGATTATAATTTGAGGCTTTTTCGAAAAGATTGTGGACGTTGGGGGGCAGTAGAGAGCATGATAAAGTTATCGTTCAAGGAAAGGTTAAAAAGTTGAAAGGAGACCTTCTTCATTATTCGTTTCCTACGATCGATTTTACGATTACCAAACTTCCTGAGTACGCTCATTCTTTTGCCAAAGAAGCATTAGAAAAAGGAAGGTCGTGGAGTTGGCTCGATGTGCTCTTTAGACCGCCCTGGAGATTTTTTAGAAGCTACATTCTGAAATTAGGTTTTCTCGATGGGTTCCCAGGATTTTATGTGGCGTCCATGGCGGCCTTTTCTAATTTTTTTAGGTATAGCAAACTTTTCGAATTGTCTAAAAGCTGCGACCGTAGCAACACTACTCAAAGGGATCTCAATCAAGGAAAATAGAGAACGAGTAAAAGCTGGCTTTTTTAAGCTTATTTCTCTTTAAAGAAAGGCAAGAGACGTCTGCTCATGTATTTGATTTTGTGTATATCTGAAAAGGAAAGCCCTAAAGAAAGAGCAAAGCGATAACGGAAAGGTAATTTTTTTTTCAATAATTCCTTATGTTTTTTGAAATAGGCTTCAGCTATGGAGAGATCTACGGATTTATAGGCTAAAAACTTTTGAAATCGGTTTTTTAGAATCGCTGCTTGTCTTGCTTCAGTGAGCATCTTTTCTTTTTTCAAATATTCAATCATTTCCTCAAGGAGAGCATCATGATCCTTAAGAAGTTCTATAAAATGGCTAACTGCTCGGCTGCGCCTATGGCCTACACGGTAAACAGCTCCAGGAGTAGGACAATAAACAAACTTCAATTTATTGGTAATAGCGCGCATATAAAGGCTATAATCTTCACAAAGATGGAAGTTGTCCCATCCGCCAATTTTAAGCAGGGATTGTTTTCGCCAAATATAGGATCCTATTTGTGGCATATCCCAGGAAAGCCATAGAATTAAGGGATCTTGGTAGGAATCAGCACCTAGCAAATTATTTGGGTGGATGGATGCCCCATTTTTCCAGATTTCAACATAAGTTGGAGAGTATAAGACATCGGCAGAATCGAGCTGTTCTTTTGCTTCCTCAAATTGTGTTTTTATTTTTCCTTTCACTAAATAATCGTCATGATCGATGTACTGAATCCATTCGCCAGTCGCTTCCAAAAGGATTAAATTTCTACTCTCAGCGGTACCTAATGTCTTTTTTAGACTGATAAGCTTAATTTTATCCTTGTATTTATTTAAAATAGAAGGAGTTTCATCAGTGGAACCTGAGTCAATCACTATGATTTCTTTTTTTTCCCAATCCTGGGATAGAGCACTTTCTAAAGTTTGGATAATCCATTTTCCAGGATTATATGCAGGAATGCCAATGGTGACTTTTGGATCCATCTTGTAAAAAGATATAGCATCCTTTTTATTTTATATTCTTTCGATTCTCAACAATTTTCGACTGAACAACACCATTTTCATCTCTGCCTAAAAAGGCTTTGAATCTTTTCTGTAGCAAGAAATCCAAAAAGAGAATACAAAACATTGTATCTCCAAGACCCATCGACATAAAAAAGTCCTAATGCTTTTTGCTTTCTTTCTAAAGCGACTGCTTCCTCTATTTTCCCTTCTCTTGCAAGCCATCTGGCAATTAAAAAGTAGGCTTTACCAATTTCTATTTGAAGCTCAGGATCCATGCGGCCAGTTTGAATCAACCACTGCACCATCCTATCCATACATTTCTTTTTTTGGTTAATGAAATCTAAAGCTTGTTCATGCGGCATAGGCTTGTTTCTATAATTCCAATAAGCTCCAGGAATCGGCGTCAAAGAAAATCTTAAATTCGATTGAATGGCTCTTCCTACAAGTTCATAATCATCAAACAGTGGGGCATCCTCTCTCCAGCCACCAATTTTTATAGCCGATTCTTTTTTCCAAAGATACCCACCTGTTTGCGGCAGTTCGGAGGAAAACCAGAGAGAAAGAAGAGGTTTATGCATCGTTTGGGCCGAGGGGACATATTTCTCTTTTCCTTCCGGAGAAACAGCAATGATAGGGGAATAGAAGACATCGATAGCATCTAATTCGGTTGTTAGAGAAAAGTGGTTTTTAATTTTATTCGGCTCTAAATAATCGTCGTGATCGAGCCACTGTATCCAGTGACCATTGGCTCTTTGCAATGCTTCATTTCTGGCTTTAGCTCTACCAATTTTTTCTTTGAAAAAAACATGCGAAACCGCGCCTCTAAACTTTTCAATAATTTCAGCAGTTTTATCAGTAGACCCATTGTTAATGACGAGGATCTCTTTGTTTGGCCATGATTGATTGAGAGCGCTAAGAATGGCCTTTTCGATCGTTTTTTCGCCATTATAGGTGGGAATGGCGACCGTCACAGCCGGTGGGTTCATTTATTTATAATCTTGGCGAAACTGAGAAAAAAAGAAAAGGGATTTAATGGGCTGCTTCGTTGTCTTGAGAATCTTGAGTGGGCTGAGCAGAAGAGGGCGAAGAGGAAGTATTGGTAGAGGGAGCGGTTGGGGGTTCAAAGGCATTTGGAAGGCTGGATGACTGGGAAAGAGATTTTAACTCACGCATTCGAGAACGCATCGCATCCATTTCCTGATGCATCTCTTTTCTTTGTTCGATCAAACGCGTAACGATCGTGGTCAGACAATCGACTTTTTTTTCTTTGGGAGCCTTTTTCAGTTCTTTAAGAAGCGCCTCAAGCTCTTTGTCCTGTTTATCCAGTAGTCTGCGGAAGCTTTCCTGCATTTCCGATACGACGGCTCGCTGATTTGCATCCAACAGTTGATCCTCAGAACCTCTTTTGAGGTTTTGAGGTTGAGGAGCTTGGGCTCTAAGCGTGTAGGTTCCGGTCCCTATCAGGAAGAAAAAAAGAAAGGAAGCAATCCAGTGATGATGCCAAATAGAAAGCCTCTGAGGAAAGTGGAGAAAACATGGAAAGGAATTCTTCTTTGAAGTGACCCTTTTATTCATGATGTTCTTTATGATTTCCCATCATTTTATGATGCATCGCTTTCATTTCTTCATGCATCTGAATACGCTGATTGACCAGAGTATTTAAAAGGGTAACAACTTTATCCAATTTTTGGTCTTTAGGAGCTTTGTTCATTTCGTTAGCTAGTTTCTTTAATTCCTCATCCTGTTTATCCATCAATCGCTGCATTTTTTCATGCATCTCTCTAGCCATTTTATGCCTATAAGCTTTACCATGAGGATGGGAGTTTTCAGAAGAAGAGGATTGTGCTTGGGGATCAGCTTGAGATTCAGGAGGATTTTGAGCAAAAACTGGAGACAATAATAGGCTTCCAAAAGCAAAACAACAGCTAAGATACTTTAACTTTTTCATTTTCATTGTATTCCTCATCCTTTTTTAAACCATGAATAGAAATTGTGTTTCTTTTTTTAGAAAAAAAATTAGAAGGCTGTCAAGCTTGTCGGATGCAAGGCAGAAATGCATGAACTGAAGCATTAGTTTTTGGAAATGATTTTTTGACGTAATTTCTCAATTTTGTCGATGAATGGTCCGGGTCCTCCAGGCATATAGCCAAAGGTGGAAAGCTCTTCACCGCTTGGAGACAAAAGGATCAATGTTGGAAAAGAATCCACGTTGTATTGGTTTGCTAGATCCTCATTCTGTTTTTTTAATTCTGCCGATTGAGTTTTATGCTGAGGGAAATCTACTTCGAGTAAGACGAGATTTTTTTGAGCATAGTTTATGAACTCTTGGGTTGAAAAAACTTCTTTATCAAGTTTTTGGCACCAAGGACACCAATCAGAGCCGGTAAAATTCATTAACACCATTTTATTTTCTTTCTTAGCTTCAGATAGGGCTTGTGCATAATTGGTTAGCCATTTGGGATTTTCAGCAGCTAAAAGAAAAGGCAGAGATAAAAAATAAAAAAAAAGCGTTAGTATATACAAGCGATTCGTAGTCTTTTTAAGAGGAATAAATTTATTATTGGTCATATAGGTATGATTTTAAAAGTCTTATGGTAAAAATCAACCGCTCTTTCATTCTAAAACTTGTATTTTGTCATTGGGATATAAATTAATTTAAAAGTACTTTATAAATTGTATTAGTATTTACGATGAAAGAAAAAGTCTCTAGTTTACGTTCCACTCCAGCAGAAGATTCCTTTGTCCAGTCGATACTCATTGTGGATGACGAAGAAGACGTGTTTTATTCTTTTCAAAGGTTTCTAGAGGAGTTTCCTCTAAAGGCATATAACGCCAAATCGGGTGAAGAAGCATTGAAGTTTCTAAGATCGAATGCTGTCGATATTGTCCTTATGGATATAAGAATGGGCGGAAAGAATGGGTTGGAAACATTAAAGGAAATAAGAAAGCTTTCTCCCCAACAAATCGTTATCATAATGACCGCCTATGGTACCTGTCAGACCGCTATTGAAGCCATGAAATTAGGAGCTTATGATTATATTCTAAAACCTTTTAACATTCTAGAACTTAAATCGATCCTGACTAAGGCGATGGAAGCTTCTAAACTGACTAAAGAGGCTTCTAAAGAAAGTCCCCATTCCTCTTTCGATAGACATGGCCTTCAAATCATTGGCAACAGCCCGGCCATGCAGAAAGTTTACAAATTGATTGGGCAGGTAGCTCCAACGAATGCAACCGTGTTGATAGTAGGAGAAAGTGGCTCTGGTAAAGAACTTGTAGCACGAGCCATTTATCAGTATAGCCTTAGATCTAATAGACCATTTATTGCTATCAACTGTGCCGCGATTCCAGAAAATCTTCTTGAAAGCGAGCTTTTTGGTCATGAAAGAGGCTCCTTTACGGGCGCCATGGCACAACGGATTGGAAAGTTTGAACAAGGGGATGGAGGCACGGTATTTTTGGATGAAATAGGGGAGATGCCTATTACTACTCAGGCAAAGATTTTAAGAGTGCTTCAAGAAGGGGAGTTTTGTAGATTGGGCAGTAACGAGCCGATCAAAACAGATGTGCGTATTATTGCAGCCACGAATAAAGATCTAGCAGCCGCTGTGGCTAAAAGGGAGTTCCGAGCGGATCTCTATTATCGACTCAATGTTGTTAAGCTGACACTTCCTCCGCTCAGAGAAAGAGTGGAGGACATTCCAGCTCTTGTGGAGCATTTTTTAGCAAAACACCGTCGGTATCTTCCCAATGCAGCTTCGCGGGTTTCACAGGATGCCTTAAAACACCTCATGGCCTATCATTGGCCTGGGAATATTAGGGAATTAGAAAATGTCATTCAAAGAGCGATGGTTCTGGCAACAAGCGCTACGATCCAGAGTTGCCATCTACCAGAAGAAATTCGGCTCTATGAAAAGAAAAAAGATTCAAAAAAGACAAGCTCGGTCGAGCATTTTAGCAAAGAGTTGAATGCCCTTATTGAAGAAACTGTGGCTGCAGAGCGTAAAGAAAATCGAGTCGAAAATCTGAAAACGCTATTCTATTCGATTTATAATCACGTTCTTGAGGAATGTGGAGGAGATGAAGCAAAGGCAAAAGAAATTTTAGGCTTTCATCCTTCTAGCGTTGATGCCATAAAGTAACAACATTCTTTAAACCATTAAAAACGGGTGCGCTACTTTAGCTAGGGCTTAGAGGTTCTAGAGAGTTTCTCATGGGGAAGTAGCCAAGAAAAAGTAAGGGAAAGTCTTAAAGTGGAATCAGACCGCCTTCACTTTTTTCCCTAGATAGCTTTTCTTCTTATTTTGCACAAGAAGGACAACGGCCATAGAGAATAATCTCATGTTCCTGAACAAGAAATCCTTTGGGAACAAGTTCTTCGATCTTGTCAGTGCATTTCCCAAATTCGAAAATTTGGTGGCAGTTGCGACAATAGAAATGATGATGGTGGGCCCTTCCAGAAATTTCATATCGTGGAGACTCTCCTGGAATTTCAACAGTTACGACTTTTTTATTTTCTTTTAGGATTCGTAGTAATCGATAAACCGTTGCAATACCAAGAGAGGGGACAAGTAAAGAAGCTCTAGTTTGAATTTCAGCAGGGGACAAAGGACTTTCGGCGCTACGCAATACACTGACAATAGCTTCCTTTTGCTTAGTTTTCCGTGCCATAAGCTTTAATCACTATGAATAAAGAGGATAGGATAGTCAAGAATGGAGATAGGAAAAGCAATTAATCAGTGTAGAGGTTAATCAATCTGCCAATTCACTGCTATTGGTTCCTTAATACCATTTTCATTAAAATAATACACTTTGCCGTTTTTTATTCCATACTCATGGAGAAGTTTGGTGATCTTCACGTCATAGCAGCAATATTCTGCAATATCCAATAATTTTCCTTCTTTCCACCATCTTAAAGCCTGCAGACCGTGAGCTGTTTTCCCTATTCCTAGAGTGGCTCGGGCTAACTGCTCGAGTTTGATGCGTCTAGAAATTCTTTTTTCGATATCTAAGAGCAGATCGATACAGGGAAGAGTGGATAAACTGAAAACAGCATATGAATCAAGCACTGGGATATCAAATCCCAAGATATTGAAACCGACAATACAATCCGATTCTCTCAGCATGGTTAGCAGCTGATCTACTTCTTCTTCTCTAAAAATGAAGTATTTGTTATGCAGGCTGCTATAGATGACAGCAATGGAAACCCGCATTAAATGTTTTTTTTGCCAACCTCCAACCTCAGAAGCGCTATTCTGTGTTTCAACGTCTAAGTAAATGATATGCTTAGTAGCCACTCTTAAAATATATTCCCTAACATGATCTTCTTGCCAGGATCAACCCAGAAATTGTGAAGAAAGGGAAGCTGCATCAGCTTTCATCTGATCTTTGTCTAGCTCATGAGCTTAAGCAATATCCTCTCCTTTCCCCAAGAGACATGAAATGCTTTCTGTTTGGAATGGACCTCTCAGCCCTAATGCCTGTAAAGGCCTATAGCCTTTTGCTAAGCCAATAAACAACTGGCACGTCTGCTTTTGGGTCTCTTAGATCAAACTTTTTCTAGTTATTGAAAAGAAGCAGGTCTCCATTGGGAAGAGGCTTCCTTTTCTCTTGCCTTTATTGCGGAATAGATGATAGCTTGTTCCCCATATTTGATCCACGGCCCAGGGGGTACAAGGCAATCGTCCACAATTCTCCAATCGGTCAAATTCATACCGCTTAATCCTAAATAATCTCTAACGGCTGGTGAAACATCTAAGCCAGCTTGGTTATGTTCATGCGGTCTGTCTGGGCCAAAGACATAAGAAGCAAAATCACTTCTTAGTGGGCCCACATCTTCCCATTGGGCATAGGCAACTTTTCCGCTTTTCGATCTAATTTCTACCCAACGCCCCTTACACTGAGAGACGAAACGGTTTTCAGGGGAGGGAACCTTATACCATGGCACCCATTTTCTAGCTAAGTCTGGATAGGCTACATCGTTGAAAGGAAGAGCCACATAAAAGGGGTTTAAAGTCGCTGCGAAATGACGCGGCAGAAAACCTACGCGTTTAATAGGGTCATCCAGTCCACCATAATTTTTTCTCCAGTGAACGTCCCATGCACTGGTAGAGCAAGCAGCTCCGCTGATTGGTGTTCTTCCTTCTCCAATCCAAAAAACAGTCGTAACGATATTCCTATGCCAAGGATAAGCATGGTCACGATTTTCAGTTTTTAGATAGTCTTTATACGAATATCCGAAAAGAGAATGGGTAAAGAAATGGGTTAAGAATAATAGGAAAATTGAAAGTAGCAATTTGTAGTGTATCGATTCTCTCCCACAAGCCAGCACTCTCACCTCCTTTCGAATATTTAATTTTGTGCTTTTTTTTCTAGAGATTTTGGAGCGGCGAGTCAATAACTTTTTTTTCTCTATAGATAAAAAAGTTTTTAATTGTGAAAAAGATACATAGACTTGGTTGTTTGAGCTTGACGAATATCTTTTTCTTTTGCTTGTAAGGTTAGGACTAGTCTCTCACCAAGGTTCATTCAAAAATCGATTTTAGGCCTTCACGGCTGTTGGGCTAAGCTCCTGGGCAGTAGTTCTTCATTCCCAGCGTTTCTTCATTCCCAGCGTGAGTCCGATGGTAAATAAATAAGACCCTGAGGCAGAAGGAAATGTTATCAGTGGCAAGCACGTTGGCAAATTCCTTGACATCTGTTTTGACTATCAGTACCGTATCAATTGCCAAAGGAATAAGAGGAGTAGGGATAAGGAAACCATCCTTGTCGACTACGGGTTAATGGAATCCTACAGGATATCTGAAAAAAAACCCGTGGAGCTCTTTTTTTAGTTTTATCATTAGCAACGAAATTAATTGTTGCTAATGAAGAAGGATAAAAGTAAAATAAAAAATTTAATCATAACAATAAAGAAAAATGGTAGAATTAGAAGATCTTATAAAATCTGGAACCTATTTTGGTCATAGGAAAGACCGTTGGAATCCCAAAATGGCTCCCTTTTTACTTGGACTAAAAGGGGGTATTCATTTGATAAACCCAAATAAAACAATGGAATGTTTAAAGAGAGCCGCTGATTTTTGAAAAAAACATCATTTGAAGGGGGTAAGGTTCTCTTTGTTGGATGTAAACGCCAAGCCCAAGGGCTTATTGAGGAGATAGCTAAGAAAAGCGGTTCTTTTTATGTGAATTATCGATGGCTTGGGGGAACATTGACAAACATGGTGACTATCCGCAAATCGATTGCGCGTATGAAGTGGATAGATCAACTTGAAGCCAGTGGCACAATGGAAAGGCTCCCTAAAAAAGAAGTAGCCAAATTGAGAAGAGAGAATGCTAAGCTGCATCGAAGCTTGGATGGGATCAAAGATATGGAAAGGCTTCCTGCGGCCATCGTTATAGTCGATGTGGTAAAGGAAGAGATTGCGGTATCCGAAGCAAGAAAATTAGACATACCTATAGTTGCTATTGTTGATACCAATGGGAACCCTGAAAACATCGATTATCCAATCCCTGCCAATGATGATTCTATCCGTTCTATTCGAACCATTTTGGAAGAAATTGGTAATGCCATAATAGAAGGGAAAAAAGAGGCGGGATTCTCTCTTCCTGTGGAAAATTCCGGCAATATGGCTTCAGAAGCAGCGCTTGTGTCAACCAATTAAGTTCCCAATGATTTAAAATAATAATAATAAGAACAACACTTAAATAAAGCATTCTCTAATTCTTGTTGTTTGATTTCATTTTTTTGGGGTCGTTAATAGAAGGAGATATATGAGCAATGCGATTTCTGCCAATTTAGTCAAAGAGCTTCGCGAAAAAACTGGAGCCGGTATTATGGATTGTAAAAAGGCTTTAGAAGCTTCAGGAGGGAGCCTAGAGGAGGCTGAAAAATGGCTCCGACAACAAGGGATGGCCAAAGCAAAGAAGAAATCTGAAAGACAGACCCCAGAGGGGGTAATTGCTTCCTATATTCATGCTGGCGATAAAATAGGAGTCTTAGTAGAAGTAAACTGTGAAACTGATTTTGTTGCTCGCACGCCAGCTTTCAAAGAATTTGTTAAAGAGATAGCTATTCAAATTGCGGCAGCCAATCCCAAGTTCATCTCCAAGAACGACGTCCCCAAAGCGATCCTAGATGCTGAGAAAAACAAGATTATCAGCACTTATAAACTTGAGAATGACGAAAATATGGATCGCATTGTCCAAGAAAAGCTGGAAAAGTTTTTTATTGATAACTGTCTGCTGGAGCAACCGTTCGTGAAGGATCCCAGCATCACTATTAATGATCTTCTCTGTCAGCGTATTGCTCAGATTGGAGAAAACATTGTCATCCGCCGTTTTGTTCGATTCCAGGTAGGCGAAGAATTAGAAGAGTCCTTCCCTAGTTAAAAAAATATCTTAAAGGGAGCAACGCAGGTTCTTATTGTAGCCTCAAGAAAAAAACATTAGTAGAGAAATGCAGCAGACACCCATAGAATGAGACTAAATTTTGATAGCTGCTATCAGATTTGAGCATCTTAAAGTATTCTGGTTTATTATGATTGGGAGATGTTTGCTAAAAATATAAAAATAATTCTTTTGAATCTTGATCTTGTTTTTTTCTTTTATTAGCATTGGTCTTTGCTCGAAAGAAATATTTCAGATAAATTTAATCTGCTTCTTTTCCTATAGAGATAGGACCCAACAATGTTCAATAAGATCTTAATTGCCAACCGAGGTGAAATCGCATTAAGAATTATCCGAGCTTGTCGTGATCTGGGTATAAAGACTCTGGCTGTCTATTCAGAAGCGGATGAGAAGTCTCTGCATGTTCAACAGGCAGACGAAGCGATATGTATTGGCAGTGGGCCTTCAACGGAAAGTTATTTGAGGATGGATAGGATTATCAGTGCTGCAGAAATAGGGGATGTCGATGCGATTCATCCAGGATACGGTTTTTTAGCAGAAAATCCTCATTTTGCTGAAATTTGTGCCAACTGCAATATCAAATTCATTGGTCCGAAGGCCACAACACTGAAGAAAATGGGGAATAAGGCCATGGCTCGGTTTCATGCAAGAAAAGTAGGCGTGCCCGTGGCACCGGGTAGTGATGGCATTGTGGAGTCAGAAAAGGAAGCTTTGAAAATTAGCCATCAGATTGGCTATCCGGTGATTATAAAAGCGGTTGCAGGAGGAGGGGGAAGGGGGATGAGGATAGCGCATAACGATGTAAGTTTAGTTCAGGGGTTTGTCGCTGCAAAACTTGAGGCAGAAAAATCTTTTGGAGATGGCAGCTTGTACATCGAAAAGTTGATCGAAGATCCACGACATGTAGAATTTCAAATTCTAGCTGATACCAAAGGAAAAATTGTTCATGTTGGAGAACGGGATTGTTCCATTCAGCGAAGAAATCAAAAGCTTGTCGAAGAATCTCCATCTCCTATTATGGATCCGGCCTTAAGAAAAAGAATGGGCAAGACAAGCATCCGACTTGCTGAATCAGTCGATTATGAAGGGGTAGGAACAGTAGAGTATCTGGTAGATAAAGCTGGTAATTTTTATTTCATCGAAATGAATTGCAGGATTCAGGTGGAACATCCGGTGACGGAAGAAGTCTATGGTGTTGATCTAGTCAAAGAGCAGATCCTTGTAGCTGCTGGTTATTCTATAGGCAAAGAATGGGAAGAACTCGAACCTAAAAAACATGCCATAGAGTTTCGGGTTAATTCAGAGGATGGCTTGCAAGACTTTCGTCCAAGTGCAGGCAAAATAGATTTCCTACATCTTCCTGGTGGACCTGGCATCCGCGTCGATTCTCATCTTTATCAAGGAATTGAAATTTCTCCTTATTACGACTCTATGCTTGCCAAAATTATAGCCATTGGCAATTCCAGGGATGAAGCAATCGCTCGGATGAATAGAGCATTAAATGAAACGATTATTGAAGGGGTTAAAACCACCATTCCAATAGGCAAGTCTGTTTTTCAAAATACAGATTTCAAAAGGGGCGATTACACGACCAATCTTATCAACAAAATTCTGGCTGCAAAAAAATCTCTGGAAGAGCATTGAAGGATTGAATGAAACAGGACATTTATAGAAAAAAATTTCTTTTAAGTCAGGCACGATTTTATGGGATTTTGGATCTGGGATATGTTCCTGCTGAAAAACTAAAAGCTTATAGCGAACAACTTGCTGAAGGGAGAGTGGACATTTTACAGCTTCGAGCAAAGAATCTAGAAAAAAAGAAAATCGCAGAACATGCCCGGGCAATACAATCGAGCTTGGTGGAGAAAGAGATTCTTTTTATAATCAACGATTATCCGGATATAGCTTTGGAAATAGAGGCCGATGGAGTGCATTTGGGTCAAGAGGATATGCCAATTGAACAGGCAAGAAAATACTTAGGCGAGGAGTTCTTAATCGGGAAATCGACTCATACGCTCTCTCAAGCTCTAACTGCTGCCCAAGAGCCAGTGGATTATATTGCCTTTGGGCCTATTTTTAAAACACCAACCAAGCCTGATTATCTTCCTGTTGGAATTGAATCGATAGCTGCTGTCAAGGAGAGGATTAAAAAACCGGTTTTTTTTATCGGAGGGATAAATAAAGAAAATATTTCTTTGGTTTTGTCTGCTGGAGCTGATCGAATAGTCATGGTTTCTGCGCTTTTAGGCGCTAAGGATATTCCAGAATTTTGCCGGCAAATGAGAAATCTTTTGTCTTTAAAAGGCCTGCTAGCCAATTAGAAATAGGGGTTTTGGCCATTTTTTATTGCAGTCGATAAATCATGAAAGCCATCCTTGTCTCACGTTTTGGAGGTCCTGAAGTTCTTGAATTGAAAGAGACTCTCATTCCTCAACTACAGCCAGCTTCGGTTCTGATAGCAGTGAAAGCAGCTGGAGTCAATCCTGTGGATACCTATTTAAGGGCTGGTAGTTTTGGTTACCAACCAAACCTTCCGTTTATACCAGGTATCGACGGAGCCGGTGTTATTGAAGAAGTTGGCGAAGGGGTATCAAAATTTCATAAAGGTCAAGCCGTTTTCTTTCAAGGAGTCTTAGGAAGTTATGCCCAATACATTGTTTGTCCTGAAGATCACGTCTTTGAACTTCCTCAAGGTTTATCTTTTGCTCAAGGCGCTGCCATTGGAAGTCCTTATGCGACTGCCTATCATGCATTGTTCCAATGTGCTGGTGCTAAAGCTGGACAAACGGTTTTAGTTCATGGGGCGAGTGGTGGAGTTGGGATTGCGGCTGTACAATGGGCCAAAAGTCGTGGGCTTCGAGTTTTGGCTACAGCAGGAACGGCAAAAGGCAAAGAGCAAGTGCTCGGTATAGGGGCTGAAATGGTTTTTAACCATGGAGAAGAAGGGTACGTTAACAAAATTTTAGAATATACCCAAAATCAAGGAGTCGATATCATTCTAGAGATGCTTGCGAATAAAAACCTTGAGAACGATTTTTCTCTTGTAACGAACTATGGCAAAATTCTTGTTATTGGAAGTCGTGGCAAAATTGAAATCGATCCACGAAATATCTTAAGAAAAGAGATCTCTGTCATTGGTGTAAATCTTTTTCTTGCAAGCTCTTCTCAAAGAAAATCCATATTTGCTGCTATAGAAGCAGGCTTGAAAAATAAGAGCTTATGGCCAATCATCCGTGCAGAAATTCCATTAGAGCAGGCAGCATTGGCTCATAAAATGATTATGCAAGGGGGAGCGACTGGCAAAATTGTTCTCATCCTTTAACCAGTCATTTTTCCTATTAGCTTTTTTCGAACCTCACCAATTCTCTAGTATGCTTTAGGATTTGCCAATATTGTATTGATAACAAAAAAAAGGGCTTCCAACTGGAAGCCCTTTAATTTTAACTTCTAACTTTTTACCAAAACACGTATTTAGCACCAAGCACGCCAATATAGTTCAGCATGTTCCCAAAGTGCATGGATTCATTACCCACTGCAGTCCCATAATTGAGAATCGGATTGTTCATGTAGAGGAACTTAAATTCCACGAACAGACTGAGTTCTCTTGTAAAATAATATTCCGTACCCGCTATCGGAGTAAATACGAATCCACCGTCAGTAGTACTTGCGCCATTAACAATCCCGTGACCTGCTATACTCTGGCTAATGTTACTAGCAGACAGATAGTAGCCACCAACACCCATACCGATATACGGAACCAGTTTCCATGGCGTCACCAACTTTAACAATCCATTAATGGTCATTACCCCTATGTTTAACTGCATCCCCGTATTGGTGCTTGCTCCAGCAAATCCCCCAGGAAAAGCAAGACCTGTGAATCCTGTACCAGACTGAGAATTTCCAATATAAAATCCGTCAAATTCTGCGGCAGGCATTAAATACCACCCTTTACCAGACAGGTTATCTCCCAGTTCCCATCCTTTCCACTGATAACCAACTTTGATACCACCAACCCACTGCCAATTACCACCTAAATTTCCATTGCCAATCAACCCAGAACTGAAAGTTGAGGTATAACGATTGGTATCCATGTAACCAGCGCCCCCATAAAGGCCTGCATATAATCCTTCTTTGGGACGAAATGCTTCTTCCTTGGAAATTTCTTTCTGTTCCTTCATTTCCTTGCTGGCTTCCTTCATTTCTTTATCCCCACCTGCACTTGACAAGTCCGTCGATGTGGAAGCCGCACTATCTCCCTCTTCAATTCCCGCTCTTAAAGGTTGTGTCACTGCAAGTGCAAACAAACCAATTGCAGGTACCAAATAACGGAGTGTTTTCCTCCTCTTCATAGTATATCCTCCTTCTTTTTCATATTTGGAATAACATTTATGCTATTCTTTTCTGTAAGTTTTCTTTTTTTCAAAATTTACAAGAAATGTCAAACAAATTTCTAAAATATTTTGGAAAAATAAGAAATTTTTTTATTTCCCTAATATTGTTACCTAATTTTTTCTTATTTTTCCTATCCATTTCTCCAAAATCTTATTTATAGCAAATACTTACTTACATTAAGGTTCATAGATTGATCAACACTTTTTTGCTAAAAGTTTTCATTTTTTTTTTATTTTTTTCAAACTTAGCTAGCGAATATACGCCTTTTCTTGCAGGACTTTTAAGCATCTCTCGCATACATGTGGAAATTCAGGATCTTCATTCCTCTGAGCAAAAAGACTGAATTTCCAGCACCGCGGACATTTTGCTCCTGGAGCCTTTATCACCTCGATTTCCGTTTTTTCTGCTCGGCAAAGTTCCAGCTGCGAAACCAGCAATACTTCTGTTAAAATAGGAATATCTTTTTCTTCAAATTCATGCGTATGTAGGATTACTTTTGCTTCTAAGTTCTTCCCAATTCGCTTCTCTCTTCTAGCTTTCTCCAGTTCAATATTGGCTAGATCCCTTAATCGCAATATTTTTTGCCACCGTTGCTCGAGGCCTGTTCCCTCCTGTTCGTCTTTTTCGGTAGGGAAAAGCTCAAGATGGATCGAACGCTTTTTCCCAAAAACTCGCCATGCTTCTTCGGCGGTAAAAGGGATAATAGGAGCAAGCAGTTTAACAAGAGATTCAAAGGCTCGGTGCAAGACGGTTTGTGCTGACCTTCTTGAAAGCCAGTTTTTCCCATCGCAGTACAACCTATCTTTTAGGATATCGATGTAAAAACTCGATAGCTCAACAGAACAAAATCGAACTAAAGATTGATAGACCTGTGGAAATTCATAGTTGGCATAGGAGGCTTTAGTTTTTTTAATTAGTTGATCGACGCACAAATCAAAATACCTATCGATTTCCAACAGCTCATCTTTGGGGACCGAATGAATGGTAGGATCGAAATCAAAGAGATTGCCTAAAAGGATCCTCAGGCTATTCCTAATCAGTCTATAAGAATCAGAGAGTCTAGAAAATATTTCCTTGGAAAAGGGAACGTCTTCTGAAAATTCTTCACTGGCCACCCAAAGCCGAAGAAGATCAGCTCCATATTCTTTTATCTGTTCAGATAAGTCTTTAGCACCTGAGGATTTGGAAAGTTTTTTACCATCCAGATCAACCACAAATCCATGAGTAAGCACGGATTTAAACGGTGCCTTTCCTTTCGATGCCACTCCAAGCAGCAGGGAAGATTGAAACCAACCGCGATGTTGATCGCTTCCTTCCAGATACAGATCAGCAGGATTTTCTCCCCTCGGTACAAGTACTGCAAAATGGCTTGAGCCTGAATCTATCCAGACATCGAGCGTATCCATTCCTTTTTCGTAGCCAGTCGGAACCTCAAACTTTTTTCTGAGCTCTTCTGAATCTAGTTGGAACCATAAATCGGTTCCTTGCACTTCGACCATGTCGGCAAAACGTCTGATAATTTTTGGATCTAGAAGCGGCTCACCATCTTTTCTGTAAAAAACCGGGATGGGGACTCCCCAGTATCTTTGCCTGGAAATACACCAATCTTTGCGGCTTTCAACAGCTCCTTTGATCCTGTTTTCACCTCGCTTAGGGATCCATTGAACCTTTTCAATCTCCTGGAGGGCTTGGATTTTGAACGCTTCAATATTGATGAACCATTGGGGCACAGACCGAAAGATAATAGGGGTTTTGGAGCGCCAACAAAATGGATAATCATGGATGTAGAGTTTTTTTGCCCATAAAAGCCCTTTTTCTTCGAGCATATCACACAGAATGGGATTGGCATCGAAAACATTCATCCCAACGATCTTTTCTATGCCGCATTCTTTTGTGAATCTTCCTAAATCATCCACCGGAGAAAATACTGCTAATCCTTTATCGACCCCCAGTTGGTAATCTTCCATTCCATGGCCTGGAGCAATATGGACAATCCCACTACCGGTTTCTTCACTGACAAAATCAGCTGCGTAGACTTTCCCACATCTAGGGAGAAGCGGATGAACATATTGCATCCCTGCTAGTTTTTTGCCTTTAGAAAAAGAAAGGATTAGAGTCGATTCAGCTAGTTTAGGAATTGTGGGTGCCAGCTTGGAAGAAACGATAATATGTTTGCTGCCTACGCTCCTTAAATCATAAGACAAATCAGGGTTTACTGCTAAAGCTAAGTTTGCAGGCAAGGTCCATGGAGTCGTTGTCCAAACAAGAAAAGAGGATCCTTGAGGCAAACCTGCTTCTTTGCAGCTCATCTCAGAAACAGGAAATTCCACATAGATGGAGATGTCTTCCTTTTTCTGATATTCTACTTCAGCTTCGGCAAGGGCCGTTTTACAGCCAATACTCCAAAAGACTGGACGCAACCCTCGGTACACTAATTTTTTTTCGACTAGTTCAGCAAAAAGTCTTAGCTCATTGGCTTCGTAATGAGGATCCATGGTGATGTAAGGATTATCCCATGCTCCTAATACGCCAAGCCGCTTGAACTGTTCTTTTTGTACTTCTATCCATCGCTTGGCATATTCCTGACACTTTTTCCGAATGGTAGGGGGATCATTGGATAAGGAGGGGGTCTCGCTCATCACCTTGTGTTCAATTGGTAGCCCATGACAATCCCACCCAGGAATATAAGGACAGTGAAAGCCAAACATGTTTTTAGATTTAAGAACAATGTCTTTGAGTATTTTGTTCAACCCACTTCCCATATGAGCTTTGCCGTTGGCAAAAGGAGGCCCATCATGAAGAATGAACTTAGGACTGTTTTTTCTCAGTTCCAAAAGGGTTGCATAGACCTTTTCTTTTTCCCATACTTCGAGCCATTGAGGCTCCCTTTTGGGAAGGTCGGCTTTCATTGGAAACTCTGTTTTTGGTAATAAGACAGTAAGACTGTAATCCATGGAAAATCCTCTTTAAAAAATGGTTCTAAAAGTTCCCATTCCTTTAAAAGGAAGGACTTAAATTCTTTAAAAACCGAAAATCATTTTCGGAGAACAATCTCAGATCCGGCACCTTATGGACAACCATCAAGTATCTTTCAATGCCGAAGCCAAAAGCAAATCCAGAATATACTTCTGGATCTATTCCCATATTTAAAAATACTTTTGGATGGACCATCCCACAACCACATAGCTCAAGCCATCTGGGTGCTTCTCCCTCCTGCGTAGCAATGGCCCCATCTACTTCGAAACTTGGTTCAGTAAATGGAAAATAGTGAGGCCTAAATCGAAATTGCAACTGATTTCCTAAAAGCTCTCTAAAAAAATATTCGAGGGTTCCTTTGAGATCGGCAAGACTAATTCCTTTATCAACCACTAACCCTTCGACCTGCCAGAAAACGATCGAATGGGTGGCATCGATTTCGTCTCGTCTGTAACATCTTCCAGGAGCAATCATGCGGATAGGCAGTTGGTTTTTTTTCATGACCCGTATCTGGACTGGAGAAGTTTGAGGTCGGAGGAGGAGTCTACCAGGAGAATTGTCTTCAAGGCTTAGGTTTTCTTTGATATAAAAGGTATCTTGTTCATTCCGAGCAGGATGCCCTAAAGGAATATTTAATGCATCAAAATTGTTGTATTCGCTTTCAATTTCGGGGCCACATTCGATTGTAAAGCCGATTCTTTGGAAAATCTCGATAATTTTTTTTAGAGCAATAGAAACCGGATGCAGTGTGCCAGAAAGATAGGGTCTACCGGGCAGTGTATTATCGGCAAAGGATGGTGATGGAAAAGCAGACTGCGCAAAGGAATCAGCAGTAGATAAGGAAATTTCCTTTTTGTGTAGACTCTCCAGCAGTTTCGATTTGAGCTCGTTTAGTTTTTTGCCTACTATTGGTCTACTTTCTTTGGGTAGTTGGCCTATTTTTTCCAGTAAAGTGGAAACTATCCCCCTGCGTCCAAAATATTTGATCCGCAGGGACTCGATCGCTTCCTTTGTAGTGATGGCTTCAAGCTCTTCGGAAAAACTTTTTTCTAAAATTTCTAATTCTTTATCCATAGGAGGGTATCAAACATTCATGGCAATATTTTGGTATGAAAGAAATCTAAGAGAGGGAACGGGAGTTAAGCGTTGAACAAGCCGCCTTTTCGTCGGTTTTTGCTCCCGCACTCTCTTCTTTATCTAGAACGACAGGAGGTTTTGGACTAATAAAAAACATGGTTAAAATACCAATGCAGATCATAAGAGAGCCTATCCACTTGAAAGGCCAGCCAGGATCATAAAGAACCTGTAAAGTGCTTTCGTTCAAATCTTGTGGGTTCCACGAGGATTGAGAAAACTTGTAGTTAAGCCCTAAGACTGATCTCCAAAATCCTCCAGGATAGGAAGCGGGATAATTCATGTGAGCCTTTCCAATGACAATTTTTTTAGTTTTTGGATCTTCAAACTTAAGGGTGCTGATAAAATCTGAAGGAGCGTCAGAACCTTCATTTCTTGGAACTTCAAATTTTTCCAGGGATACAAAAAATGGCAAGGAGATTACCTTAAAACCAAAACTAATTTGTAAGGGAATATTGTTTAGTACAAAACTTTGTGGATATCCCGAGAGGATCCAAAGGGCTTGGGATTTTTCCTTAGTTTGTTTGTCTTCTATCCAACCATGGATTCCCGGAGGAAGGACCTGAGCGATATTGGCTTGAGAAAGTCTTTGCTTTTGAATTTCACTGGTGATAGTGGCCGAAGGTTCATAGCGCAGTAGGGTGGCTGACCAGTCTGCCCATCCTAAAAGGAAGGTTTTGCCAATAGCCATTTGTCCTTCCTGATAGGATTTTCCATTTCGAAGCAGCTGGTAATTGATCGTTCCATTAGGAGAATCCCATATCCTAAAAACCAATTTTTGGGTGCGATTCTGTTGCCAGTACACATGCACAAGGATGGCTGGATTAAGAGGTTCTCCAGATAAAGAGGTGGGTTTCCCCTCTTTTATCGAAAAATTTGGCCAATACTCAGCCACTTCCATTTTTCCCTCTCCTGGAAGATCGACCACCTTCTGCATGATTTCATTCAATGGCCAAGCCCTTTTTTCTCCATCCTGGCTGATAGCCACAACATAAAGCGATCTATTCGATGGAGAAGGGTTATCCCACAGAAGAAAATACTTGTAAGTTGAATTGACCCCTTCATGAGCATGGATGACAGATTGATCGGGGGCATTGGCAAAAAGGACTGCCGATTCGTGGAAAGTCTCTCCATCCGAGTCGGATGGCTCTTTCATTTCAATTCTTGCCATTCCAAAAAAATCTTCATACCACCTAGAAGGATCGTTCTTCAATAGCACATAGGTGAACTTTTGGTTGGCCATTTTGCTTTTCAACTCAATAAGGACACCTGGGCTTCCAGAATTTTGTTGAGGAGATAAATTTTCACTTAGAAATAGTTCTTTGGCATAATCATCGGTATAAAACTTCAGTCCTGTTCCAGGAATGTCAATGGATCGTGGAGCCTTGGATGAAGGTCTCCAGAGTTCTGCAGGAAATCTATATTCTTCGATTTCCTTCAGGATGGGATTTTGCACTAAAAGGACCGTCTCTTTAGATGTTAATCTGTTTTTTGGTATCCCACCAGCTTCCAAAGTTATAAATCCCTCAAAGCCTTTTTGCAGTCCAATCAAAGCACCGATCAAAAGAATGATAATCCCATAGTGGGTGACAATAAAGCCAATATGTCTTTTTTTCCATGGAATCCGGGTCAATGTCACCGCAAAAAGATTGATGCAAAGTATAATAAGCCAGCCAAAAAACCAGGGAGATTTGTAGATATAAAACTGAGCAACCTGAGTATCTAACCTAGATTCTACAATTGTTGCTATTGCACAGCCTAAAGCGATCGATAAAAGAAGAACAATCGCTAACCGAAGAGAGCCTAACAGATGGATAATTTTCCAATATAACGAACTCTTTTTCCTTTCCTCTATTAGCTTTTTCCGTTCGAGTTCTGATAAACTACTAAATAATCTCACTTTTTTTTACTTGCTTAAAATAAAAGTATATAAAAAAACTTCTTAGATTCTAGGTGCAATAGATTACCTTCTCAAGTACAAAATACATCCCTTGGGGGGTATTTTCGTTCACCCAATAGCCAAATGCTTAGAAGCCGCTTTAGCTTTCATCGGTAGATAGTACTGAAGGATAGTACTGAAAGAACTATATTTTCTTGAAAATAACTGGGATAGAATGAAAAAATAAAGGCAAAGAAAAAAGTAAACAAAAGAGATTTTTTCAAGCATGGCATGGTTTGAGAAAATCCAGAATCAATTATTGTGAAAGAAATACGCTTTTCTCCAGATTTAAAGATAGCGCGAGAAAAAAAACTTTTAGCAATCGAAGAAATAGCAAAAAGAATTGATATTCCTTCAGGATCCATTGAATGTTACGGACATTTTATTGCCAAAATATCATGGCAATATTTAAAAGAACTCTTTTCTCAGCCAAAGCGAGGCAAGCTCATTTTGGTAACGGCTACAACTCCTACTCCTGCAGGGGAAGGAAAAACGACCACAGCAATTGGTCTTACGGATGGATTCAATCGATTAGGTCAAAAAGCCATCCTTTGTTTGAGGGAGCCATCGATGGGCCCCATTTTTGGAGTGAAAGGTGCAGCCACCGGAGCGGGCCTTGCACAAGTTGTTCCAAGAGAAGAGATAAACCTTCATTTTACTGGTGATTTTGCGGCAGTGGCGGCCGCACATAATCTTTTGGCTGCCTTGATAGACAACCATCTTTATCAGGGTAATGCCTTAGGTATTGATCCAAGAAAGGTAAGCTGGGGAAGGGTATTGGATTTGAATGACAGGTCTTTGCGAAAAATCCTTGTAGGGTTAGAAAGCAGAAAATCTTTTCCCAGAGTCTCTTTTTTTGACATCGTAGCGGCATCTGAATTGATGGCCATATTGTGCCTTTCGCAATCTTACATGGATTTGAGAGAAAGGTTAGCCAACATCCAAGTTGGTCGCAGATGGAATGACACAAAGGTTACGGCCGAAGATCTTGAAGCTGCCGGGGCTATGTCGGCTCTACTAGTGCATGCTCTCAAACCAAATCTTGTCCAAACTTTGGAAAATAATCCAGTTTTTGTGCATGGGGGACCTTTTGGTAATATTGCCCATGGATGCAGTTCGGTGATGTCGTTGCATACGGCCTTGCGGCTTTCGGATTGGGTGGTTACTGAAGCAGGATTTGGAAGTGATCTAGGGGGAGAAAAATTCGTTAACATACTATGCCGGCAGAGTGGTTTAAGCCCAGACTGTGCGGTGATAGTCACGACTATCCGTGCTTTAAAGTATCATGGAGGGATGGAGTTGGAATCCTTGGCAAAAAAAGACTTAGCCTTTTTAGAAAAGGGACTACCTAATCTTTTGAGGCATATTGAGATTGTAGAAGAAGGCTTTGGAATTCCTGCAGTCATTGGATTGAACCGTTTTAGCGTTGATAGTGAAGAGGAAATCGATTGGCTTGGGGAAAAACTTACTGACATGGGACATTCCTTTGTCCTATGCAATCATTGGCAGCAGGGAGGGTTAGGGGCTATGGATCTTGCAAAGAAAGTGATCGAAAAAAGTAGCCTCCATAAAAGCAATTGTAAGTTTAGCTATGCAGACTCAGACTCTGTTGTCGAAAAGATTCGCAAGATCGCATTTAATATTTATAAAGCTGGAGATCTTTCCTTCCATCCTACTGCTTATAATGAAATAAAAAGGATTGAAGAAGAGGGACTAGCCCATTTCCCCTATGTATGGCTAAAACGCAATATTCATTTTCTGTTGATCCCAATCTAAAAGGGGCACCTGAAGGACACCATTTTTATGTTAGAGAAATCAGAGCGGCTACAGGGGCAAAATACATTCTTGTTTTGTGTGGGGAGATCAACACGATGCCAGGCTTGCCCAAAGTCCCATCTTCCAGTTTTATCGACATCGATGCGGATGGTAATATCATCGGAACAATTTAAACTTTTTTCATCGGTTTTCTTTTCGTTGTTTTAGGATTCTTCTGAAGTCGAGCGAATCAATAAAATAGGAGCTTTTGCTTTCTTCCTTACAGGAATGGCTGTAGAGCCCCAAAAAATTGATCCTACTAAGCCATGGCAATGGCTTCCCATAACTATCAAATCGACTTTTTTTTCTATGGAGACCTCAGCAATATGACTTGCGGCATCTCCATATTGGATGATGATTTCGGTATCGATGCCTTTTTCTTGGAAAAGCTTGGCTACTGCCATTAATTTTTCTTTATTGATGGCCATTTCTTTAGCCATACTGTTTTCGACCGTTTCGTTAGAAACCACCGTCCATGATTCATATCCAGGAAATGGGAAGGCAAAACCCGCCATGACATGGAGAAGATAGACTTTGGCTTTGAGAAAAAAAGCAAGCTCTTTTACATGAGCAATGATTGGGAAATCTTTTTCATTATTTTCCAGGGCTAAAAGGATCGTTTTGTACATGAAATTAAAAAATGGCTATATTCGCATAGAGAGAAATAATTTTTTTTGTGCACTTCTTTAAAAAAAATATACGATCTAGAAAAAACAGCTAATAGAATAGAATGTTTTTGGGATTGAGTTCTGTTTGTATCGGAGCAGCAGCTGTGTCTTCTATAGCTATAGCTGGCCTTGGCTTTGCTGTATGGAGCTATTATAAAAAAAGAAAAAGTTATCTTTTATAGTTTTCTTTCTTTCTGCACTTCTAGCTTTGATTGCCAATCTGTTTTGTTAATGGATTATTCCCCATCTTTTATTGAAAGGCCAGTAGACAATAAATCCGGTGCCCACAAGATTTTGCATGGGCACAGGCCCCCAAAATCTACTGTCGAGACTATCAGGACTGTTATCCCCCATCGCCCACAGGCATAGTGGTGGAACAGTATAGGTTTCGGTTGGATCGACTAAATATTGTTGATTAGGTAAAATGACATAGCCTTGATAGCCATCTTTTTGCGATTCAATTTTTGCCATCATCTGATTAGGGGGAGTCGCGGATCCATTGATCAATAAAAATGGAGGCCGAATTTGGAGTGTATCGCCCCAGATCCCTACGCATCTTTTGATATAGTATTGAGAGCCTTCGATTCCTTGGAGTCGCAGATTAGCCTCAATTCCCTCTATCCCAGTTGTTTTAAATACGATAACCTCTCCCCGTTTGGGAGGACGAAAATGGTAGATCAATTTATTGACGAGGACTTGATCTCCTGTATCTACTTCAAAATTCAAGACATGGTTTTTGGGCTCGAAGGACAAACCAGGACGAACGCCAAGCTTATACTCTAAAAGGTGAGGATTAGTCCAGAGGTAAGACTGTTCTCCACTATCGAAGGTAAGTTTAGAGTATTCAAAAAACAAAAACTTCCCTCCTTCGATTTTTTCGAGTGTTCCTCCTTTTTTTAAAGAAAGGCTATGGTAGCTTTTGCCAAGAAGAATAAAATCCACAAGCCTTTGGATGAAATTTGGAGGTTTTTCGTTTCTTTCGATAACCTGGATTCCGTACAGCGTCGGTTTCATGGAGTCTGTAGGAATTTTAAAAGGTTGCAAAAAATAAGCCCGGATAGCTAAAGCGACCACTAGCGCTACGAAAAGCACTTCGATGTTTTCTTTCCATCCAGCCCACTTTGATTCAGGAAAAAGAAGATGAAATAATTTTTCTCCTTCCTCCACGAGTGCCTCTAGATTACTATTCTTGTGAGCATGAATGACAGATTGAAACCTTTGGAAATAATCTTGAACTTGTTTGATTTGACTTTCGTTAAGTAAGTCTTTGCGATAATTAAACTTTCTTCGAAAGTCTTTTAAAAATTGTAAAGCCAATTTTCTATTTTTTTTGGCTTGTGCCTCTTTCTTGTTAAGAAGTAGGAAATTCATGATTGTTTTACGTCTGTTTTAAGGATTTCCAGAAAGGCTTCTTGAGGAATATCAACTTTACCAAATGTCTTCATCCTTTTTTTGCCTTCTTTTTGTTTTTCTAACAGTTTTCTTTTTCGTGTAATATCTCCCCCATAACATTTAGCCGTTACATTTTTTCCAATAGCTCCTATATCTTCTCTAGCGATAATTTTGCTTCCTATGGCAGCTTGAAGGGCAATCTTAAAGAGATGTCGTGGAATGCGTTCCTTCAGTTTCTGAATGATCGCTCTGCCTCGGGACTCCGCTTTGGATGCATGGACGATGCAGCTTAAAGCTTCAATCGGTTCCCCATTGACTAAAATATCAAGTTTTACCAAATCACTGATCCGGTAACCTGCTGGTTTATAATCCATTGACCCGTAGCCGTGGGTGATTGATTTTAGCTTATCATTGAAATCCACAAGAATTTCGTTTAATGGGAAGAGGCAGTGGAGGATCACCATATTTTGATCGAGGGTTTCTGTAGTCTCACAACTGCCTCTTTTTTCAGAAATAAGCTGCATCAGCTCCCCGATATTTTCAGAAGGAACAATTAAATAAGCCTTTACTAAGGGCTCTGCGATGTGCTCTATGGTTGAAGGATCAGGGAGTTTGGAAGGATTATCCACTTCCAGGATTTCTCCGGAACGCAAATAGACTTTATACACAACACTAGGATAAGTGGTCAGTATGTCCACCCCATATTCTCTTCTTAGTCTTTCTTGGACTATCTCCATGTGAAGAAGTCCTAAGAATCCACAACGGAATCCCGAACCCAGGGCGACCGAACTTTCTTGACTGATAGTAATTGCTGGGTCATTAATTTGCAGTTTTTGAATTGCATTCTTAAGTTTTTCAAACTCAGAGGAGTTTAGCGGATAGATTCCGCTGAAAACCATAGGTACAATTTCCTGGAAGCCAGGCAATGGAGAGGTAGTTCCACCAGTTTCCCAAGTTATCGTATCGCCGATTTTAATTTCGGAGGGATCTTTAATATTTGCAATAACGTAGCCAGAATTGCCTTCATATAATTCTTCTTCGGGCACCATTTTGGGGTTGAAAATGCCTACTTCTTTTACTTCATAAGACTTCTTTGTCGATAAAAGGAGAATTTTCTCTCCTTTTTTAATTTTTCCAGAAAACATGCGAACATAGAGAATGACTCCTTTAAAAGGGTCATAAACGGAGTCAAAAATTAAGGCTCTGAGAATTTGGTCGGGGAAAGCTTGTGGAGGAGGAATATGGCGAATGATCGCTTGGAGAATTTCATCAATACCAATGCCTTCTTTCCCACTTGCAAGGATGGCTGTATCAGCTGGAATAGCAAGAATTTCTTCTAGTTGCTTTTTTACAAGCTCAGGATTTGCCGTTGGCAGATCGATCTTATTAATGACGGGGATAAGAACAAGGTTATGTTTTTCTGCTAAGAAAACATTAGAAACCGTTTGAGCCTGAATTCCTTGTGTCGCATCGATGACTAAAAGGGCTCCTTCACAGGCCGAAAGGCTGCGAGAAACTTCATAGGAAAAATCGACGTGTCCAGGGGTATCGATGAGATTGAGTTGATAGTATTGCTTGTCTTTGGGATAGAAATAGGTCATGGTTACGGGATGGGCTTTAATGGTGATGCCTCTTTCTCTTTCTAGGTCCATGGAATCAAGCATCTGATTTTGTAGCTTGCTTTCAACAACGGTTCCCGTAATCTGCAGAAGCCTATCCGAAAGCGTCGTCTTCCCATGGTCTACATGGGCGATAATGCAGAAATTTCTAATTCTTTCTCTTGGGATTTTTTCCATTTTTCAATGTAAAGGTGAACCCACTTCAATGATCCATTCGACAAGATATAAGAGAAGCTAGTTTTTAACCAGCCATTGGGTAATTTTCAACAAAATCTTTTTCTTTTTTGCCTTCGAAGAAGAAATTAAATACCAATCCACCAAAACGCTGCTTTTCAATATAGCGGTAGAGAAAAGACCGTTCAATTTGTTTTTATCTTTTCCTCACAGAAGAAAAGAGGATGGATAAAAGCAACAAAAGGTAACCGGAAATTAGCCTTCTATAGGAGCCATAAATTCAGGACCTATAGGTTGAGGGATGGTTTCGGTAAGGATCTTATCAATCAATCGAAGGTCTTCTTGAGTTAAACTCCAGCCTGTAGCGCCAAAGGCTTCCTCTATCTGGCTTGGACGTCTGGCTCCCCAAAGCACAACAGACACTCCAGGCTGCATCAGAGCCCAGCAAGCAGCAAATTGTGCCAAAGATTTCCCGTAGCGGGTAGCAATTGGTCTAAATTTTTCCACAGCTTGAAGATACCGAAGAAAATTCTCGCCTTGAAACTTTGGATCTATTTTTCTCAGATCCCCATCGGGGAAAGTGGATTCAGGCCGAAATTTTCCTGTTAACAATCCCCTGCAGAGTACGCCATAGGTCAGGGTTGCGATCCTCTCTTTAATACAATAAGGTAAAAGTTCTTTTTCAATTTCTCTTTCGAACAGATTATAGGGCGGTTGATTCGTATGAATGGGAGCGGCCTTTTTGAAAAGTTCCATTTGCCTCGGTGAAAAATTACTGACCCCTATAGCCCGAATTTTCCCTTGTTCCTTTAATTTCCAAAGACACTCTGCTGTTTGTTCAAAAGGCACCTTGGAGTCTGGCCAGTGGACTTGATAGATATCGATGACGGAAAGACCAAGGCGCCTTAGACTATCCTCGATTTCCTGTTTGATTCTAGTAGGAGAAGAATTTCTTCTAATTTCCCCACGCTGATTCCATTCAAGACCAAATTTAGTAGCGATGACAATAGGTTTGGATTTTCCTAAGAGTCGAAGGGCTTTGCCAACTATTTCTTCTGCTTTTCCAAAACCATAAATGGGAGCGGTATCAATGATGTTGATTCCCCCCTCAACAGCTTTGATTATTGCTTGGATAGCTTCTTTTTCATCGATTCCTCCCCACATCCATCCACCCATTACCCAGGTGCCAAGAGCGATTCGGGAGACTTTTTCGGCTATAGCAGGAATTTGAATGTAATCCATAGTGTTTTTTTTTCTATTCAGTTATTTATTTCTTAATTAATGGTTAGTGAAAAGCTTTTGGAATGTATTTAATTGCCTCCTAACCAAAAGGCTTCTTTCCAATTCATTTCTCCTTTTAGCCATATGCTGATGGACTATTCTTTCTATTGCTTGCAAGATATTCAATAAGTAAAGGCCACAAGCAGCTCTCTCAACAACCTGGTTTATTGACGTATCAGCTCTTTCATACTTTTACTTACCTAGAAAGCGCTATCGATAATTCGGTTTTCAGTTCAAGCAGTTTATCTTCGGTTATATTTTTGGGGATCGAAAACATAGGACCTACAAAAATGGTACACTTGCTAAATGGAAGAGGAATTTGAAAGCGATCCCAACTGTTTAATTCTATTTTTTTTTCAAGATGATAACTGACAGCTACGATGGGAAAGCCAGAAAGCCTGCTTAGTTGAAGCACCCCCTCTTGAAAGGAATAACAAGGGCCTCGAGGGCCATCAGGGGTGACCGCTATATCAAATCCTTCTTTTTTAGCTGCTTGAATGGCTCTTTTAAAAGCCGAAATGCCTCTTTTTGAAGAAGAACCTGAGGCTGGGAAAAGATTGAATTGTCCTAAGAGTCGACTCAGAAATTTGCCGTCGTTACTACCGCTGACCATGGCAATGAGCTTTCTGGACGGAAAATGTTTTCTGTATAGATAAGGCATCAGGAAAAGGCGGTTATGCCAAAAGGAGAAGATAAGCGGTGTATTAGGGGGAGAGCTGACAATTCCAAAAGGATCATGGAGCTCATAGCGGAGCGTTTTTGCTAAACTGCGAATGAGACTACCTGCGAAAGCAGGAGAAAATTTCCCTCTTGCCCATTTCCTAGCTTCTGTGATCAACGAAGAGCTAAAAATGATGTGGGACATAGGTAGGGAAAAAACTTATTTTATTTCAAAAAAATTACTAAAAAATATTTTTCTTATTTTCCAATGACAATAACGAAATTGAATTTTTAGTGTTCTGCTTCAAAGAAGCTTTCCTCATCGGTTGGCTCTTGGATCCGAATGAGTTTGACTCTTTTTATCTTCTGTGGACTTACCTCTTCAACGACAATATTAAATCCATCAACCGAAAACATTTCAGATTTTTTAGGTTGTCTTTTTATTTTCTCAAAACACCATTCAGAAACTGTTTGAGTCGTGTCAATGGGCAGAGGCCAGTTTGTTTCATTGGCTAAATCTCTTAAGGGGAGATCTCCATCTACCACTGCGTACTCTTTGGTCAGTTCATAGATTGGTCCCTTCTCAATGTCAAATTCGTCTCGAATGTCGCCTACTAACTCTTCCAACACGTCTTCAAAACTGACAAGGCCAATAACTTTTTCATTTTTATCCTTAACAATTGCCAGATGAGTTCTGGCCTTACGAAATTTTTCAAGCATTACGGGCAAAGGGGTAGAGGGAGAAAAAATGAGAGCGGGTCGTAGAATAGAAGAAAGTTTTGTTTGTTCTCCAAGCGTTATATATTGCCATAGAAGTTCCTGAAGAAGGACCATCCCAACCAGATTATCGATAGACCCTTCACATACGGGGAAGCGACTATAACCGGATCGTTGAGCAATTTTAAGATTTTCTTGAATCGGTTGATCAAGCCAGAGAACAACCACCCTATCTTTTGGAATCATTACTTGTTGGGCGGTCGTATTTTTGAGTCGTAGTGCTTTGATCATGATCCGGTTAATTAGTTCATCAAAAGGATGGGCGTGGGCTGAATGCATGATGATTTGTTGGAGTTCATCCATAGAGATGCTCTGGCCCAAGCGTCCAGTTGTCTTAGGAGGTTCAAATCCAAGAAGCTTGAGAGCCCAATTAGCAGAAACGTTAAGAATAAAGATCGCAGGATAAAAAAGAATAGAAGAAATAGTAAGGATGGGGCTTGTAAAAAGAATAATCTTTCTGGCATATTGAAGCGCCAAAAACTTTGGGGCTAATTCGCCAAGAGCAATAGACAAAAAGGTAATCAAGCAGAGGGCAAACAAATAGGAAAGAGAATTTAAAGTGATATCATGAGAGATGCCTAATCGGAAGAGCAGGGCTTTTATCCATCCAGCCATAGCCGGTTCTGCTATCCAGCCTAAGCCTAGGCTAGAAAGGGTAATCCCAATTTGGGTAGCTGATAAAAATAGGGTTGGATTTTGAACGATCTTTAGAGCTAGAGGTAGCCGCCAATCTTTTGTTTTTAAAAGAAGTTTCAGTTCCGTTATCCTTACTTTGATGATGGCGAACTCGGCCGCAACGAAAAATCCGTTTGCAAGGATGAGAAAAACAATAAGCAGGGGTTTCCAGCTCATTTCAAACCAGTTGTTCATGATGGATACAAGACAGCAGTTCAACGGGAAGGGACAATAAAAAGGAAGTTGCTAGAGGAAAATCTATGGATGATGATGCTACCAGTTTACTCACTTTAATTTTTCAATCAATAAATATAGCAGTGGAAAAAAGTGAAACGGAAGCTACAAAAAAAGAAGGAATAAGGGGTTGCACGGTGTGAGGTTCCTTTTTAATTTTTCGCAACATGTAAAAAAAACAACAGAGAAGATAATTTTTCTTATCGAACCCATTCTCAAGCATAAAAGATTAAAAAAACTTAAAAATTTCAACCGGAATGAATAATCCTTTTTCGCAAGATCCATTCTATAGGCAAGCTCTTAAGTTCCTTGGTCAAACCAGAACAGTAGGGATGAAACTTGGCTTGCAAAACATTATAGAGCTGGCCGAGGAAATGGGAAATATTCATGAAAAAATGAATTTTATTCATATTGCTGGCACTAACGGCAAGGGTTCTACAGCTGCATTTATTGCCTCAGCATTGAAAAGGAGTGGATATAAAACCGGTCTTTATACTTCGCCTCATCTCGTTACTATCAGGGAAAGAATACAGATTAATGGGCATCCAATCTCTAGGGAACAATTTAGTCATTGGGTCTTGGAAATTCAAGAAAAGATTGAAAGGATGAAACAAAGAAAGAAGGATTTTGCCTGTACCTTTTTTGAAATTATTACAATGGTAGCCATTTTAGAATTTTTCAGGTGCAAGGTGGATTGGGTGGTTTGGGAGACGGGGCTGGGCGGTCGTTTAGATGCCACCAACATAGTCAATCCTAGACTTACTATCATTACCAACATCGACTATGATCATACTCAATTTTTAGGAGACACTTTAGAATCGATTGCGGAAGAAAAAGCTGGGATAATCAAAGAAGGGGTTCCTGTGATTGTGGGCAAAATGCCTAAAGAAGCCTTGGCTGTCATAGAAAAGAGGGCATTGGAAAAAGGGGCAGAGCTCATTGATATCTGCCAAGTGGTGGGGATGAAACCCATAAAAATGGACTATGAAAGGCAATGGGTGGAAATTGCGAATATTCCTTTTTGTTTAGGCTTAACTGGAATCCATCAACTAGAGAATGCAGCCTGTGCTTTTGCTGCCCTTCGCCTCCTTTTTGCTAAGGAAAATAGTATGGACATAAAGAGGATGCAGGAGGGATTTAGAACGGTTTGCTGGCCTGGAAGATTCCAAGTCATTCGCAGAGCTCCTTTGTGCATTATCGATGGAGCCCATAATGTGGCAGCGACAAAGCAGCTCGTTGCAAACTGGGAGCAGATTGTTGGAGCCGAACCTTATCATTTAGTTTTTGGAGTGCTACAAGACAAAAACTTTCCTATGATGGCTCAAATTCTTAAAAGGAAAGCCGCAAGGGCAACTTTGATCAAACCACCTACCTCTAGAGGTCTAGAACCAAAAGAACTCCTTCCTTATTTTGATGGCATTACAACACAAATCTGCCCCTCCTGGGCTGACTTTATGGCCTCCATGGATGGTTCCTTAGAGCCGATTTTAGCTACTGGCTCCCTTTACTTAATTGGCCAAATTTTGGTCGAGGAATACGAAGGCAAAGAAGAATTCAAATGGAATGAATTATTAGATGGATAAGAAAGCACCTATTTTTTTGTCGGTGGCGTGCAGAAAAAAAATGAAAAGGCCGGCTATAGTCTTCGATCTAGTGGGAACACTGTTACAGACAGCATTGCCTGTGGGCGTCGTTTATTCGAAATTGCTTACAGAATACGGCATTAGAAGCGATCCAAAGGTTATGCACGATAATTTTATAAAAGTTTTTGATCTTTTTAAGTTTCGGCCTCAAGGAACGATTCCCAAAGATGGGAACGACAAAATGTTTTGGGAAAAAATTGTCAAAACGGTGCTTCAAGAAAGTGGGATTCCTCTGGGTTCTTTCTTTTCTGATTATTTCAATAAACTGTATGCTTATTATTCCAAAAAAGAGGCTTGGAAGCTTTATCCAGAGGTTGTGAGCGCTCTTGAAAAGCTCACTTCCCTTGGTTTCCCTCTGTTTGTTGCATCCAATTGGGATAGTCGTGCTCGAACAGTCCTGATGGAATGGGGGATAATGCCATTTTTTTCAGACATTTTTTTATCCGCAGAATGCGGAGTGGCTAAACCAGAAGCATTGTTCTATCACTTAATTCTTTTAAAAACAAGGCAAGTGAGTTCAACAGTTTTTTTTGTCGAGGATGACCCTCAGATGCTGCCGCCATACTCAGAAAAGATCCGCTTTTTTCTTTTAAAAAGACCTATTACAAATCTTTTCGATCTTTTATCTCAGCTCCAAAAAAGCTCTTCTGATCAATGAGAATGATTAAAAAAAAGAATTGCCCACAAAATTTATTTTATTATTATATTTTTTGATGTCATCCCAACCACCTCGATCCTTTTCGACTATAGGCTTGAAGTTCATTTTAGGGCTTAGTGGCTTAGTTTTATTCCTTTTTCTAATAGTTCATATGCTGGGGAACTGGCAGGTCTTTCTGCCTCCCTATTATATGAACGTGTATGCTTATTATTTAAAATCGAATCCTGTAGTTCTTTGGTCCGTGCGGTTATTCCTTCTTGGAGCATTGATTGTTCATGTGAGCACCGCCATAAAATTATGGAAAATTAATCGAGCGGCTCGGCCTCAGCCCTACAAACTTTTACTTCCAAACCAAGCCAGTTTTGAGTCTAGGACTATGATAGTCTCTGGATTGATCGTATTAGTTTTTATACTCTTCCACCTCTATCATTTTAGTTTTAAAGGTCCACCTTTTGGATTTTTCAAAAACTTTCTTTTCCCCTTATCGAAACAAATGATCCCAGACGTTCGAACGATGGTCATCGTGGGATTTCAGAATCCCTGGGTAACCTTGTTTTATGTTTTTTCCCTATCTGTTTTGTTCCTCCACCTCCGGCATGCCTTAGAAAGTTTTCTTAACTCATTGGGGTTTGTGAATAGCAAATCGCTACCCTGGGAAAAAATCGTTGCGCATGCCTTTGCTTTAATTTTATATGTCGGCTTTCTTATCATCCCAATGGCTATTTTTTTGAGGCTAATTCATTAAGAAAAGAGAGTAAAAATGCAAATTTCGGCTGTAGCTCATGGAAGAGATGTTGAATTTCCAGTACCAGATGCAAGGATTCCTTCTGGTCCATTAAGTCAGAAATGGCAGAAGCTTCAACGAAGTATCTCGCTTGTTTCTCCCAATAACCGTCCAAAATATAGAATCATTGTAGTAGGCACGGGTTTAGCGGGATCAGCCGCTGCTTCAGCGCTTGGAGAGCTAGGCTATAATGTGGAGTCTTTTTGTATTCAGGACAGTCCAAGGCGGGCTCATAGTGTGGCTGCGCAGGGAGGAATAAACGCAGCCAAAAATTACCGTAACGACGGCGATAGTGTGTATAGGCTTTTCTATGAAACGATCAAAGGGGGGATTTTAGAGCCAGAGAAGCCAATGTTTATCGTCTGGCTGAAATCAGTACGAAGATCATCGATCATTGTGTAGCTTTGGGGGTCCCTTTTGCTAGGGAATATGGAGGCATGCTAGCAAATCGGTCATTTGGAGGAGTTCAGGTTTCAAGGACGTTTTATGCCAGGGGAGCTACTGGCCAACAGCTGCTCCTTGCTACTTATAGCGCTTTATGTAGGCAGATAGCCTTAGGGAAAGTAATAATGCATCCTCGGACAGAAATTCTGGATATTGTTCTGGTCGATGGGCATGCGAAAGGGGTTATTGCGCGGGATCTTGTTTCAGGAGAAATATCTGCTTATAGTGCTGATGCGGTAGTATTGGCGACGGGTGGATATGGAAATATCTATTATTTGTCGACCAATGGCCGTGGTTCTAATGCCACCGCTATATGGAGAGCTTTCAAAAGAGGGGCAGCTTTTGCTAATCCCTGTTTTACTCAAATCCATCCGACCTGTATTCCTGTATCTGGAGATTATCAATCAAAACTTACCCTGATGTCTGAATCCCTTCGAAATGACGGCCGGATTTGGGTTCCTTCTAAAAAGGACGATAAAAGGGCTCCGGAAATAATTCCTGAATCGGAACGAGACTATTTCCTTGAAAGACTTTATCCAGCCTATGGCAATCTTGTTCCTCGAGACATTGCTTCAAGGGCAATAAAAAGAATCTGTGATGAGGGCCGAGGCGTTGGACCCGGTGGACAAGGAGTCTATCTTGATTTTTCGGATACGATCAAACAGAAGGGAATAGACTATCTTAAAGAACGATACGGTAATCTTTTTGATATTTATAGAGATATCACCGGAGAAAACGCCTATAGGACCCCAATGCGAATTTATCCGGCAGTTCATTATGTCATGGGAGGATTATGGGTGGATTATCATTTGATGTCTACCATTCCGGGCTTATTCGTTCTTGGAGAGGCGAACTTTTCGGATCATGGTGCTAACCGTCTTGGTGCTAGTGCCTTAATGCAAGGGTTAGCCGATGGCTTCTTTATCTTACCTGTCACTATAGCCGATTATTTGGCTAGAGTAGGACCTAAGAAAATCTCCACGGAGAGATCAGAGTTTATAGCCCAACAACAGGAGGCGGTGGAAAAGAACAAAAAACTTTTGTCTATTCAGGGGAAAAAGACAGTTAGTCAGTTTCATAAAGAACTTGGGACAATTCTTTGGAATCGATGCGGAATGATACGAAATGGCAGTGGTCTAAAAGAAGCCTTATCCCAAATTATAGAACTAAGAGAGCAGTTTTGGAAAGATGTGAAGGTGGGAGGGGCAAACGAAGGACTTAATCAATCGCTTGAATATGCTTCAAGACTGAGTGATTACTTAGAACTTGCTGAGCTGATGTGCATGGATGCGGCAAGCAGGGAAGAATCCTGCGGCTGCCATTTCAGAGAAGAATATCAAACCCCTGAAGGAGAAGGGATAAGAAACGATAAAGATTTTGCCTACGTGTCTGTCTGGTTTTATAGAGGAAAAGAAAATACACCCTTGTTAGTCAAAGAGCCTCTTGTTTATGAGGAAACCCAATTTGCGATCAGAAGTTACAAATGAAAATACGATTGAAGATTTGGCGTCAGCCCTCTAGAGCTGCAAAAGGGGATTTTGTCTTTTATGCCTTAGATGGACTCAATCCCAATATGTCTTTTCTCGAAATGCTTGATTATCTGAACGAAAAACTGATATCCGAAGGCCAAGAACCTGTTGCATTTGATTCTGACTGTAGGGAAGGCATATGCGGTAGCTGCTCCCTGATGATCAATGGGAAACCCCATGGCCCAGGCTTTGGAATTACGACCTGTCAACTCTATCTGCGGCAATTTCAAGATGACCAAGAAATCATTGTGGAGCCTTTTCGAAGCCGAGCGTTTCCAGTGATCAAGGATCTCATTGTCGATCGTTCAGCTTTGGACAGAATTATGCAGGCAGGAGGATTTATTTCCACCTTGGTTGGCCAAGCTCCTGAGGCCAATAGTATTGCGATACCGCATGACGTTGCAGAGAAAGCCTTTGATGCTGCCCATTGTATCGGTTGTGGTGCCTGTGTGGCTGTTTGTAAGAATAGTTCAGCTTCCCTGTTTGTGGGAGCGAAAATAGCACATCTTTCTTTGTTGCCGCAAGGTCAGCCAGAAAGGCGAAAACGGGTGCTTCAAATGGTTAGACAAGCTGACAAAGAAGGATTTGGAGCTTGTAGTTTTACGAAAGCCTGTGAGGCTGTTTGTCCTAAAGCAATTTCGGTTGAAGTCATTTCTAGAATGTATCGGGAGTATCTAACAAGCGCTTGGATGCAGAAATTAGGGTGGATTAACTGAGCTACAGTTTTTGAATTTTTGGGTCAGCTGTTTTCCTTTTATGATAGCGGGACCTTCTGTGGAAGCTCCAAGAAGATTGTCTTTCTTGGTCCATGAGGAATAAAAAGCAGCAGCCAGAATCTGCTGAAAAAGGTTGTAAAGAATGATAGGCAAGATAATGGAAGGTTGATTGCCAACGACAGCATTGCTAAGGACTAGCCCCATCCCATTGTTATTCATGCCAAGAGCATAAATGAGGGAGCGCTTTGTAGGCTCACCAAAATGAAAGAGAGCTCCTATCCATTGGCCAGCATGGAATCTTATCAAGCAAAGGAGAAAGACGACGATGCCGATTAAAAGAAAAAAATCAGTATCAGGCTTGTGTATTATAAAAGGAAGGGCGGTAGCAGCATTGGAATAAATTAGAACCAACAAGTTTATTTCGTTGAGTGGTTTAATAATCCGGATGACTTTTTCATAAAGTACATTTCCAGATATCAGTCTAGCAAACATTCCTAAAAAGGAAGGGATGACAATGTCTAGAATGAGGAATTGGCTGTTGATCTGATGACTAATATGTCCGAATAGCTCTGGTTTATAGGTTCCTCCCAAAACTTTTGCTGCCTGAAAAATCATTGGAGTAAGAAGGGGGCTGAGGAGAGTCGAAAAGAAGACTAATCCAAGGCTAAGAGGGATGTTAGCGTTTGAATTTTGCGACCAGCCAATGGTAGAGCCGGCAATAGGCATGGCTATAATCAGGATGAGACCCACAAAAAGATCGTACCGTTCCTTTGGATTATGCCATAGGCTGGAAATAAACCAATAAAGCGAAACGAACAGACAAGGGACTATTAAATTAAAAAAAACGCCTAGGATCAAAGGCAGTGGTTTTGACAATTGGGTTATGAATTCTCTGATTTTTACCCCAAAGCCTCCATTGAAAAGCAGGATAAAGAGCTGGAATATTGGAAAAGTAATCTCTTCTCTCACTCCTAAAAGATTCCAATGAAAGAGGGTTATATCCCTAAGCTTAAGACCAGTTTCTGGGAATAAAGCAGCCAGCAGGTAGGAGAGAATCAAAAAGATAAAAAATTTTTTATGAATTAAATCAAAAAGCCTATGAAAGCCCTTTAAAAGAAGCCTTGGCAAATTGTGCATAATGCTTGGTTTTTGAAGAAAAGTTTTATCTTTTGTGAAAAAAACGATCAGCCAAATCTCCCTGTAATATAATCCTCTGTAAATTTGTGCCGAGGATTGGTAAAAAGTTTCTTTGTTGAATCCATTTCAATCAGCTTGCCGCCGAGGAAAAAAGCCGTATAGTCTGATGTTTTCCCTGCTTCCTGCAGGTTATGAGTGACTAGGACAATGGTGTAGTTTTTTTTGAGACTGACAATAAGCTCTTCGATCTGAGCGGTGGCAATCGGATCAAGGGCTGAACAGGGTTCGTCCATTAGCAAGACTTCGGGCTGTACAGCAATTGCACGGGCTATACATAGCCGTTGTTGTTGTCCACCAGACAGACTTGTGCCTGGAGCCTCCAGTCTGTCTTTTACCTCATCCCATAATGCAGCCATTCGAAGGGACTGTTCGAGTCTTTCTTCTAAAAAGGATCGATTGCGGATGCCTGCTAATTTCAATCCTATCAAGACATTTTCTTCTATGGACATAGTAGGAAAGGGAGTAGATTTTTGAAATACCATTCCTACCCTTCTTCGAATCAAAGTTGGATCGACATCCGGAGCATAAATTTCTTTACCCATCAGTTTCACTGAGCCTTCGACTCTAACTCCGGGAGATAATTCATGCATACGATTGAGACAGCGTAAAAACGTCGATTTCCCACAACCACTCGGTCCAATAATAGCAAGAATCTGTTGATAGAAGATATTCATCGAGATATTAAAAAGAGATTGCTTCGTACCAAACCAGACATTTAAATCACGAATCTCAAAGGCGAAGGAGCCTGTTGGATTGGAGTCTGGATTGGAAGGGGAAGAAGGATAAGAAAAAGGACTTTTATGGGTCATGTGTTATTTTTTTGTTAGCTATTCTTCTTTAAGAGGATTCGTACAGAAAGATGAAGGAGAAATATCAATAAAAGTAGCACGAGGGCACCAGCCCAGGCATCCTTGTGCCACTGTTCATAAGGGGAAATAGCGTATTCAAAAATCTGCAAGGGCAGGGCTGAGATGGGTTCATCAAGTCTATAGGTCCAATATTGATTCCCAAAAGCGGTGAAGAGTAGAGGAGCTGTTTCTCCAGAAATTCTAGCAAGGGCTACGAGAATTCCAGATAAAATGCCCTGCTTCGCTGTTTCAATCAAGACATAACACACTACTTTCCACTTTCTTATCCCTAAAGCCAGGGCAGCATCTCGCAGTTCCTTTGGCACAAGGAGAAGGGATTCTTCGGTAGTCCGTAAGACGAGGGGGATAAATATAAGACTTAAGGCAATCGAGGCAGCTATTACAGAAAATCCATGCATTGGAGAAACAATCCAACCATACACTAAAATTCCAATAACAATAGATGGAGTCCCATTGAGAAGATCGGCAGAAAATCGAACGATTTTTCTTAGCTTCTCATTGCCATATTCAGCAACAAATACCCCACTGAGAATCCCAATGGGAGTGCCGATCAGAAAAGTTAAACCCATCAGAATAAGGGTTCCCACTATGGAATTTGCCATTCCTCCTCCTTTTTCTCCAATCGGTTTTGGCAATTGAGTGATAAAATCGAAATTAAAGGAAGAGGCTCCTGCAACGATCAGATAAACTAAGATAAGAACAAAGGGTAAGATAACAAAAAAGGAAGCAAAGGCACAGAGCAGCTTAATAAGGATATTTTCGAATTTTCTCAATCGATAAAACGCAACCCTCATATTTAACTTAAATTTTTCTTTTGGTTTTCTTTTCCAAACAACTTAGTGAAATCCAAGGGTTCCAATCCATGGATGAAAAGCTGTGCGAGCAGATTCACTACGATAGTTATTGCCCCTAAAAGGAGCGCAATTTCATAAAGAGCACTAATGTGAAGTTCGGATGTTGATTCAGCAAATTCATTGGCAAGCACACTGGATAGAGTATAGGCTGGAGACAAAAGCGAAAGAGAAATCTCGGGCCTATTGCCAATAACCATGGTTACAGCCATGGCTTCTCCTATTGCTCTGCCAAGTCCGAGGATAGCAACACCCAAAAGCCCTTTTCTGATAAAAGGCAGGACTCCGATGCGGATCGATTCCCAGTGAGTAGAGCCAAGAGCAAAGACTGCTTCCTTATAAATAGATGGAACCGATTTGATCATTTCTATGGTAACGGAGATCATGATTGGAAGAATCATGATAGCAACAACGAGAGAGCCGGAAAGCAAACTCACTCCATAAAAATTACCTTGGAATAAGGGAAGAAACCCTAAGTAGTCTTTGAGAAAAGGGACAACATATTTTTGCAACCAGGGGATAAGTTCAAAAAGAGCCCACAGTCCCCAAACAACGCTAGGAATGGCAGATATTATTTGGATCAAGATAATGAGGGGCTTTTGGATCCATCGTGGAGAAAATTCTGTAAGGAAAAGAGCTGTTCCAATGCCTAAGCAGGATGCGATCAATAATGATAATCCAGAAGACATGGCTGTGCCATAGAGAAAGGGTAATGCCCCAAAATGGCCAGATACAGGATTCCAATCATGATTAAACAGAAAGGAAAGCCCGAATTTGCTGACAGATGGCATGCATTTTGTCGTGAGCTCATAGGCTGCAAATACGAGCAAAGTAGGCAACGTAAAAGCACAACAATAAACAAGAAGAGTAAACACATTTTCTTTGAATTTTTGCCCTCTGTTGGGGTGCGCTAGCTCAAAAGGATCGTTATTGGCTGTATTGTGCTGCGAAGAAAAAAGCATCCTTCCCATAAGCGCTCTATTCGATTTATTTATTTATTTTTAAAAATGGCTAGATTTGGACAACTCATTTTACACTCTTTTCCTAGTAAGAGCCAATAAGCCCCCCGTTGGCTCCATGGAAACACAGACAGAGAATTTTTCCTTTTCACTTCCTCCAGTAAATTCAAAACATTTTGCCGAAGAGAGGAAGGCAAGGGGGCATAATCCATCGGCAGGGCGTACGTTTGGCCATCGGTTAAAGCCCAAGATAAAAATTTAATAAGACATTCTAATCTTAATGGAGGAGTCGAGTTAATATTCAGCAAAATCCAAGTCAGCCCGGCGATAGGATAGGCACCTTCTTCAGCTGAATCCGTTAAGGAGATCCGAAAGTCTTTGTGATCAAAAGACCGAGGAAAGGCTTTTGTGACACTATCCATGGAAGGGGCCACATACTGCCCAGTTTGGTTTTGAATCGCTGCCATGGAAAAGTCGTTTTGTAGAGCATAAGCCAATTCGATATAGCCAATGGCCCCATGGATTGTTTTAATGGCCGCAGCAACTCCAGCATTGCCCTTGGCACCTATACCAATCTGCCAACGTACCGAAGTGCCTTTTCCTGCAAGAGTGGCCCAGCGTTGACTTATTTTAGAAAGATATTCTGTAAAGATATAAGTCGTTCCACTCCCGTCTGATCGGTGGATTACGACAATAGGAAGATCTGGTAGGGTCGCTTGTGGATTTAAAGAAACAATTCGAGGATCGTTCCATCGGGTTATTTCACCCAGAAAGATGCCACTGATGGTTTCTTTATTGAGGTTTAAAAGGGGAATATTTGCCACATTATAGGCAATTACGACAGCCCCAGCTACTGTTGGAATATGGATGACTTCACTTGAAGAGCCAGTGAGGAGAGTATCAGGAATTGGACTATCGGAACCGGCAAAATCTATGGTATGGCTTAAGAGCTGATGAATCCCTCCTCCCGAGCCTATAGGTTGATAGTTAAAGCGGACAGAAGGATCGATTTTAGTGTATTCAAAATACCATTTCGAATAGAGAGGATAGGGAAAGCTACCCCCAGCACCATTGAGAATAGGAGGGCTGTGTCCAAAGAATAGCCCGCTCATTCCTAATAAATACGGAATGGTTAAAACTCCTAAAAAGAAGGTAAGTTTTTGAAAAAAAGACATTTTATTTATCCACGACTTGTGGATGCTTTATTATCTTTGTTCTTTTCAATCCTCTGTAGAGGAGGCCGTATTGATGAAACCTTATTATTATTACAATGTTTTCTTTGAAATCCAAACAAAATTAGGATTCGTTTTTTTTGCTCTTACCCATTTAATACCAAGATCTCCCTATTCTTTCTAAAAGTCTAATGGATCTACTCCAAAGGAGCATTTGAAGGAAGCAGCGCCTGTTCTTTATTGGGGATAGACAAGAAAGACTTTTAGAAAAGAATTTGACGTTGTAGAGGCAGCAAAGCTTTGCATGCGAAAGAAAAAAGGCATTGAGAAAGCTCTATCTTCTTTCCTAACAATATATCTCAAGGGACCTGACTAGTTCAGAAACCAAAGGGCAGGAATTGATTTCGTAGAGACGAATGCTCACAGCAAACAGAGAACGCTTGAGCGAAAGTTGAATAAAGCAATGGAAAAGGAAGGGAGCAATTCTCTTCTTGCAAAATTCTTGCAAAAGCTTTCTTCAGGCTTTATTCAATGTTGGTTATGTGGCAAAAAAAAGACTGGTTAGTACGAGTAGCAGAAGAAAAATAGCTGGAAGCACATTGTTGCTTAGGCTTGGGGTGTGGAAAAACTCTAACTTATCCTTTAATAGGAGAGGAGAAGAAGCTCTTGGAGGTCTTATACAGTGGATGCTTTGTAGTTAGGAGGAAAGTAGGAGGAAAAAAAGAGAGGCTTGGAATGGAGAGAAATAAGGCTTTTGTGATAGGACTGACTTTTAGATATTGTCAAAAGGGGCTTGAGCTGCTAAATCAAAACCTCCTTCCAAAGAAAGGCAAGGAGGAAAGAGGGATGGTAGCTTTCTTCTAATCGAAACTTGTCATTCCTTTTTTGATTTTTTCCTTAAGAGCAATCATGGGGAGTAAATAAACAAAAGAAAACATTGGTACATAGAATACAGAAGCATACTATGCTTGAGGATTATTCACAGAGAGAGGAGGAGGGAGTCCCAAGAAAAGAGAAAAAAAGAGTTCTTATCGTGGTGAAAGCTGATCCAGAAAAAAGTCATCGCTTTGCTGAGGCATTGAGGGTAGCTGCTGGATTAAGCATGCATCCTTTTCTTTCTGTTATCCTGGTTTTAAAAGATGATGTGTTAAAAAAGTTGAATAGTGGAGATTTTTCGGTATGGATGGATTCTGAAATTATTGAAAGTGCATGGGCGGAGTTAAAAGAAAATGAATGTCCAATTCTCTCTCAAATTCCGCCCAAAGAGAATATCGATTGTTTAATCCAATTTGATGGATGATAAGGCTATGGAAATCGAAGCTTATATTGCAAAGCAGCAAGGGATCGTAGAGTCGGCTTTAAGAAAATATGTTACGGACAAATCGAAGAAGCCCAGAATCCTTCATGAAGCTATAGACTATAGTTTATTTTCTGGGGGCAAGCGGCTTCGGCCAATTCTTTGCTTAGCTGGGGCTCATACTGTTTGCATGACAACAGATTGTGCCTTGCCTATGGCATGTGCTGTTGAATGCATTCATACTTATTCTTTAATTCATGACGATCTTCCCAGCATGGATAATGATGATTTTAGACGGGGCAAACCTTCCCTCCATAAAATATATGGAGAAGCTATGGCTATTCTTACTGGGGATGCCTTGCTAGCTCTTGCTTTTGAGATTGCCAGCTTATGCTCTCCGTTAGGATCTAACTATCCATTATCCACGATGATTTGGGAGCTAGCGAGGGCTGCAGGCAGTCGTGCCTTAGTGGCTGGCCAAGTTGCTGACTTAGAATCCGAAGGCAAGGACATCGGTCTGATCCAGCTTCGTTATATTCATTGTCGGAAAACAGCAGCGCTCATCACTGTGGCATTGAGATTAGGGGCAATGAGTGCCAATGCCGATGAAAAAACCTTAAGGCTCATAACAAAATATGGAAGATCGCTTGGATTGGCTTTCCAGATCATAGACGATATTTTAGATGTCACTCAAACCACTGAGGTTTTGGGGAAGAGTGCTGGTAAAGATCAAAAAGCCAAAAAAGCTACCTACCCAAGAATTATGGGACTTGAGTATTCAAAAAAAGCGGCAGCCTACTATACCCAAAAATCTCTCTATTATGCCTCAGCTCTTGGAGAAAACGGCAGACTCCTTTCGGAGTTAGCTAATTATTTGCTGGCAAGAAAAAGATAAACAAAGAGGCCTTTTTTGCTTTTGATTCCTTTCTGTTCGCTAGCAGGCCATCAAAAAAACGATCTTGTATGTGAGAGGAAATCTACTTATAGATAGGAGCAATGAGTGCAACCCCTTCTTATTTTTTTCTTAAACGGATTTTCATTGTGCTTTTTTTTGTTGGAGCTCTAATTTCATTTTCAGGCCGTAGCCTACTCTTTGGCCAGGATGATTTTTTTGCTGCAAAACCTTTTCACGAATCAGATTCTGAAAAAATCGTTACCACCCCATCAGGCCTCAAATATATCGATTATACTGTTGGATCGGGCAATCCCGTAGCTCCAGGAAAAAGAATTACTCTGAACTATGTGGGAAAGCTAGAAGATGGCAAGATTTTTGATAGCTCTCTTTCCAGGGGTAAACCGTTTAGCTTTGTTCTGGGCGTGAGTCGAATGATTAAAGGCTGGGAAGAAGGGGTTTCCACAATGAAAGAGGGAGGGAAAAGGCGATTGATTATACCTCCAGATTTAGGTTATGGGACTGAAGGAGTAGAAGATGTCATTCCTCCGAATGCCACTTTGATTTTTGATATTGAAGTACTGAAAGTAGAATAAGTTTTTTCCATCTTTTTTTTCTTGGACACATAGCTCTACGCGAAGAGAGAAGCCTTCTAGTTTTACGAACAAAAAACTGGCTCAAAAGCCTCTATTTTGTCATAAGGAAATAAGTGGCATCTTTAGAGAATGTACGAGCCCCTCTTATAGGATTGCCTACTTAGGCTTAAGGAACTTCTCAGTGGAAGCGGGCTAGACGTAGCTCAAAGCCAAGAGTGTCATTTATTGAAAAGTTATGTAAAATAGTAGCAAGACAATGAAGCATCCACAGCAAAGCTGGAGCTTGGTTATCGAAGGGCCTTTTCATGGGGAATTCAATATGGCCCTTGACGAAGCCTATCTGGATTTTGTTTCTGCCCCGCTGTTGCGGATATACCAGTTTTTAGAGCCAATGCTATCGATTGGCTATTTTCAAAAATGGAAAGAAGTTTCTCCTGATACCAAATTTGTCCGCCGTTATACTGGCGGAGGGGCCGTCCAACATGGAAAAGATTGTGTCTATGCTTTGGTTATTCCTAAGGATCATTTTTTCTGTAAGGTTGCTGCCACAGATACCTATTTTTCTATCCATAAGGCGATTGGGGTGGGAATCAGTAAGTTAGGATTAGAAACCACCCTTTATGGTGGGGAAAAGAAACAGGAAGGGGCTTTTTGTTTTCAGAAACCAGTGAAACATGACTTGATGTGGGGACAGGAGAAAATTGCAGGGGCGGCGCAAAGAAGAAATCGCAAAGGCTTGCTTCATCAAGGAAGTGTTCAGCTTCCTAAAGGCATTTTCTTTGATGAAATGCGTAGAGCGATTGTTAGAGGCTTTGAAGAGACTTTTGGCGTTTATTTTCAGCAAGATGAAATCTCTGAATCGGTCTGGTCATTGGCCAAAGAACTCGAACTAAAAAAGTACAAAACCGAAGCGTGGAATTATATGCGTTAAAACGGCTTAGTTAGAGGAACTTCTCAATGGGACTCCAAGGCATGCCAAAAGCTTCGGCTACGGCCCTACAAGTAAGTTCGCCTCTTATCGTGTTGACGGCGGTTTTAATCGCTGGGTCAACGTTGATAGCCTTCAGTCCATGAGTGGCTAAAAGGTTGATCCAATAGAATGTGGCGTTTGTTAAAGCATAGGTTGCGGTTCTAGGCACAGCGGCTGGAATATTGGCTACAGCATAATGGATGATTCCAGATTTTATAAAAGTTGGATTGTCATGGGTCGTAGGTTTATCGATAGTTTCAATACAGCCTCCTTGATCGATCGAAATATCCATGACGACACTGCCGGGTCGCATTTTTTCAATCATCTGTTTGCTAATCACTTTGGGAGATTTCGCACCAGGATTTAACACCGCACCAATCAATAGATCAAACGAACTGATCCTTTCTTCGATGGTGTAAGGGTTTGCCATAATTGTTTTAATCGTTCCTCCAAAGAGGTCGTCTAATAAACGTAATTTTTTAAGGCTATTATCAAAAACTGTAAGATCAGCGCCAAGACCTAAGGCCATTTTCAAGGCATTTGTACCAACCGTTCCCCCTCCAACAATAGCAACTCGTGCTGGCTCAACCCCTGGTACCCCGCCTAAAAGAATGCCCATGCCTCCATGGTTTCTTTCTAGAATCCGAGCAGCATGTTGTATTGCCACTCTTCCTGCAATTTCACTCATTGGAATGAGAAGTGGTAAAGTGCCATCTGGCAACTTAAGGGTTTCATAAGCGATGGCCGTAACCTCTTTTTCTAGCAAGGCTTCAGTGAGTCGACGATTCGCCGCGAGGTGCAAAAAGGTAAAAAGAATCAAGTTTTTTCTGAAAAAACGATATTCGGTTTCTAGCGGCTCCTTGACTTTAACCACCAGATCACTACCCCATGCCTCCTCTGCCGATACCAGCAAAGCCCCTGCTTTAAAGTATTCTTCATTTGTAAACCCACTCCCACTCCCTGCATCCAACTCCACTAAAATCGTATGACCAGATTCCACCAAGCTTCTTACGCAGGCTGGAATAAGAGAGACTCTATTTTCCCCTTCTTTGATTTCTTTTGGAATTCCAATTCGCATACTTTCAATAATGGATAAATGAATTAATATAGTTGCGTTAATTGTCCCTGCTGTAAAGGCAAACAAAAGATTATTCTTTTCTAATAGATTATTGGAACTTATTAAATGCTAAGAAGTATTAGCCCATGGCCTAAATACATTTTTCAACAACATTGCTGATGCTCTGGAAATGTTTATGATTGGAATAGTAGTTGGTACGAATCGAGTAGGCAGTAAAAGTCGGCTTGTAGCTGCGCAACTGGCACGGATTTATTCAAAACTAGAACAAAAAGTAAGCATCATTGATTTAGGATTGATGCCTAAAGAAGCATGGTCAGGCACGGCTTTTAAAAAAACTCCTCAATCAATCCTTCCAACGATAAGGCAAACAATTGATGCTCAAGGACTTGTCTTCGTTTTTCCTGAATATAACGGCAGTATTCCTGGTCCTTTAAAGCAATACATTGACTTGCTGCCTCGCCAAGAGGCTCTCGAAAAAAAACCCGTTTGTCTGGTTGGGGTGACTCGTGGAAATTTTGGTACCATGAGAGCGTCGCTGCATTTAGAATCTATATTGTTCTATAGAAGAGCATTGATTTTCCCTTTTTCGCTGTATTTGCCTAAGATTGACGAACTTTTTGATAACAAAAGTTTTATTGAAGAGGCAAATGTCCAAAGAAAAATGATGGAGCAATCAAAGAATTTTCTAGAATTCATGCAAAGGAACCATAAGGAGTGTTCTTGTTAGCTTTGTTTCCTTTCATTTCTGCCTAGAAAATTCTAACTCTCTACTCGATAGCAATCCGTATGCTCCATTATTGAAGCTTTTGAGTAGGTCTAGAACTTACCAAAGTAAGTAAGTAGCCTAATAGCTCCTCCTATCTGATTAGAGCAGTCTTACGGCAAGGGCATGCATTGGTGAGTTGAAGCTTGTTCTCTCGATCAAGCTAAAAGAAAAACTTTGGCTTAGAAGAAAAAAGGATTTATTTCTCTGGTGTCGTTGTCCTTGGACGGAGAGAAAGAGTTGACTGAGGGTTTTAGGAAGGCTGTATTTGTAGGAAAGAAAAGAGTTTTTTGGTAAGGATGGAAATTCCAATTTGATATTTGACGGATTTTTAAAAAATGATAATTCTATAAATAGATACTTTAAAAGTGTGAGCATCTTCTATATTCATAAAGATAGGAAAATTTATTTTTTTTCATGATTTGTTGGAGAAACTTGCTTTATAAAAAACTAGTTTCAAATTTGAATTTTTTAAGTTTCTTTCCTCTTTTCTTCTATAAATTCCGCCTTGCTTCGTTTCCCTTTTCTCTTTCTCTGTGGCGACATTCTCTTGTCTATGCGTTTTGGAGCATTGTTTTTTTACAATCCGTTTCATTTTTTCTTAAACCCCTAAAATCATGAATCATTCAGAGATTATTTCATTTGAAAACGGTCGATTTGTTCATGAACTTTTTGCCAATGAAATTAAAAATGTTCGCCTTTTGGAGGAACGTTTTGGGGTCAAGGTAACTACAAGGGATGGCTGGCTACGGATTGATGGGGCACCTGATAATGTACGAAAAACCAGGAAAGTTATAGATCAATTGCAGGATGCCCGAGATCAAGGTTTGGAAATTGGGAAAAAAGATTTTCATAATGCTATGGAATTTGTTGAGAAAGATAACGGTGTTGCGCTCAGTGATTTGCAAAAATCCAAATTAGAAACTTCGACGAAAAAACCTCCGGTAATCCCGAGAACCTTAAATCAAAAAAATACATTGAGGCTATTAAAGAACATGAACTTGTTTTTGGATTGGGACCTGCTGGGACAGGCAAAACCTTCTTGGCAGTGGCGGCGGCATTAGCCGCTTTTAGGGATGAAGAGATCAAAAAAATTATATTAACGCGGCCTGCGGTAGAAGCTGGAGAAGAGCTTGGATTTCTTCCTGGGGAACTCGAAGAAAAAATATTCCCTTATTTGCGTCCCTTATATGATGCTCTGGAAGAGATGCTTGACCCAGACGAACTAAGGAAAATGCTTGAAAAAGGAATCATAGAATTAGCGCCACTGGCCTTTATGCGTGGCAGGACATTAAGTGGCAGTTTTATTATTCTGGATGAAGCTCAAAATACAACGGCCGAACAGATGCTCATGTTTTTAACGCGTTTGGGGCAGAGATCTCGCTGTGTTATTACGGGGGATCCGACACAAGTCGATCTTCCAAAGCATAGGAGTTCTGGCTTGTTTGAGGCAATCAGCGCTTTAAAATCAGTTTCAGGAATCTGTTTTTGTGAGTTCGACGAAAAGGATGTTGTCAGGCATAAGCTTGTCAGGGATATTGTAGAAGCCTATAGGATCCATAGGTCGAACTGTAAGGAAACCAAATGAAACCGTTATTTGAGCAGCTTATTGCCAGGTTTAAAGGAAATCGACAAGAGAGGAAAAGAAAAATTTTTGTAATCCCGAAGTGGGAAAATCGTCTGGAAACAAACGAGCCGATCCGCATTGCTATTTTTCTTTTTTTTATCTTCTTTTGCATTGTCTTAGGCCTTTTTGCTACCGGTCATGTGACCTATTCGCTAGTTTTCCTTTCTTTGATCCTGACAAGTTGTACCGCAATGGTGTTGAATTTAAGTCTTCCAAAGATATTCTATAGCAATTCCAAGCTGCTGCTTGTCTTTGCCGTTATTGCCATTAATTTGTTAATTGCCAAGTCTGTCTATGTCTGGTCCATTCATCAGCCAGGCTTGGAATCGAGGGCCATCTATTTTTATGTTTCCACTGCTGTAGCTCCCCTGTTAGTGACAGCCTTGATAAATGTTCATGCGGGAGTAATTGTCGTAGTGCTTTCCAGTGTCTTTATTTCTCTGCTTGTCAATCCGAGTATTCCTCTTTTAGCTAGTAACCTTTTATCTGGCATTGTTGGGGTCTATTTTATACAGAGGATTTGCCAACGGAGGGATATTTTGAAAGCCGGGATTGCAGTGGGACTGACGAGTCTTGTTTGCGCGGTTGGCTTTGGAATTATTAATGGGGGGATACAGATGTACTGATTCAACAAGCCTTTTTGAGCATCGGGATAGGACTTTTTACTGCGGTATTGGTCAACACGCTTTTGCCTGTCCTGGAAGAGATTTTCCAACTAAATACCGATTTTACCTGGCTGGAATTGTCGGATTTGAATCACCCGTTACTGCGCAGGCTAGCAACTGAGGCACCTGGGACTTATCATCATAGTTTAATGGTTGCCAATATTGCTGAAGCGGCTGCTAATGCAATTGGAGAAAATGGGAGTCTTTGTAGAGTAATGGCTTATTTTCATGATATTGGTAAGGTAGTAAACCCCCAATATTTTGTAGAAAACCAGGGGGCTGATAATCCGCACACCCGACTGACTCCTTCCATGAGTGCCCTGATTATTATTTCTCATATTAAGGATGGAGTGGATCTTGCTTTAGAACATCATTTGAGAAGACCTATTATTGATGCCATCCAACAGCATCATGGGACCTCTTTGGTTTATTATTTCTATAGAAAAGCTTTGCAGAATATAGAGGATTGTAAGATGGGGGTTAAGCTGCTGAACATGGGAGAGGAAGATGTTCCGGAGCTAGATGAATCACGGTTTAGATATCCTGGTCCTAAGCCCCAAACAAAAGAAATAGGGATATTGATGCTAGCCGATTCCATTGAAAGTGCTTCTCGGTGCTTAGAAAAGCCAAGCCTTAAGGACATTGAACAGTTAGTCGAAGATATCGTCTCCCAAAAACTCCAAGATCATCAGCTTGACGAATGCCCCCTAAGTATGAAAGAAATTACTGAAATCAAACATAGCTTTATTTTTTCATTAAAAACGATATTACATACTCGCATTCATTATCCGAAAAGTCCGAAAAACGTTGAAAAATCAACTGATAGTGATTCAGAATCTTCAGAAAGAAGTGCCCTTGCCCTTGCTAAGGCTAAAGAAGGGGTGGAAATTGGCACTGGGTTTAATGCCTAAGGAAATAAATTTTCCACAAAAGCTTTATTTTGTCCTTTTATCTTCAAAAGAAATGGGTGAGGTGCATGCCCGCTTTTTTAATGACCCTACTCCTACCGATGTCATTAGTTTTGATTATGGCGAAATTTTAATTTGTCCATTCATTGCAGAGAAGGAAGCCAATGCTCGGGCTATTCCTGTAGTAAAAGAAGTGTTGCTCTATGGTATTCATGGGATGCTACATCTTTGTGGATTAGATGATCAGACAGAGGTGGATCGACAGAAAATGGAGCGGATGCAAACAAGCATTCTTGAGTCTGTATGGATAAAATTAAATGCAGCTTGATCCATGGAAAAAGAATCAAACCATATTCTATCCACAACAGGTATCGCTTTTAGAAAATATCCATACTCAGAAAGTAGTTCGATCCTCTATTGGATTAGTAGTTTAGGATGCATTAAAACACTGGCTAAAGGCGCTCGAAAGACAGGAAAGTCTTCTTTTGCCCCCATTGATCTTTTTTATGAGTGTGAACTGACTTTCTATGTTCCGAAAAAAAGTGATCTCTATTTATTAAAAGAATATCAGATTATAGATCCAATGCTAGGGTTAAGAAAAGATTGGACGACTTTTCTTTGTTCCACTTATTTTATTGAACTGGTGGTTCAGACCGCCGAGGAACGAACGCCCCTACCAGAATGTTACGCGCTTCTTCAAAAGGCTTTGGCCTTTATTCAAAAAAAACCTATTTCTTTAAAAATCATAGATCGTTACGAAGAGAGGCTTTTAAGTATTCATGGATTAGAAGGTGGGAAAATCGAACAACTGATGGGGCAGGCTCCAGGGGGAGGCAAAAAATTATGGGAAACTAGGAAAAGGCTTGTTGATGCTTTGGGCTTGTAAGCAAAGATATTCTTTCATTATTGTGATATTCGAGAATTATCCTTAACTAGATCGATCCTCCTCTTGATCCATGCTTTCTTTTGGACTAGACTGGTCATCGGCATAGATTGCTTTATTGGCAGCAATCAGCCGGCATCGAAGATAATCTATTTTTCCAAGAGGTGTTTTTGGAAGGGATTCCAAGAAAATAACTTGTTTTGGGATCCAAAGCCTGGAAAAACCCTGGGCAAGAAGATATTTTCTAATTTGCCAATTATGAACCTGCTTGTTAATCAGTAAGGCCAGTGTTTCACCTTTTTTGAGGTCAGGAATCCCTACGATTGCCATTTCAATCTCTTCTCCATGGGTTTGCGACAAACTTTTTCTTAAAGCTTCTTCAATGGTACCATGAGGGACCATTTCTCCACCAATCTTAGAAAATCGACTGGCTCGGTCTTCAATAAAAATAAACCCTTCGTTATCCAATGTCCCTATATCAGCACTTAAATACCAGCCTTCTTGAAAGGAAGCTGCCGTACGCAATGGATCATCCAAATAACCATTAAAAATATTAGCGCCTTTAAAGCTTAATATCCCCCTGGCTGAAAGCGGTAATTCCTTTCGGGTTTCTTGGTCAAATATCCGAATAGACATTCCCGCCGAAAGCTGACCGACGCTTCCGGGTTTGTTCCTTTCGGTGTTAGCTATTGAACCAGGGGCTGGAAAGGATCAACCACATTGGAACTAATCACAGGAGCGGCTTCTGTCGTCCCATATCCTTCACAAACAGGAATTCCAAATTTCGACTCAAAATCAGCTGCAAGCTGACGTTGAAGTTTTTCTGATCCCACAATCACAATTTTAAGACTCCGAAGTTTTTCGGGAGGAACTTTTTTAAGGTACTGCCGTAAGAAGGTAGGCGTAGTAATAAGAAGATCAATTTGGTGCTGTTCGATGAGGTTTGCTAATTTTTCTATTTCCAGGGGATTGACGTAAGTAACTGTCTGAGGACCACCTAATATCGGCCACCAGAGACAGGTCGTTGAACCAAAGCTATGAAAAATAGGAAGGGCACCAAGTAATTTTTTAATCGGAATAGTCGAAAGAATGGTTTTAATCTGGGAAATATTAGCCAAGATATTTTTATGGGATAAGGGGACTCCTTTGGGCTCTCCAAAAGAGCCGCTTGTAAAAAGTAAAATTGCTTCTCTATTTCCCCCCAGTTTGGGAATACCCCAAAGAGTCGTAAGAGCTTTTGTGGACAAATGATCAGCCAAGAAAATATGAAAGAAAAGCGAAAGCTTTGAAAAGGATTGAAGAAGGCTTTCTATTTCGATGGTCCTTTTCGGCCAAGGGAAGTCCTGAAGTTTCTCTTTGATCATTTTGGCTGTGAACACCGTTTTAACCTTGGACCTTTCGATCGAAACGAGGTTCATTGCAGATCCAACGGTTAAATTGAAATTTACAGGAATTTTTCCAGAAAAAACGATCCCTAAATTGACGATGACGGCACCTGCTCCGATCGGCAAAAGGACCCCTACTCGTTGTTCATGGACATTTTTGGAAATCCAACTGGCAACTTTTAAAGCTATTCCCAAAAGGACCTTTCCTGTAAGCGTTTTTTGGCTATAACCATCGATGAAGATAGGGAGGTTTTTTCTCTCTTTAAGATAATAAACAGCTTGCCAACCAATGCTTTCTTCTAGTTCTGAATGCATGGACAAAGCTTGAGCGGAAAGATCATAGAAACTTTTTCTTAGCCAATCCCATCCGGTATCATTAGGAGACTTAGGAGCGCCAACAAGGATGCGACGCGCAATTGGTTTTGAATCCGAATGAGTTAAAAAATGATTCCAGAAAGAATCGATCCAGACTGGAATACGCATGGATTGCGTTGCTTCGATAATATCCAAAACAAACTGTGGAAAGACGGAAACAGTTCCTTGTGGCTCCTCTGTCAATCGAAGGATTATAGCGATCAGTTCCCGCGATTCGATTTTATCTCTTAGCCATTGAACAGCCTCTTCTTTATTGATTTTTCCTAAGCATAGATACCCTCTTTCGAGCAGCTGTTTGCAATCTTTTATCTCTGTTTCTCCCACCGCGATGACAAGCTTTCGAGGAGCGTTTTTTTCAAGATACTCAATGTCTTCTAAAGTTGCAGCGTAGATTAGAAGCAGAGCCCCTTGAGACGATGGAATCCATTCCCTACCAATCCAGTCCATTACATTGTTCCTCAAAAGCTAAAGATCTTTAGGAGAAATAACCATATTTTACCTCTAGAGAAAATTCAAATGGAAAATGGGTTCAATAAATTTCAACAGGAGAGCGTTTCCCATCCTCTGGTGCTCTAAGTTTTGCTCTTTCTTTTCCAAGGACTTTTTCCCTAAGCGAATAGATCTCTGAGTCTATGCTTTGAAACTCACTCAGAGAGAAGGGAAGGGGAGGAGCCAGCCGCTTTCGGAAATTTTCGATTCTCTGCCAGGCAGCTTCCTTTATGGTTTCAGGCAATGAGCTCAAAATAGAGGCGGCTTCTCTAATTAATGGAAAACGATGGCAAAGTAAGAGCAGATCTATTCCAGCTTTGAGGGATAGTTCGAGGGTGTCCTTTAAGGAGTAATGATGAATGATGGCTCCCATGTCGATGTCGTCGGATAAGAGGAGTTTGGTATAATTCCATTCTTTTCTTAAAACATCATGAATGGTTCGAAACGAAAGAGAAGCGGGCAGTCCCTCTGGATCCAGATTCAAGTTGCGAATGTGAGCAATCATGAAACTATCACACAAATATTGAAGGTTTTTAAAAGGAACCCATTCATAAGCCTCGAGTTCTTTTTTGGTTTTAAAAACTTGAGGCAGTTCAAGGTGCGGATCGCATTGCGCGAAACTATAGCCAGGGAAATGTTTGCCACAGCACAGTATTCCCTGGGAGTGGATGCCTTCTATAAAGGCTTTGGCAAAAGAACAAACACTTTGTGGATTCGCAGCAAACGTTCTGCCTTTTAATGAATTGTGTTCCTGTTCAGCAGTTTCGAAATCCAACACAGGGGCAAGGTTATAATTCAGGCCGAAAAGCCTTAATAATTTTCCTGTCAGTTCTCCATGTGTCCTAAGAAGGGCTATATCCCCCTTTTCCCCAAGATCTTTCGCACTAGGGGGTTCACTACCGAATACTTTCAACCGAGAGACCCTACCCCCTTCTTGATCAATGGTTAAAATAGGCTCATGGTTGAGTAGGGATCTCAAAGTGTCGACTAGATTTCTGAAAGCAACCGGATTTTCAAGGTTCCGAGAAAAAAAAATGAATCCTGCGGGCTGAACGTCTCGAATCGTCTCTATCTGCTCTTGGGTAAGTTTTGTACCAGGTAAACCTACAATAAGGAATCTTCCTCCATCACTCAGTGCATGCGTCGAAGAAAAATATCTGCTCATAGATAATCCTATTCCTTATTCTTTTTACCGATAAGCATCAAAGAAAAAAAAGCTATTTTTCTCTCATTGACCCAAGCGAACTAGTAGGGTGTTTTAAGATACCTTGATCCGCCCCCGCCAATCGAATCCCTGCTTAAAGAGAGTCTTCTCAAGCGACATCAATGATTGGAGGCTGGAATTTCCTTGACAGCTTCTTCTCTGAGTTTAATGTGAAAAATTAAGGATAGAAGCTCTAACTCTAAGCCCCTACGCTTCATCCCTGCAACCGGCCATTGAGAAATGCTATGATGGGTTATTACTTTTTTTATTTTAATCAATTTCCTATTGCTTTTTCTTAGGAAAAAGAGATGGTAATTTTTTTAATGAACTGAGAATCTTTCTTGGATTGCTGTGAATAAACAGCTAAAAGCTTATTTTTCTGGTTTTGTTCAAGGTGTTGGTTTTAGAGCGACGGCTAAAAGAATTGCCCAACGTTATCCCCTTGGAGGGCTAGTCCGCAACTTAAAAGATGGAAGAGTAGAATTGATTGTGGAAGGAGAAGAACAAGCAATCAAGGAGTTCATTCGAGAATTAACGCATTCCTATCTGCAATCATACATTTCTCATATGGATTTTCTTTGGGGAGAGCCTGAAGGTAAATATAATCATTTTTATATTGCTCATTGATATGCTATCTATACAGGACAGGAAGAGTGGCACGAGGAAAGACTACCTTTTACAGAAAAGATGGTTTTAGCCTCATGTTAGGAAAGGGAAGCTGGTAAGGCTTACCGTAGTCTAGCGGTTAGTTTTTCTTTAATGCCTAAGTAGCTGAAACAAAAAAATATTTTTTACAAAAGAAAAAGAACTACATTCGAATCTATGCAAAAGATTCGATAAATTATTTTTTATAGAGAGAAAAATATTTGTAATATATCAAGTATATGAGGCATACGTTATCTATTTTAGTGGCGAACCGGTTTGGTGTTTTGACCAGGATTGCTGAGCTTTTCAGCGGCAGAGGCTATAATATTGATACCCTGAATGTAGGTCCAACCCATGATGAGTCTGTTTCTCGGATGACGATAGTGGTCAAAGGAGATGATCAAGTATTAGACCAGGTGACAAAACAATTGAACAAACTCATTGATGTTTTAGCGGTTCAGGATTTTAGGGATGGAGAATATATTGATAGGGAGTTAGTGTTGGTAAAGGTAGCGACGAGCAATAAAAGTCGAGCGGAGTTAATGCAGATCTGCGATATTTTCCGGGCAAAAATAGTCGATGTCGAACCCAAAAATATGACTATAGAAGTGACTGGGGATGAGAGTAAAATTTCGAAATTTATTTTTCTTATGCAGGACTTCGGGATATTGGATTTAAGCAGAACTGGAAAGATCGCACTACCAAGAATCTAAAAAACCTTAAAAGAAGGAATATTGAAAGACTAAACATAGAAAGGCTAATCATCGACTTTTTGAGGTAGAAAAGTAGGAATATTTCATTGTCGATGGTGGAAAGGAAAAAATGACAAAGACTGTATTATTGGATAAAGATGCGGATTTATCGATTTTAAAAACCAAGACCATTGGAGTCATTGGGTTTGGTTCCCAAGGACATGCCCATGCTTTGAATTTAAGGGATAGCGGAATGAACGTAATCATTGGGCTGCATCCTCAGAGTAAATCAATAGACATTGCTAAAAAACATGGATTGGAAGTTTTAACGAATAGCGAGGTAGTGAAAAGAGCCGATATTATTTTTTTAGCCACTCCTGATCTAGTGATTCCAGAGATTTATGCCGATCAGATACTTCCCAATCTTACTCCTGGTAAAATTCTTGGTTTTGCCCATGGTTTTGTGATCCACTACAAGCTTGTAGTGCCTCCTCCTGAAGTAGACGTCATTCTTGTGGCACCAAAAGGTCCAGGGCATCTGGTTAGAAGAGAATACATCCAAGGCAGAGGAGTTCCTGCCTTAATTGCGGCCTACCAGAATCGAAGTGGCAAGGCAAGAGATGTGGCTTTGGCCTGGGCTAAGGGCATAGGTTCGACTCGAGTGGGGGTTATTGAAACAACTTTTAAAGAAGAAACCGAAACGGACCTTTTTGGAGAGCAGGCGGTGTTATGTGGAGGATTAACCTCCCTCATTACTGCTGGTTTTGAAACATTGGTCAACAGTGGGTATGCACCAGAAATGGCCTATTTCGAATGCGTACACGAAATGAAATTGATCGTGGATTTGATTTATGAATCAGGAATTTCTGGCATGAGATTTTCTATATCAGAAACGGCCAAGTGGGGAGATGTTTCGGTTGGCCCCAAAGTCATTGATGAGCATGTCAAAGAAAACATGAGAAAGGTTTTGGAGAACATTCAAAACGGTACCTTTGCCAAGGAATGGATTGAAGAGGTTAAATCGGGAAAACAGCGGTATAGAAAATTGCTAGCCCAGGGAGCTGAGCACCAGATTGAGAAAGTAGGAGCAGAGATTCGTGCACTCTTTCCTTGGCTGAAGCAGAAAAATCTTCAAGGCGTGCAGGCTGCTTACGATTAAACAACAACAACCAGTGAAGAGGGCCTTCCTATGGCTGAAAATCGGCTTATTATTTTTGATACCACTTTGAGGGATGGAGAACAATGTCCTGGAGCCAGTATGACTGCCAGGCAGAAGCTAGAAGTGGCTAAACAGTTAGCCAGGCTTGGGGTCGATGTGATTGAAGCAGGATTTCCGGTTATCAGCCAAGGAGATTATCAATCAGTCCGAGAAATAGCTACGCAAGTGAAAGGACCAAAGATTTGTGGGCTTTCCCGCTGCTTACCTAAGGACATTGAAGTGGCAGCATCCGCCTTGGAACCAGCTGGGAGTGCGGCAAGGATTCATGTATTTCTTGCTACCTCTCAAATTCATCGTCGCTATAAGCTTGCTAAGGATGAAGAGGAAATTATCCAGATTGCGGTCAATGGAGTACGTTTGGCGAAAAGTTTTGTAGAAGATGTGGAATTTTCAGCTGAAGATGCTTCGAGGACCGAGCCCGAATTTTTAGCTAGAATCCTGCAGCAGGTCATAGAAGCGGGGGCAACCACCGTCAATATTCCAGATACAGTTGGGTATGCTGTTCCAGAAGAATTTGCTTCTTTGATCCGCTATCTTTTTGAAAATGTCCCCAATATTCATAAAGCCGTTGTTAGCGTGCATTGTCATAATGATTTAGGCCTGGCTGTTTCTAACTCTTTGGCAGCAATAAAAGCTGGAGCTAGACAAGTCGAGGGAACCATAAATGGAATTGGAGAAAGAGCTGGAAATGCTTCTCTTGAAGAAATTATTATGGCTATACACACCCGTCCCGATTTTTTGGGAAAATCGAGATTGGCATTCAACTGAAAGAAATTCTTAGGACTTCTAGGCTTGTTGCAAGAATGTCGGGTTTGGCTGTCCAGAGAAATAAAGCGATTGTCGGAGAAAATGCCTTTGCCCATGCTGCCGGTATCCATCAAGATGGCATCTTAAAGAAAAGGGAAACTTACGAGATTATTGATCCAAAAATAATTGGATGGGACCAAAGCGAACTGCCTTTAACAAAACATAGTGGAAGAGCTGCGCTGGAAAACAGACTGCGCATGTTAGGCTTCGAATTAGAAAAAGATGAAATAGATAACATTTTCTCCCAGTTTAAAGACATAGGAGATAAGAAAAAGTTTGTTTATGATGATGATTTGATTGCTCTTGTCGAGGGACAAATCTCTCGGATCAAAGAGACCTATCAGCTGGAATATGTAGCAGTAGCTGTTTGTAGTGGAGGGATTCCAATGGCCACGATAAAATTACGGCGTGGCCAAGAACTGCTCGTGGATGCGAGTACCGGTGATGGAGCGGTAGATGCAGCAATGAAAGCTGTAGATAGGATTACGGGTCTGCATGGGCATTTAGTTGAATATGAAGTCAGATCAGTGACAGAGGGAAAAGATGCTATTGGAGAAGTGACCGTTAAAGTGAATTTTGACTCAAAACATTTAGTAACAGGGAAAGCAGCTTCCACTGACGTCCTCGAGGCTAGTGTCAAAGCCTATCTTAATGCGGTCAATAAAGCCTTGTTGTAGGACTGATCAATTTAGGCAAACCGAATAAACAGCCTTTTTTTCTAGATCAAAGGAGTAATTTTTTTGTTCTTTAAAAAGGAGTGGGAGGAATATCGAAAATTTCGCTTTCTGGCCTTAAATACGGAATAAAATGATCAAAATTCAAAAAGATTACGAAAAGTACATAGCCAATGATGATAGCCAGAACAATCGATAAAGAGATGTAATCCCATTCCCGCTTTAAATGGGAAGTGCTCCGATCAAAAGAATTTTTATGATCAAAGCTTTTATAATTATTATCCATCTAGGAGTATTATTGCATAAAATAGGCAATTAGCAAAGAAAAAATCTTTTTTTTTAGTTTGGAAGATAGCACTTTATTTAAGCTTCGAAAGCTCCAGCCTTCTTATGGAAAAAGATCTCTAGGAAGAGCTGGAAGGGAAGACTATCCAGTGTTTCTTAGCCCTGCGCTGATTCCATTGATAGTTAATTCGATGACTGACCGGATCTTGTCAATCTCATTTGGATCGGTGATTGAGCCGCTGCGGTTTCTTCGGATCATCTCTACTTGAATAAAATTGAGTGGATCTACATAAGGATTTCTTAATCGGATAGATCTTTGAAGAATGGGCTCATGATCTAGAATGGAAGTTTGATTGGTTATTTTCAGGATAGTTTCGACCGTTTGCTTGTATTCTGATTCTATTATTGCAAATATTTTGTCGCTGAGGTTTCTGTTGGTGGCTAACGAACAATACAGTTTAGCAATGTCAATATCTGTTTTAGCGAGGGAAAGTTGGGCATTATCTATGACAGTTTGAAAAAAAGGCCATTTTTCGTACATCTGTCGTAGGATGGATAAAGATTCAGGACTAGATTCAATTGCTATTTTTAAACTTGATCCTATGCCATACCAGCCAGGAATAACGAACCGAGTTTGCATCCAAGAGAACACCCATGGGATGGCTCTAAGATCTTCGAAACTTTTAGACTGAAAACGGAAAATAGGCCGGGAAGCAATTTTTAAAGACCCGATTTCGTTGATTGGGGTGACCTCTTGCCAAAAACGCAAAAAATCGACTTCATTTTGAACCAATTGAGTATAGGCAACATAACTATTTTCGGCGATCGACTCTATAATAGTTTTCCAAGATTTTGGAATCACGCTTCTTTTTCTACTCTTATAAATAGCAAGGAGTACCCCATAGGCGGTTTGTTCGAGGATTCGAAAAGCGATATCGAAATCATGATAACGGGTGGACAGCACTTCTCCTTGCTCTGTAATCCTAATTTTTCCGTCTAAAAGCCCTTTGGGTTGGGCTAAAATAGCTTTTGCTGCTGGACCTCCTCCGCGGGCAATGGTCCCCCCTCTCCCATGAAAAAGGATAAGATCGACTCCGTGCGATTGACAAACTTCATGGAGCCTTTCTTGTATGTGATAAAGCCACCAATTAGAAGTCATATATCCGCAATCTTTGTTACTATCCGAATAGCCCAGCATGACTATCTGTTTGTTGTTTCGTTTTTGCAGATACTTTCTATAAAGTGGGTGAGAGAGAAGATCCTCTAGAATCTTTGGAGCTGACTTTAAGTCCGAAAGAGTTTCAAAAAGTGGAGCAATATCAATGAAACAATCGCATATTTCACAAAGATAAAGGACTTCGAGGATATCAGATAAGCCAGAAGTCATGCTGATCAAATAACATCCGCATGCTTCTTTTCCTAAGATCCGTATTGATCTAGAAAAAACGAGGATAGGCCCTAGGATTTCCTTGAGCTTTTCGCTTCCATGGCTGTAAAGAGATGGAAGAGAAGGGAAAGGCTTCTGGAACAAGCTATTTAGAACTTCGACCTTTTCTTCTTCTTTGAGAGTCGCGTAGGATTTGACACCATTGCCATTGAGTTGGAGTAGCTCTTCAATAGCTTCTTGATGCATAGAGGAATGTTGCCGGATATCTAAAGAGAAAATATGGAGGCCAAAGACTTCGATTCTCTGTTTTAGTTTTTGAAATTCTCCCTCAAGAAAAATTCGAGTATTTGGTGCCTTAAAATTCTCTTCAATTGCTTCTAGAACGGCGTTTATGGTATTCAGTGTGAAGCAACGAGGCAGCGGTTCGGTGAAGAAATCGAGCAGATCTTTTTCAGTGATAGTATCGATAGCCATTTCGACTTCTTTTTTTAGAGCTAATAACAATAGGCGGTATGGCTCGTTGGGGTAACTCTCGTATTCTTCTTTAAGAGAGGGAAAAACTTTGAGTTTTTCCTCTAAAAGCCCAAGGACATTTTTGGAGGGGGCAATATGTTGACTAGAAACAGAGAAGACTTCGGAAAGTTGAAGAAGGCTTTGAGCAATTTTTTTTAGGGCTAGATTGCGCTGCAAAATAAGTGTAGCGGCGGTTGTGGCTGTTGTCACTTGAAAGTTCCCGTCCCTATCTCCTCCAATCCATGAGCCAAAGGAGATCCATCTGGGTTTTAAGGAAACTCCAGGGTAATAAATATGAAGGACTCTTTTGAATTCATTATGGAGCTCAGGGATGACATCCCATAGGGTATGTTCAAAATACCAGAGTCCTGTTCGGACTTCATCTAAGACCTGAGGATTTTTTGATCTCGACCGTTCCGTTAGCCACAGTGAAGCGATTAATCGTTCTATTTCGGTCTGAATGGTTTGAGGCAGTCTGACAGTACCAAATGCTTGTTTTAACAGGAAGGATATTTCGCAAAGCTTATTTAATACCGTTTGCCTTTTGATTTCTGTTGGATGGGCAGTGAAAACAAGAACGATCTCCATTTTTTCTAAAATTTCTTGGATTTGCTTTTTGGTAACTTTCGCTTTTTTTAACTCAAACAAAGCCGATTCGATCGATTCTTTAGGAATAGCCTTTTTGGGATAGAGCAGTTGGTTTGCCCGTCTTTTCTTTAAAATCCGAACTCGATAATTTTCTTCAGCAATATTGACCAATTCGAAGTAACAAGTAAAAGCCATAGCCATTCGATAGGCGATGTCAGTATCTAACCCTTGGACTATACGTAGGAGAGCTTTAGTGGCTTCTTCTTTGCCTTGTCGGCTTTCTTTGGCCAATTTCCTTATAGTTTCTTCTATGGCGAGTATTTTTTTACCTTCTAAATTCGTAATGACCCGTCCTAAGGTATCGCCTAAAAAATGGATGGTTTTCGATAAAATGGAAAAATCGTGTTCAGCGGAAATATGAGGTAAATGTTTCACCAATTTTTTTTTAGTTTGAAAGTTTAACAGTTGCTTGGTTTTTTGATTCATCTAAATGAAAAACCTTTGAAAGAAATTTCAACATTTTTTCTATATCCTATGGCCTAAGAAGGGTGTCTGTAACACATCAAATGGCTGCTGAAAGTAAAAGTTCTTTTTTCTCTTTTCTTTTTCTTAATAAACAAGAATGATAGAAAGAGGACTGTTTCGATGGCATTAGAAAAAGAAAAAGGCCTTTTATCACCAGAAGTAGCAGAGTCTCTGAAGAAATTTATCCATTATCTTTCTGAGAAAAATTTTTCTTCTTATACCCTACGGAACTACGGGCAGGCATTAAGAGAATTTTTTTCCTGGGGAAAATGGCAATCTTGTAGAGAGGTAGGGAAGGAAGAATGCAGAAGCTATCTGTATTTTCTTTCTAAAAAACCTGATTTAAAGCAGAGTTCCATCCGATTGAGATTTGCTGCCCTTCGTTCGTTTTTTAAATTTTATTATCAACATCAAGAACAAGGAAAAGAAAGTCCTCTTTCTAATCTTTCCTTACCCAAACTCTTTCGGCCCCTTCCTAGATATCTTAGTTTGGAGCAGATTCGCGCCTTACTCGATGCGCCTTGCCAGAAATGGGAAAAGGAGAAGGAAAAAGGAACAAAATCCAAATGGAAAGAATGGCAATGGAAAAGAGACCAGGCGTGGTTAGAAACCCTTTATGGTGGGGGTATTCGAGTTGGAGAGCTGTGCGCATTAAAGAGAAAAAATTTTTTTCCTGCTGAACTGGCTCTTCTTGTTAAAGGGAAAAGGAAAAAAGAAAGATTTTGCATCATTGGAGAGGTTGCTACCGCTGCTATCTGCGATTACCTTAACGTTTGTCCTTATGACTCCGAGTTTCTTTTCGTTTCTTCAAGAGGGAAGCCATTGACTCCGCGTTTTTTCCAACTTGCTTTGAAAGAATACCTTATGATTGCTGGATTGGATCAGTCGATAAGCCCTCATAAGTTAAGACATACCTTTGCCACGCATCTATTGGAAGGAGGAGCGGATTTGAGGAGTATCCAAGAGTTACTAGGTCATTCTCATTTATCGACAACTCAAATTTATACCTCAGTAAGTGCGGAGCATTTAAGAGCCTCTTATCAGCGCGCGCATCCCAGAGCGCAGTAAACACATCTAGATAATATGAAGTCTTTTTTTCTCCGTTGGCTTTATTCCTTCTTGTTTGGACTTTTTACCATCCTTTGCCTTCCCTATTATTTTATAAAACTGAAACGAAGGGGCAATCCTTTCGATGGAATTGACCAAAGATTAGGATTGTATCCAAAGCGAGAGCTGAACGATGGGCAAGGGGTAGATTTGTGGATCCATGGAGTGAGTGTGGGAGAAGTGATGATCGGAAAAGTCATATTAAAAGAGCTTTGGAAAATAGATCCTAATATCAAAGTTGCCTTTTCTACAACCACTGCTACCGGTTTTCGACTTGCTGGATCGGAACCCAAAGAAAAATGTTTTGTCTTTTATTTTCCTCTCGATTTTCCATGGGCTGTCCGTCGCACTTTTTCTTATCTTCACCCAAAGCTAGTGGTGCTTATCGAGACTGAAATATGGCCGAATTTCTTGGCAGAAGCCTCTGAAAGGAAGATTCCTGTTTTGCTGTGCAATGCTCGACTATCAGAAAGAACGGAAAGGTGGTATAAAATTTTTTCTTGGTTTATGAAGCCTTATCTGAACAAGTTGAGTTTGATATTAGTAACGGATGATTCTGAAATCGAACGATTTGTAAAGGTAGGGTTTCCACCCGAAAGAATTTTTCGATTAGGGAGTATGAAGTTTGACGTCGCTAATTATAGAAGCCAAACGGAACTTTCTTTAGGGTGGTGGACAAAAGTTGGTTGGGATTCAAAAAACCTTGTTGTTTTGGGAGGCAGTACGCATCGGGGAGAAGAGGATATTCTTTTGAGGGAGTTTATCAAGCTTAGAAAACATTGGCCGAATTTGCGTTTAGTCCTGGCTCCTCGACATGCCGAAAGAGCTAAAGAGATCAAAAAGCTCTGTGATCAATTTGGACTTAATTCGAAATTGCGCTCCAGCTTGGAAAAGGAGAAGAATCCAGAAGGCGATTTTGATATCCTTATTGTCGATTCTACTGGAGAGTTGCGTTCTCTCTATGAAAAAGCTGATCTAGTTTTTGTAGGGAAAAGTTTGACAGCCAAAGGTGGGCAGAACTTTATAGAGGCTGCCAAAGCAGGAAAAGCGATTATAGTCGGACCAAATATGCAAAACTTTAAATTATTATTGAATCTTTTTGTGGATCAAAAAGCTATTGTGGTAGTGCAAAACAAGGAGGAGTTTTCGCATCAACTAAAGAGTCTGATTGCAGAGGAAAAGGCAAGAAAGTTGTTAGGAGAAAGGGCAAAAGCCTTGTTTTTAGAGAATTTAGGAGTGGGAGAAAAAACGGCAAAGATTCTTCATGGCTATTTGAGTTTTCAAAAGCAAAATCGGCAAGACTTTGGAGAATATCGTGAATTGAACATCCAAAAAAGTCATGTTAATTAGGAAGTAGTTAGTAGCATTTTTTTTCGAGTTGGAAATTTTTAAAATGAGTACAGATTTTCCTATTCAAACTGAATCTGTAAGAACAGAAAAGATTATACGGCGAACCAAAGTAGAAGTAAAAAATCTAACTTTTTCATATGGAGAGCGTTTAGCTTTAAATAATGTCAGTTTCGAGGTGGCAGAGGGGATGATTGCAGGGATTCTGGGTCCTAATGGCAGTGGGAAAACAACCCTTTTTAGAATTCTTTCCACTTTATTACCTTTGTCCTCTGGAACCGTCAATATTTCTGGGTTTTCTTATCCTGAAGAAAGTGCTTCGGCTCGTGCCATCATGGGTATTGTCTTTCAGTCACCCAGCCTAGATAAAAAATTAACTGTCGAAGAGAATTTGTTGCATCAAGGCCACTTGTATAATTTACATGGCAAAGAGTTGCGGAATCGGATCGACGAATTATTAAAGCTCTTTCATCTTTCTGAAAGAAAAAAAGATCTTGTGGAGACTTTATCGGGAGGGCTCCAAAGAAGGGTTGAAGTGGCAAAAGGGATATTGCATCGGCCGGAAGTCTTAATTCTGGATGAGCCAAGTACGGGAATCGATCCGGCCGCACGCAGAGATATTTGGAACTATCTTTTTACTCTGAGAAAAGAATTAAATCTGACCATCTTAGTTACGACTCATCTGATGGATGAAGCAGAAAGATGCGATAAGGTGTTAATCTTAGACCAAGGAAAAGTCATTGCCTGGGATAGTCCAGATCGGCTTAGGTCTTTACTCCCAGGACTCGTTCTTACGATTCGGTCATCTTCTACAGATATATTAGAAAAGGATATCCTTAGCCTTGGGAGGGCACCTGTAAAACTCAACGGGGCGCTTGTTGTTGAATCGAAAAAGGATGAAAGTCCACAAGCCCTTCTTCAATTTGCAGCAGATTTGTTGGAAAGGCATCAGAGTTATATTACGGCTATGACGATTGCTAAAACCTCTTTAGAAGATGTCTTTCTCCATTTGACGGGTCGTCAATTTATTGTTGGAGATAAAGAAGATGAAACAACCCATTAGAAGAATGGAAAATCTCCCTTTAGCTATTTATACGCTATGGATGCGAGAGGTTGTCCGATTCCTGCGCCAAAAAAATAGAATCATAGGAGCCCTTGGTACTCCTTTGGTATTTTGGCTTTTAATCGGATCTGGGGTAGGAAAATCTTTCCATTCATCCAATGAACCGAACTATCTGCTATACTTTTTCCCAGGGATGCTTCTTCTCATCCTTCTTTTTACAGCTATTTTCTCGACTATTTCCATCATCGAGGACAGAAAGGAAGGTTTCCTACAAGGGGTGCTGTGTGCCCCAATATCGCGTAGTTCGATTGTCTTTTCGAAGCTCTTAGGCGGCACTTCCTTAGGCTTGTTGCAAGCATTACTTGTTTATTTTTTGTCTCTGCCTCTAGGTATCCCATTTAGTCTAGAGCGATTGCTTGGAGTGGTGGTTACTTTATTCTTGCTAGGAATGGCCATGACTGCGGTGGGCTATATTCTTGCATGGCCACTTGATTCTGTTCAAGGCTATCATGCTTTGATGAATCTCTTCCTGATGCCTTTATGGCTCTTATCAGGAGCCTTGTTTCCTGCTGAAGGAGCCTATGGGTGGATTAAAACGCTGATTTTTCTTAATCCATTGTATTACGGATTAGAGATGTTACGGTTTTGGTTGTCTCCACATTCTACTCTTGCTCTCCACACGTTAGCTATGTATTTTGTTATAACATTTATATTTTTTGTGCTTGTCACTGCAATAAGTATTTGGGTGACCGATAAAATAAAAGTGAAAAATCCATGAGCCTGCAACGCCAAGAAAACTCTCAAAGTCTTATTAAGACCCTCGTTGTTCTATTTATATCTCTTGTTGCTATTTCCTTTTTCCTGAACCTAACATCCAGCTACTTTCAGGTAAAATACTGGAAAGCGAGGTCCAACATGCCTAAAATTAGGCAAATTCCCCCTTTTTCTTTTGTTCGATCCGATGGGGTTACGATAACTGCCAACGACTTAAAGGGGAAAATTTGGGTAGCTGATCTCATTTATACACACTGTCCTGGTCCTTGTTCGACCGAAACACTTAGGATGTCTCAGTTGCAAAGTATTCTTGGAAAAATTGAAGGAGTAAGGCTAGTGTCCATTTCTATTGATCCAGAAGAAGATTCTGGAGCTGTTTTGAGAAAATACGCTGAGGGATATCATGCGGACCCTTCTTTTTGGTTCTTTGTAACGGGGAAACCTCAAGAAGTTCAGGATTTTGTGGTCAAGGGGCTAGCATTGGGGATGGGGGAGAATCCTAAAGATAAAGTGCAAGCGGAAGGAAAATTCTTTCACTCGACTCAATTTGTATTAATAGACCAGGATGGATTTATTAGGAAATATTATGATGGACTCAATCAAAAAACGCCAAGGGATATTTCCATAGATATTCTTCTTTTATTACAAGAATCTTCAAAGACGAACAAAGGAACATAAGAAAAGAGAAAACTGCAAAGCGAGCTGGATTTTAAAGTCATTTGCCTTGCTTTTTCTCTTCTAGAAGAAAAGACTCTTCAATTCGATGCAAGTAAAAGATTTGCCTGCTATTAATGCTTCCTTAAATGCCCTGACTTTCTGTTTTCTTTTGTTTGGCTATATTGCCATTAAACGTGGCAGACAGGACCTGCATAAGTGGACGATGCTCATTGCTGTGAGCCTCTCTATTGCTTTTCTTACTTGTTATCTTCTTTACCATTATTATCATGGAGCCACTCCATTTCCTAGGCACGATTGGTCCAGGCCTGTCTATTTTACGATATTGACAACGCACACCATCCTTGCCATAGTCAACCTCCCAGCTATTTTTTTTGCTGTTTACTACGCCCTCACAGGCCAATTCCAGAAACATACCAGGATTACCAAATTGCTGTGGCCTAGCTGGGCTTATGTGTCCATTACTGGGGTTTTAGTCTATTTTATGCTCTACCATTGGTTCACAAAAACTTAGTAATTGTCATTGCCTGTGAAAACATTTCTTGACAATGCTCTAGGATCGCTCATCCATTATTTCTAAAGGATCATTAAAGTGAATGCGTATTTTTTGAAAAAAGGTGTTTTAATCGCTATTTTTCTATTGGCTCTTAGCACTAGCCATGGACTTTGCCAGGAAACTGAATTTACGAAAGCTGAAATTGAGCGAGAAGTTCAAAAATATATATCAGAAAAATCTACCAATGGCATATTCCAATTTCGCGATCCTGTGTCTTATCAAGAACTCTCTCTTGTCTATGAAAAAGTTCGTATGGTCCGGTCCTTGGCTGGATATGGATACTTTGCAACGGTTCAATTTCATGATAGTTTGGATGCTTCTAAGCCTTATGAACTCGATTTTTGGTGGAAACCTAAAGGCACCCAGCTACTCTTAATGGATATAAGGGTATATAAATTTCCAAAGAGGGAAGGAGATAAATGGGTTTTACAAACGCGTAATCCTATTCCTTGGTGGTGGTTACCCTCTACAGAACATCCTGGGGAGTATGAACAAAAGCGTGCTTGGGAAGTTAAAGCAGCCATTCATGAGTATATAGCCCAAAAGTTGAAGGAAGGAGGAGGAGTCTTTTATTTGAAAGATCCTAAGACAGGAAAAGATATTCCTTTGGAATTTGTTGAAATTCATAATCCAGTGAGAAGAATCCCTGGAAAAGAATATTTTGCCTGTACAGATTTTCGCGAAAAAGGCGATCCAGAAAAATTTTATGACATAGACTTTTGGTTCGATGAAAAAAGTGGCAAACTGATTGTTAAAGATGTAAAGATCCATAAAGAGCCTGTCAAAGAAGGGGACCGCTGGATTCAGGTCGAACGATATTCTTTTGAAAAGGATAAGCCTGTAACGGTCCCATAAGTTCTTGCTTTTTTGTTAATAGAAATTCTTTTTCTAAAAGCTAAGTCATTATGTATTCTCAACTTACAAATGAAAAAGTTATTAAACTCGCTAAGATAGGGAACAGCTGGGTGGACACATTGGATAGTTTTGAGCTGATCAGTCCTATCGATGGGAGAGTTATAGGGTTGGTTGCTGATTGTGGTCCAGAGGAAGCTCTTCGAGCAATTGATGCCTCTGAGGAAGCTTTTGAACTGTGGAAAGCTACTTCGGTTGATACCCGATATCAAATTTTATCGCGTTGGGCTCAATTGATTGTGGAAGAAAAAAATCAGTTGGCTGAAATCATGGCTTTGGAAATGGGGAAGCCTCTTAAAGAAGGAAAAAAGGAAGTCGATTATGCTGCTAGTTTTGTCTGGTGGTATGCTGAGGAAGCTAAACGTATTTATGGGTTGACTATTCCTGCTCCGATGCCTTCCAAACGAATCGTGGTACTTTATGAACCTGTTGGGCCTGTATTAGCCATTACCCCATGGAATTTCCCAGCTGCAATGGTTACAAGAAAAGCAGCTGCGGCCATTGCCGCCGGGTGTACCATCATCATTAAACCTGCTGAACACAGTCCATTGACTGCAACCTTTCTTGCCTTTCTTTGGGATAAGGCTGGAGGGCCTCCTGGAGTTTTACAAGTGCTTCCAACGGCTAATCCCGAAAGGCTTTGTAAGGTATTTTTTGATGATTTTAGAATTAGAAAAATTTCATTTACTGGCAGCATACCCGTAGGGAAGGCTATCTATAGGGAAGCAGCTAAAACTTTAAAAGGCGTTCTTTTAGAGTTGGGAGGGAATGCTCCCATGATTGTCTTTGCTGATGCCGACATAGATACCGCTATTAGAGAAGCCATTCAGGCAAAATTTAGGAATGCAGGACAAGCGTGCGTTGCCGTCAATAGGCTTTATGTCGAAAAAAAGATCAGCGAGCCCTTTTGCAGCAAACTAGTTGAAGAGACAAAAAAGCTTGTCCTCGGAGATCCATTGCTTCCAAGTACCGATATTGGTCCGCTGGTTGGCGAACAATCCCTTCACAAAATTCATTCATTGCTTGCTGATGTCTTGGAAAAAGGTGGAAAAATTCTCTGTGGAGGGAAATCCCAAGGGTTGTATTTTGCTCCCACCATTGTTTGGGTCTCTGATCCCTCGGCAAGAATACTTAGTGAGGAAATTTTTGGTCCAGTTTTGCCAGTCATTCCTTTCGAAATGGAAAGGGAAGTTATTAGTTGGGCCAATGCCACCAATTATGGCTTGGCTTCTTATGTCATGACTTCTGATCTCAAAAGAGCTTTTCGTCTATCCGAGGCTCTCCGTTTTGGAATTGTTGGAATAAACGATGGGAGGCCTTCCTGTTGTCAAGCTCCTTTCGGTGGAATCAAAGAGTCTGGAATAGGAAGGGAAGGAGGGCAGTGGGGTATAAAAGAGTTTTTAGAAACGAAGTATTTATCGTTTAACCTCGATTAAGACCGAGAGAAATTAAACAATAAGAGATAAAGCGTTCTGCCCCTTTTTTAGGAAGAAGACTTCTGGCTTTTATTGCAGCAGTAAACTATTTTCTTTTGTAGCCTCGTCTCTTTAGGAAGAGCTTTTTACAAACCTTCTTTTTTCTATTCCTCTGGGAGATTTTCTAGAGCTTTAATTCTTTCCTCAAGCGGCGGATGGGTGGCCAGAAGAGCAAGGATTCCTCCAGGTCGACCATTGATTTTGAAAGTGTTTAAGGCGGGCGCTCGTTCATCAATAAAAGCCGATTCTCCCTCCATAATCTGTTTTAGTTTTTTGAGAGCCGAAAGCATAGCCTCTTTACCTGCCAAATGCGCCCCACCCGCATCGGCACGAAATTCCCTCATTCGAGAATACCAGGCAACAATAAAGGAAGCTAAAAGACCTAGTACAATTTCAGAGATAAACATTCCCATATAAAAACCGATACCGATCGATTCTCTTTCATCATTCCGGCTGAAAAGACGGTCTATAAAAAAGCCTATAATCCGAGAAAGAAATACTACGAAAGTATTCACTACCCCTTGTAACAAGGTCATTGTGACCATATCGCCATTGCTAATATGAGTAATCTCATGGCCGAGCACCCCAGCGATTTGCTTTTTATTCATATGCTCTAGGATGCCTGTGCTGACTGCTACCAGGGCATTAGACCGAGATGGCCCAGTCGCAAAGGCGTTGACTTCAGGACTTTCATAGATGCCGACTTCGGGCATAGGGATATTGGCCCTGTTGGCTAGTTCCCTGACTGTTTCCAACAACCATCTTTCCGCTTCATTAGATGGCTGTTGAATAACCTGAATGTTATAGGCCATTTTAGCCATCCATTTCGAGATGGCCAGCGAAATAAAACTGCCTGTAAAACCTACCACTAAGGAGAAAAGGAATAACGACCAATAATCTATTCCATAGGCGGTTAACCAACGATCCAGATGAAAAATAGATATAAAGAGCGTTAGTAAAACGATGACGGCAATGTTGGTCAAAATTAACAGAAATACACGCTTGAACATGCTATATATATAATGAGAGTACTAAAAAGATGCAAGTGGATCCCGAATGTCTGAGAAAAACTAATTAGTATTTTTTCATCCTTTGCTAAACCTGCTTTAAAAAGAACGAAGGAATATGCAGTTGGCCGATGTCCTTCCTGTAGAACATCCCCTCAAAATGGATGGTATCTATTCGACGATACGCCATTTTTTTCGCTTCTTCCAGGGATTGAGCCCAGCCTACCGAACATAACACTCTGCCACTTGAGGAGACAAGCCTGCCGTCTATCTTTTTTGTTCCCGAATGAAACAACAAGCTTTGCTTCCGTTCCTCCTCAGTAAGACCCTGTTCGTTGAGGGTAATTTCTTTGCCTATTTCAATATGTTCCGGATAACCTTGGGCAGCCACGACGACACCAACATAGTGAAGGTTTTCATTAAACTGAATCTTTAGTGCTTCCAGTTTTGTTTCTGTGAGAGCCTGAGCGATTTCTAAAAAAGAGGTTTGTAATGCTGGAATCAAAACCTGAGCCTCAGGATCTCCAAGTCTGATATTAAACTCCAAAACAGCTGGGCCAAAGCGAGTAATCATTAAACCAGCATAGAGAATGCCTTTATATATAATCTGCTCTTTTTGGAACGCCTCCAGAAGGGGCAAAAGGATTTTTTTCTCTATAGAACTCTGTAGGGAGGCATCAAAGATTGGACTTGGGAAAAAGGCACCCATTCCTCCTGTATTCAAACCTTTGTCAAAGTCAAAAGCCTTTTTATAGTCATGAATCGCTGCCAAAACCCGATAGTTTTGACCATCCAGAAGGACAAAAAGCGAAAGCTCTATCCCTTCGAGAAATTCTTCAATAAGAATCTTTTTGCAGGCAGCTCCGAAGATTTTTTGATCCATTAACTTGCGAATGGAGTTTTCAGCCTGAGTAGGATCATGAACAATCAGAACTCCTTTGCCTGAAGCAAGCCCATCGGCTTTAATAACTTGGGGAAAATGAAAACTTTTGCTAAAATGGATGGCATCGATAGGGTTTTCAAAGATTCTAGCTTCAGCAGTTGGGATTTTGTAATGGACCATAAGTTCTTTGGTCCATGCTTTACTGCCTTCTAGTCTAGCTGCCCTTTTCTTGGGGCCAACGATTTTCAGCCCGATTGATTCAAATTTATCGGCAATCCCATCGCAAAGAGGCGCTTCTGGACCTACTACTGTGAGATCTGGTCGATTTTCCCTAGCCCAATGAAAAAGATTATCCATGTCATAGATCCCAATGGGGAGATTAGTACAGAATTCTTCGGTCCCAGCATTGCCTGGTGCAACAAAAATCTTTTTTACAGTCGGATCTTTTTTAAATGACCAACAGAGTGCATGCTCTCTGCCACCGCCACCAACTACGAGAACCTTCACAATACCTTCTCTCCTTTCTTTTTACATTAATGCCAATTGTTGTAGGAATATTAAGTTGTTATATCCAACTAAAGCTCTTAAAAAAAAAGATATCGATTCCATATTATTAGGCCCTTCTATACCTCATGGACTACAATACTTCATGGACAGTGCTCCTGGTTGCTGCTTCTCCCACTGGCAGCCTCCCTACAAGCAATAAGACTTACCACCTCCTATGGCTACAGGGATCGGTTCCTACTATCCTTTTTATTTTTTCTATCTTTTTTAAGAAAGTAAAAATTTCAACTTTTGCTCACAAAAAAGTTTAACAAACTTACGATTGGTAGGTAGCAGAATTATGGCTCTTTGAGGACATAAATCCAAGGTTCTGAAGGAAGGTCTAGTTGGCTGACCATTATTTCAGAACTGTCGATAAAACGCACATTTTTTTTCCCCTCCAAGTAATTAGCTAGAGGACGGAGGTCAAGATCACCACTGAGACTTGTTTTAAAAGCGATGGGTATTATGATACGAGCGCCAAGATCCAAGGCTATTTTGTCTAATTCTTCGTTAGAAAGCGTTTCATTACCAATTGGGAGAAAGAGAACATCAACCTTGCCGAATTCGGCTAACTGGTCTTGGTTGAGGGGATGGGCTAAATCGCCTAGATGGGCAAAATTGACTCTGTCAAGCTTGAAGACGAATGCTGTATTTTTGCCATGTAAGGATCCTTGAGATTTATCACGAAAGGTTTGTATGCCTTTGAAAATATGACCTCGTGCATTGTTGGGACCTACGGCCGTTATGCTTCGAAAGATTTGTGGGGTGCCGAATAGTTTTTCACCGGCTGATCTATCTTCAGATTCAGAACTAATTAAAACAACATCAGCTTGCAGTCGATCGGGAAACTTATATTTAACAGTATCTTCCCCATAAGGATCAATGGCGACTCGAACACCCGTAGAAGAAATCAGATAGACAAAAGCATGACCATACCAACGAACAAGTACTTGTCCTTCATTTTGAGCGTAGCATTCTGCAGAGAAAAAAATAGGAGCAAGAAGGCAAAAGCATCCAATTAAAAATTCAATAGATAAAGTGATGGATCTTGAAAAAAGGGCAGAATAAGCGCTTTGCAGGCTTCCTTTCACTATGTGCCAAATACCAAAAATTTCTCGGAGCCAACGGGGCTCGAACCCGCAACCCCTGCCGTGACAGGGCAGTGCTCTAACCAATAATTGAGCTATGGCTCCAATTTCAAAATTTAAATTATTCGTGTAGTTTTCTTAACAATCTTTTGCCTTTTGGAAACGGCACCACTTGTCCAAAGGCGATTACGTGCGTGTTTATGTTGAAATACTAGCTCCATGAGGGATAGCTTGCAAGTCAAAAAACCTGAGGAAGGCATAAAGCTCTGCTTGCATTCCATTTCTTGAAAGAAATTAGGCTTTCGGCCCTCTTCACTCTATAAAAGTTACAATATAGTAGGAATTCCCTCATTCAGAAAACAAACTTGTGAGAGAATACCCTTTTTTTTCGCAGCCATGATGAGCCGATAGGCTGGTTCGTGGAGAGGTTCATAACTCATTCGATAAGTTCCAAAATGCATTGGGATCATTATTTTGCCTCGGAGTTCTTGAAAGGCTTGAACAGCTTTTTCTGGATTAATATGCACGTCACGTCCTGAAGGTGGGTCATAGGAACCAATAGGCATCAAAACAACTTCTGGGTGAAGTCGCTCACCAATTTCTGAAAATTTTTCAAAGTAAGCGGTATCTCCGCAATGATAGACAGATCTTCCATCAAATTTGAGGCAATAGCCTCCATAGCCACGATAGAAATCAGCCAAAACTCTTGCTCCCCAATGCTTAGCAGGAGTAAATGTAATTTCGGTTCCATCTATTTCTATTTTTTCCCACCAATTCATTTCTAAAATTTTTTCAAATCCAATGCCTCTCACTAAGTTCTTTACCCCCTTGGGAACAATGATAGGCTGATTTTTAGCAATCATTTTCAAAGTCTTTTTATTTAAATGATCAAAATGTGCATGAGTAATAAGGACAAGGTCGATTGATGGGAGAGCATCCAAAGCAATTCCTGCCCTTTTGAGTCGCCTAATGATAAGCATCCAATTCGACCAATTTGGATCAATTAAAATGTTATGTTTATGGGTTTGCAAAAGAAAAGAGGCGTGTCCTACCCATGTTAAACAGATTTGTCCGGAATTTACTTTTGGGAATTGGGGCCTATGTTCGATTCCTTCTCTCTTTTTAAAAAAAGAAGACATGAGAACATTTAAAAAGAATCTTCTTTTTGTTTTACTAGGAATCGGTTCCATATTTATCCCCATGTCCCGCTATGCCAAAAACAGAAAAACTGGTCTTTAAATAATCAAAAAACTTTTTCTCTATACTTGTTTCTGACGAGGCTTTTTCTGTGTGGCAGGAGGGGGTGGGGGATGAATCCTATCAATGCGATATAAAATTCTTGCTTTTGTCAAATCATGAGGAGACATTTCTAGCTTCACTCTATCCCCATAGGTGAGCCGAACAAAATTTTTCCTCATTTTCCCAGAAATATGGGCTAAAACCTGATGTTTGTTGTCGAGTTCGACACGAAACATCGTCCCTGGTAGGATAGCGACTATCGTTCCTTCTAGCTCAATAGTATTTGTCGATGACATAGAGATAAGCTATCTATCATCTGCCTTTTTTGCATGTAAGACTATTTTGTAAGAATAAATAAGACCTACGCATCATGCCAATAGACTTCTTAAGCATATCATTGCATTGTTTTTCTTTTTGACATTGGCTGACACGTAGCCATTGCTCGAATGCAAATTAATAAAATAAGAAAGTACTGTCAAGGAAATTACAAGGCAAAGGTGTTAAGAGTTCTCATTTTTTAGCACAAGAATGTTCTTTGGTTCTTGCAAAGCAAAAATGTAATCTTTCAGAACATTAAGGGTTTCCAGCATCACAAAATCATTCTTGGGGGATGAATTCAAACTATCATCGAATTTTTCATCCAAAATTTTTGTGTCCTCAAGAGAATTATCCGTGGTAGGACTTGTCTTCTCTACGGTATTTGTGATGATTTTTGGTTCTTTATGATTCTTTACTGACTCAATATCAAATTCGTATATTTTATCGTAAGAAGATTTCTGTTCGGCTCTTGCAGTTTCATAATTCTTTTTGAGCAATGCAAATTCTTCTTTTTCTTTTTTCCTTTGAGCTTCGTTTAAGGAAACAAGCTTTTCGGACATTTTTTTCTTTAATACCTCAATTTCTGAATTCAAATGGATAAAATCAATGCTAGAAGCAATTCGTTGTGCCGATCGGCGTTGAAGGACAGGGACAATGGTGGACAGACCAGTGTTTACTTTTTGAAAATTCATTGGATTAATCTGATCGGCTGGTAAGTAGTTTGGCAAAGAAGATTCACCGATTTCTAAATAATCATCGAGGGAGGGAAAGACAATGTCAGAGGCGACCCCATGCTGTTGAGTCGTCAATCCAGTGATCCGATAAAATTTTTGAACGGTTACTTTCAGTCTACCGGGATCCCCATGAAAATCCCATGGCATAAAATCAGACAACGAAATTAAAGTTTGAACGGTTCCTTTCCCATGAGACACTTGATCGCCAACGATGATTGCTCGTCCGTAGTCTTGTAAGGCAGCAGCCACAATCTCTGAAGCCGAAGCGCTAAACCGACTAATAAGAACCACTAAGGGTCCGCCATAACAATACCTGTTTGAAGAAATAAGGAAAGGTTGGACTCGACCCCGGAAGTCTTTGACTTGCACAACGGGACCATCTTTGATAAACAGCGCCGTCATGTTGACGGCTTCTTCCAGCATCCCTCCTCCATTTTTTCTAAGATCGAGCACAAGGCCAGAAATTTTCTCTTTCTCTAGTCTTTTTATCAAAAGGGCAACATCATCGCTTGCATGTTCATAAAAACCAGGAAGCTGTATCACTCCCAGTCGCTCCATTTTCCCATCTTTTTCGGTTTTTTCATACACGAAGGCTTTGGCTCGCTGTTCGTTCAGCTTCACTTCATCTCGGACGAGGGTCACCGATTTTCTGACCGAATCATCTGGGCTATCTGCAGGGATCACTATTAGCGTAACCTTGGTGCCCTTTTCTCCTCTAATCATTTCAACAACTTTATTCAGCTTCATGTCTACCACATCAACAGGCTCTCCTTTTTCCTGCTGCACGGCCACGATTCGATCGTTTGGCTTGAGTCTTTTATCCAGGTCTGCAGGGCCTCCAGGAACGAGGCTAACGATTTTGGGATAGCCCTCTTCGGATTTTAAAACGGCACCGATTCCCGTGAGAGAAAGCTTGATGCTATTGATTTCAAAATTTTTTGCTTCGCTTGGCGATTGGTAATCCGAATGCGGGTCATAGGCATGGGTTAGGGCATTAAGATAGTAATCAAGAATTTCTTCGGAGTCGGCTTCGCGCATTTCTTTGAGAAGCCTGGCGTATCTTCTCGATATGGTCTTTTTTGTTTGTTCGGGTTTTTCATTAGCCAGTTTGCCTTGGAGCAGCTCAAATTTGATTCTTTTTCGCCATAAATCCTTGGCTTCCTCTTCTGTTTTTGGCCAGGGCATTTTAGATCTATCTGTTTGATAATATTCATCTTTGGTAAAGTCATGAGGCGTAGCCAAGAGCCCTTCAATTAAACTTTCTCTTTCAGTCAGTCTATGGATGTATCTAGAATAGATGTCAAAGGCAGGGGTAAGGTCCTCTTGGTAGATGTAGTCGAAAAGTTTTTTCCCATATTTTTCATTGAATTCATCAATATCAGATTGGAGAAAAACCATGTGACTAAAGTCGAGTGCATCCAAATAGTCTTTTAAAAAGACTTGGGATAATTTCTCATCAGCTGGCTTTTGCGAAAAATGCGCTTGTTGCAGAAGCGAAGCTACCGTTTTTGCTACTTTAGCACATTGGGACTCTGTAAGATCCCCATAGGCAGGAAGCTTATCGAAAAGTCCCCACAAAAGACAGGTTCCAAGAAAAAGAACTAAAATTTTAACTTTTGACTTCATAAACATTCTTCTCCAAAATAAGCCCTAATTTTTTCTGGAATCAACACCCGGCCGTCTTCTTTTTGATTGTTTTCTAAAATAGCTGCTACAAGCCTTGGGAGCGCTGTGCCAGATCCATTTAAAGTATGGCACAATATATTTTTGCCACTGGAGGATTTGTATCTTAAGTTCATTCTTCTAGCTTGGAAATTTTCCAAATTGCTCACCGAAGATATTTCAAGCCAGTTTTGAATACCAGCAGCCCAAACTTCTATATCATAGCATTTGGCTGCTCCAAAGCCCATGTCTTCAGAAGCAAGTAATACGACCCGGTAGCAAAGGTTCAAAGCTTGGAGCACGTTTTCGGCATGCTTGACCATTTCTTCTAAAGCTCCATAAGAATCCTCCGGTTTGGTAATCTGCACCAGCTCGACTTTGTCGAATTGATGGAGCCGTAGTATCCCTCTTGTGTCTTTTCCTGCGCTACCAGCTTCTAACCGAAAACAAGGAGTATAAGCCACATAGCGTAAAGGCAGAGAAGATTCAGGCAAGATTTCTTCTCTATGTAAATTGGTTAAAGGGACCTCGCCAGTAGGAATTAGATAGAGGCCATCATTATTGATCGAATACATATCATTGGCAAATTTTGGCAGATGGCCTGTTCCCATCATACAGGCTTCTCTCACCAAATAAGGAGGCCACACTTCTTTATACCCGTGGTTTTGAGTATGCATTTCAAGCATGAAATGGATAAGAGCCCTTTGTAACTTGGCCCCCTTGCCTAAAAAAAGAGAAAAACCGCTCCCAGAGAGTTTTGCACTTCTTTCTAAGTCCAGTATTCCAAGTTCTTTGCCTAATTCCCAGTGCGTTTTCAAGGGAAAGTTAAGTTGGGGTGGTTCTCCCCAAGTTCTTACGACTAGGTTGGCTTCACTGCCACCGCATGGAACAGATTCATGGGGAAGGTTAGGCAGAGAAAGAAGCAGGGCATTGAGCTGGGTTTCTAAATTCGCAAGCTCTTTTTCCTTTTCTTCAATTTTAGAACCAATTTCTTTTAAGGCTACAAACTCCTCTTCGACTTTTTCTCCCTGCAGTTTTTTTAAACCTATTTCTTTACTTTGTTTGTTTCTTAAAGCACGCCATTTTTCGATTTCAGCCTGTAGACTTCGTTTCTTAGAATCGAGGGCATAGATCTCATCTACGAGGGGAGCCAATCCCTTGGCGCGAGAGGAAAGCTTGAGTTTAGTTTCTAAAAGATTATGCCTAATGAGATTGATATCCAACATGGGAATTTCTTATAAATCGTGCAAAAGTCCTTATTTTATAAAATAAAACTAAAATATTATAATGGTTTCTGAGGATAAAATCGACTGAGAAAAAACAAATTTTTTACTTTTAAAAATACTCTCAGAACTGAAAAGCCAATCATCCTTCCCACCTAATTGTCCAGATAATAAATAACAAGAAAGACCACACTTCCATTACAAGAGCTCCATGTCCAAAAGCATGAGCCTTCTCTACCTTAAAAAACCACCATTTGTTTGGGCCTGTCTTTTTTACTGAGTCAGGTAATATCTTCCCCAGTGATAGCGTTTTGAATTTTAAACTCTTCATAATTGATCCGAGGATCTGTTCGAAAATAGAGTTTTCCTTGCATTCTTCTCTCTAAGTCTACAAGCAGTTCTTCATCTTCTGATTTCAATCGATCTAACACATCACTGTTTAAAATCACCCGTAGCTCTTTTACTTCCGGATGCAACCTGATAACCCTATTAATGGCCCTTTGGATTTCAATGCTCATGGTCTCTGGTGATTTGACCATTCCTCTGCCATGACAATGCGGGCAGGGAATATAAAGGGAATGCCAAATGCTTTCTTGAACCCTTTGCCTTGTCATTTCTACAAGACCAAATGCGGAAATCGGCAGAACATTTATTTTTGCTCTATCCTTCCTAATGCATTCTTTTAGCTGTTCAAAGACTTGATGCTGTTCTTTGCGAGATTTCATGTCGATGAAATCGATGACAACCAACCCCCCAATGTTCCGAAGGCGAAGTTGTCTGGATATTTCTTTGGCAGCTTCGATGTTGGTCTTAAGAATAGTATTATCCTGATCTTTCCCCATTTTTGCTTTCCCTGTGTTCACATCTATAGCCACAAGAGCTTCGGTCTCATCAATGATAATATATCCGCCACTGGGCAGTTCTACCTTACGCATAAAAGCGGTGTCGATTTGTCGTTCGATGTTTAATTTTTCAAAAAGCGGAATGGGTTCGTTATAATAGATGATTTTCCTTTGGGATCTCTTGGAAATCGCTGCGACTAGGTCTTTTATCCGCTTGACTTCCTGCTCGTTGTCGACATAAATCTTTTCGACGTCATCTGTCAGGAAATCCCTAACCGTTCGTTCAATGAGATCAGGTTCCATATAAAGTAAGACAGGGGCGGGGTATTCCTTCATTTTTCTTTCTATTTCATTCCATTTTTGGAGAAGAATAGCCAAATCCCTGATAAAATACCGTGTCTTTTGACCTTCTCCGACTGTTCTTATGATCAATCCCATGCCTTCTGGAATACGCAGTTCGTTTAAGATTTTCCTGAGTCGTACTCGCTCCTTGGGGTCTTCGATTTTCCTCGAAATGCCGAACTGTTCATTAAAAGGCATCAACACAAGGTATCTGCCAGCAAGGGTTATGTTCGTCGTGACCCGCGGTCCTTTTGTACCGATGGGGCCTTTTGTGACTTGTACGACAACTTCGGAGCCAGGTGGATAAATATTAGGAATATCTTCAGCACGGATAGGGCGCACCTTTGACTTTGTGCCTTTTCTTTCGAAAAGTTCTACGCCCACATCAAGAGCCGCAGGAATCGCATCCCAAAAATGCAAAAAGGCATTTTTCCCAATCCCAATATCCACAAAAAGGGCTTTGAGTCCTAGATCCACATTGTTTACTCTGCCTTTATAGATATTTGAAGCGATCTCCTTTTGGCTTCCTCTTTCAATGGCGAACTCCTCGAGAAGGCCATCTTCCAGTAAGGCCACCCGCCTTTCAAGGGGCTCACAACTTATGGCAATTTCTTTGTTGGATCTTTTGTTTGAATGCCGAACTAGACGACGAATGCGATCGAAAATCATGTTGAAACTCTCCATTAGTCTGACTCGATTGGCTTGATGAGTCAGGACAGGCTAAAGGTTGATAAAAAAAAGATATAGGTGAAGTAGGACTAAAAAATATCAAAAAGAGAGAATAAAAAATAATTACTTCAAGTTGCGTCGAATCCATATACTTTCTACAAGACCAAGTCCTATTAAACAAATTATTAAAAAAGTTCCTCCATAACTGATAAAAGGCAAGGGGATTCCTGTAATGGGGACAACTTTTATGGTCATACCAATATTAACAAAAATATGGGTAAAGAGCATAGCAGCTACCCCTCCAGCTACCAGCGACCCCACTAAATCTTTGGCATAAAAGGCGGCTCGTAAGCATAACAAAAGCATGATGCCTTCTCCGATTATAACCGCACTTCCTCCAACAAATCCCCATTCTTCTCCTATCACTGAGAATATAAAATCATTATAAGCAATATTTTTAGGAAGGAAACCGAGCATGTTTTGCGTACCTTTAAGGAACCCTTTGCCCGAAAAACTTCCAGACCCTATGGCAATCAAGGATTGATTGATTGTCCAGCCAGAGCCTAGGGGATCAAGATTTGGATCAAAAAAAGTTCTGATCCGGTTCATTTGATAAGGTTTTAACCCAGGAATGTCCCATCCAAGATGCGAAACACCTATATAGGCGTATAAAAGAACGGCCAGGATCAATATTAAAGGAATGGCAAGATATCTTTTTTTGAGCCCACCTATAAATAGCTGGGCAAAAAGAATAGGAATGAAAACACCTGCTGAACCCAGAGCGGGTTGTTTTAAAATGAGCACAAAAGGAATAAGTACTACAAAACACAAAGTGAGAAAGGAAATCATAGGCCTATGCTTGAATCTATCGAGCCAAAAGCCTCCAAAAAGGATAAAAGCCAGTTTGCATAATTCGGCAGGTTCTATGCCTATGGGGCCAAATCGAAGCCAGCTTTTGGCTCCATTGACTGTTTGGCCAATCAATAGCACAAGAACCAATAGAGGAAGAGTTAACAAAAGAAGAATCCAACTCCATTTGACTAAGAAATGGTAATCAGTGAACGAAACGATAAAAAAAATCACCAATCCTAACATAAGCCAGAGAAATTGGGAAAAGGGAGCATTGCGAAATTCAGCACTAGGACTTGAATAAGTAGCGCTATAAATGACAGCTATGCCAAAAAAAGACAGAGCTAAAACAATGAGAAACAAAAACCAATCGAATTTGAAAAACTTATCAAAAAAGCCAAATTCTTTTGGTTTTTTCTTTGGAGCATTCTCGTTACTGTAGAAGTCGTTGTCCATCGTCAATCATCATCATCGTTTTGACCTGACTGATTCTCAGGTGGAGGCTTAGGTTGGGAAGAACCAGTTTGCTCTTTGGTAAACTCGGTAAGCCCATTGAAATTGCCAATAGCTGGTTTTAAGTAAGTTAAAGTAGGGTTATGTCCTTTTTCAATGTCAAATATGCCTTCGAGAATTTTTTTTGCAATAGGAGCAGCCGTGGCTCCTCCGCTCACTCCTCCTTCAACAAGAATGCAGAAAGCATAACGTGGAGATTCATAAGGAGCAAAGCCTACAAACCAAGCTCGGGTGTCTTTGTAGAGTTTGCCGTTTAATTTTTTAGTCGCTTGGGCAGAACCGGTTTTCCCGGCTACCTTGATACCTTCGATCTTCGCGTTGGCTCCTGTGCCCTCTTCGACCACTCCAAGCATCGCCGATTTAACGGCTTCTAAATCTTGTGGACTGACGTCAAGCTGAGAATGAACCCGTGAAGGCACGGCAATCTTAATTTCTCCTTTATTATTAGAAACGCCTTGAACGATTCTTGGATAGAAAAGGGTTCCACCGTTGGCAATAGCAGCCACAAAAAGGGCCATCTGAAGTGGCGTCACTTGCAAAAAGCCTTGGCCAATAGAAACATTGGCGGTATGCGCGGTAGACCATCTTTCCATGGGATATTTTTGTTTCATCCACTCTGGACCAGGAACGATTCCTGGGGATTCCCCTGGTAAAGGAATGCCTGTAAGCTGTCCAAATCCCGCTGCATTAGCCATTTGTTCTATGTTCTGGATCCCTGTCCTTATACCCACTTGATAAAAAAAGGTATTACACGAATACCGGATCCCATCATAAAGGGTGATATTCCCACGGCCGGTTTTCGTCCAATCATGAAACAAATGGCCGCCAATATCTATTGCCGCAGGGGAATTGATGACCGTTTTAGGGGTAATAGCTCCAGATTTCAATGCAGCTAGGGCAATGAGCAGTTTGAAGGTAGAACCTGGAGGATAGGAAGAAATAGCTCTATTCACCAGAGGATTGGTGGGGTCGGTTGTTAGCTTTTGCCAGTTTTCTTGGGATATTTTTGGAATGAAGTCATTGGGATCAAAATTCGGGACAGAGCACATCGCTAGAATATCCCCGGTGTTAGGATCCACTACCACAGCTGCTCCTCGGCCGACAGAACGCAGTGCGGTCTCAACGATATACTGGATCCTCGTATCTAGGCTTAAATACACGCAATCTCCTAATTGAGGGGGGATATAACTTTCTTCATTGACGATATAGCCGCGGTAATTCACTTTGAGGATTCTGCCTCCTGGTTTTCCCTGAAGCTGGCCATCCATATACCTCTCAATGCCCCACTTCCCCACCATATCCAGAGCGATCCCATCTGGGGATACCTTTTCTTTATCATCCGGAGCAGCTACATAGCCTATCACATGCGATGCTAAGGCCCCATAATTATAATACCTAATAGGTTTGACAGCGATATCTATGCCAGGAACCCCTAAGTTTTGTTCTTCAAATCGAGCGACTGTAGCATAATCTAGGTCTGTTCTTAATGAATATGGAACCGAAGGGCTCGTAAAATAATGCCTTTGCAGTTCTTTGGGATCCAATTTTACAGCTAGACGTAGAGCTTTAAGAATGGGAGCTAAGTCTGTCATGACGATTTTGTAAATGTCTGGTTCTTTTCTGAGAACAAGATTCCCCCCATCATTCTTTGGACTTCAATCCTTGGCGTTTTTCCCTTGTGTCTTCGGGGAAAATCTCGGACAAGCTCGTCTAGATAAAGATCGATTTCAAACATCGCTCTATTTTCAGCCAGTCCAACGCCATTTTTATCCAAGATAGGTCCTCGGGCTCCTGCGAGACGCAAGGAAATTGTCGTTTGATTCCTTAGTTTTGACGCATAGGCTTTGCCTTCGTAGATCTGTAAAATCCATAATCTGGTTAAAAGGATTCCCATAGCGACAATGACAGCAAGAGCAAGCAAGGCGATCCGCAGTCGAACGGAATGGCGTATACCTGGAGGAGTACTTGTCATGGTAAGAGGCTATTGGATCAAAAACCCTTTTCTAAGATAAATTACTATTTTTTTTAAAAAAAGAGGGAAAAAATTCTTCTTGTGAAGGAGAAATTTTAAGGAGAACAAAGATAAGGTCCATAATTAGAAAGAGAGGAATCGATAGCAGAGCACTAAGAAAAGAAATCGATACGCATTTTGTCAAAGGTTCTAAAGACCAGTGCCACTGATGGTTTTCCAATTCAAAAAGTAAATAGCTTATCAAAGAGTAGAAAAATACCCCTACAGATACATAAAGAGGAAACATCCAATAGTTTCCTATTTTTTCAAAAAGTGGTTTAAGAACACTTATAAATAGAAAAAGCAGGATAAGGCTGAGGGTAGTGGTTCCAAAAATACCAGGGATGAGGAGATCGGATAATATTCCTGTATAGAGAGAAAAGCCAAAAGCATAAAAAAAGGGCATTCTGAGAGTAAAATAAATGACAAACAGAGCGCTGATTTCGGGTTTAGCATAAAAGAAAGGGAGATCTGGCAGAATCATTTGTCCGAATATAGAAAGAAAGCCGATAAAAAGAAATAAAAGAAAGATTACAAGCATGCGCGTTTAAAATGACTGATTCACTTTTTGCTATTCCCTTTTCCCAACGAGGATGACAAATAACTCATTAAGTTGTGTGAGATCCACCCCGGTATCGAGGATGACCTCCCGGTAGAGTCCAAAATTATGAGACGCATCAAGGGGTTCCAGCTGAATGACGCTGCCAATGTATAGGCCTGGAGGGAAAACGCCACCTAAGCCACTGGTTAAGACCCTTTCTCCAACTCCTACCTGACTATTCCTTGGCAGATAGATCATCCGAGAATATGGTTTATTTTCTCCGTTTGTCCCAGCCCCTACCACAAGACCCTGATCTTTAGATACTTCTGTCATCGCTGAAATTTTACAATTCTCATTGGTCAAGAGAATAACTTCAGTGGTGTGCCTTGCTACAATACCTGTTTTCCCGACCACCCCACGAGGCGTGACCACTGGCAAATCGGAATAAAGCTCGTTGTCGTCAGCCCACCCGACATCTATCAACAGATCATTCCACCAATTGGTTGGATCCCGACTGATGACCCGGCAGGCTAGAAGCCTATACCTAGAAGCATGGCGAAAGGAAAGCATTTCTTTTAATCTTTCGTTTTCCTGGCGCAAGTGGGTTAGGTAGCTGTTTTCCATGGCTAGTTGCGCATTTTTGGCTTTCAGCTCTTTGAGTTCTAACTGGACTTGATCAAGTGTCTTGAGACTGGACGTATAGTCATCGATCGTCTTGACCGTTTTATCCCATATCCAAATCACAGGGGAAAATAGTTCCAATCCATATTTATGGATGGTTTGTTGCCACGGTTTGGGCAGAACCAACCCAATAAATACTAGAAAAAGAGCCCCTAAAAATATAAAGATTCCTGCCCGATGATAAGCGATTTTAGAAAAAGCAGTTTGTTCTTTTTCCTCGAACAGGGAGGAGTCGTCTTTTTCTACGGTAGTTTTTCGCATTCGAAAAAAAGGAAGTTTCAAGGAGCCATTACTAGTTAAGTCATTGCCGATTTGGCGATTTTATGAAGATATTGATACTCTTCAAGTATTTTACCAGTCCCTTCTGCCACAGCGCTCAGCGGGTCTTCAGCGATATAGACAGGCAGAGCGGTTTCTTCAGCCAAAAGCCTATCAATCCCCCGTAACAGAGCTCCTCCTCCAGCAAGAACTATGCCCCGCTCCACCAGGTCTGCAGATAGTTCAGGAGGACATCTTTCCAGAGTCACCCGTACCGATTCCACAATAACCGATATCGGATCCATCATAGCTTCTCTTACCTCTTGGGAAGTTATCGTTAAGGTCTTTGGAAGACCTGCTACTAAATCCCTTCCTCTTACCTCCATTATAGTTTCTTTCTCTAAAGGATATGCTGAACCGATCTTAATTTTGATTTCTTCAGCGGTTCTTTCTCCAATCATAAGATTATAGGCTCTCCGTAAATAGTTAACGATGGCCTCATCCATTTCATCACCAGCCACCCGAACGCTTCGGCTATACACAATTCCAGAAAGGGATATAATCGCAACTTCTGTGGTTCCCCCTCCAATATCGATGATCATGTTGCCTGAAGCTTCATGGACGGGAAGTCCAACCCCAATGGCAGCAGCCATTGGCTCTTCAACCAAAAACACTTCCCGGGCTCCGGCATGCTTTGCAGACTCTTGAACAGCCCTTCTTTCTACTTCTGTAATGCCGCTTGGAACAGCCACTACGACTCTTGGTCTGCGAAGATGAAAATGCGATTGTACTTTGTGAATAAACGCCTTGAGCATCGACTCAGTCAGATGGAAATCGGTAATGACTCCATCTTTTAGTGGCCGCACCGCTGTTATGTTCCCAGGCGTTCTGCCAAGCATTCTTTTGGCTTCTTCTCCAACCGCTAGGACATTTTTTGTTCCTTGATAGACAGCTACGACCGTTGGTTCCCTCATGACGATCCCTTTGCCACGGATATACACAAGGGTATTGGCGGTGCCTAGATCGATGCCAATGTCGTTGCTGAAGATAGAAGAAAAGGATCGAATAATAGAAAAAGTCTTTTGTTGGAAGCGTTTTCCCCCTTCCAATAAACGAGGAGAATTTTTAGAAACCACTTCGGTAGATGGTTGAATAGAATTCGGATTTAGGTTCATTCAAAAAAAGTTAGGTTAGTAAGATTTACTATTAATAATTGCGAGAATCCCTCTTAAAAAGGGGAAATTTTGCTGATATCCTATGTCCTTCATAACACCATTTTCAGAACCTTTAAAAAGAAAATTTACATTAATTTTGTCTGCAATTATTCTTACATTATTTTTTAGATGAATCAACCTTTCTTTCCAACTCAAAAACCTTTGATTGTTGTTGGAACCATATCTACCCAATATGGTGTGAAAGCCACCTATTCCAATCATCTTCCTATTGATCTGATTGAGTACCGACTGGACTCCATTCTCCTAGAATTGAATTTTACAGAAGGAATCGCTGCATTACAAAGATCTCTCCAAGAGCGTTCCCTACCTGTTTTGCTTACGATTAGATCTAAAAAAGAAGGGGGGATGCTCGAACTCTCTGATTGTGAAAGGAGCGAACTGTTTGAGAAATTTTTTCCTTATGTCGATTGCGTGGATTTGGAGTGGCAAGAATACTCAAAGCTCTCTCCAATTTATTCGCTTTATAAAAATGGAGGGAAAAAATTATCTTCTCCATTCATTCTTTGTCTGAGTTTATAGATTTAGACAAGCTTATTGCTTCTCTTCCAGACATAAAATTACTCGATCCAGATTTTCTAAAGGTTGCCGTAAGAATTGAGAACCTCAGGCAACTCAAGCAGTTGACAGAACTTTTCTTTTCTTATCCTAAAATTCCGTGGTCTTTAATGGGTATTGGCGAATTTTCCCATCTTTCAAGAATTGTTTTGTCAGCCTTAGGATCTCGACTTGTCTATGGGTATATTGACAAACCTGCTGCCCTTGGACAACCTTCCGTTTTAGATTTAAAAGAGAATTTTCAAAGATTAGGAATCATTGCTAAAAATCAATCACTTCCCCAAGCCCTTTAGGCTAGTCCACTTGTAGCAAGAAGGCTCCCTCGAAAAAATCCTTCATTTTAAAAGGGAATCAATAGGAATGAAGCTTTCAGGAAGGACAATAATTTCTGTAAGAGAAAAAGCATTGACTGGAAAAGAAAATAGAGACCACCATACTTTTCCTTCCTTTTTGATGGCTATCCACAGAAAATAGCGGCCTGGAGGAATTTTTGGATTTTGATCTAGTCTTCTCCATTCAAAGTGGCCATCCTTACTGAGCGGAATTTTTTCTCTGATGCTATTGGTTGGTATTTTTTCTAGATCCTTCAAGAAACGCTCTTTTATTTTTCTTTCCGTCTCTTCGGCCTCTAAAAGCTCCCTCTCATTGTTAGCATATTCTTGTTCTAGTGGAGCTATCTCCAACTCGCTGTCCTTAATTCTGGATTGAAGACGGAGGATCTGTTCCCGCAATGCTTGAATCTTAGGTCCAACTTCAGATTGAATTTCTTTGGTCAGTCTTTTTAGTTCTTCGCGTTTAGCCTCGTTTTCTTTTTCAAAATTATGCCATTTTTTAAGTTCTTCTTCAGCCCATAAGCGTTCTTTGGCAGGGTCTATTTCAGGGGGAGGATTATATAAGGCAAGATTATAGGCATTAACCCAAGCTTCTGGAGAGCGTGCCTCCGCAGAAGAAATAGTAAAATCGATTCCTAATTGCTGAGCTCTTTCTTTGAAACGGTCTTCTAATTCGGCCAGTTTTTTATCATATTCTTGGTCGAGCAGCACACCTTCGTTCTTCCAGAGATGATCGGCTTTTTCTTGATACTCTTTAGCAACAACTTGAATTTCTGTTTCGGCTACTTGTTCCTGCTGCTTTAATAGCCTCAGTCTTTCATTCAGTGCAGTGATGTCCGTTCTTGCTTTTTTTAGATTTTCCTTTTTGTTCTGGATGTCTTCCTGGCAAGGGCCAATAGTCGTGAGGTAATTGTCTCTTAAGGCTTTGATGTCTCCAGAAAAGTCATAAACAAGATAGATTTCGTTGGGTAAGGTGATGTCTTTGACTGCTACCCATCCTTCGATCCGAGTTTCTCTCAAGGAGTAATACGCCCCTACGCCAGCAGCCAAAATCCCAATATAGAGAAAAATCCGCAAAAGAATGCTAATCCACTTTCTTCGTGATGAAAAAGTGGATGGCTTGGTTATTTCCTTATTAGATTGGTCGGGCTTAGGGGTTTTGAAGTGGCATATTTAGGAGGGGGGTGAACTTTTCTTATTTCCCGATCTAAGATAAAATCCGGGGGGCTTTGTCGTTTATTGTCTGGTCCTTTGGGAAATTTAGGGGATGTCGAAGCAAAGCTAGAATGGTTAGTATGGGAAGGAAAAGAGATTTTTCCTGTCGTAGAAGCCGTTGAGGAAGACGTAGTGGAAGCTTCAGTAGGAGGATGACTGGTAGGAGCAAAGCCTAGTTTTCTTGGAGGTGGATGTTTTTTATTTTGGATAGAAAGATGGGGAGGGAGAAGATTTCTTGGACCTACTTTTCTTGGAGATGAGCCTTTGGACTGACTGTTAGCATCCTTGAGTTTCCCCTTAGCTGGAGAACTGAAATAGTATCTATCCGCGTTTTTGGGTAACTCTTCAAAATCCATAATATTCTGATGCTTCTTCTGAACAATTACACAGGATAGCTGCCTATCAAAATTATCCAGCCATTATTGTCTGTAAATTTTTTCCATAAATATTCGATACTTTCCTTGTCTGGTTCTTTTGCCGTTTTTTCACAAAGATAAAAAGAATTCTTCGGATTGTTAGCATCTACGCTGCAGTAAAGAACTTTTCCTTTTTGATTCTCTACCCACAGAAAAGTTTCATGGGGAAACATGCCTCCAAGAAGAAAGACCGTTTTTAACGAATCGGCATTTTCTTTTGGAGTCGCATGTTTTTGGAAAAAGAAATATGGGTTATCCACCGACTGAGAAGAGAGAATAGGAGAAAGGTCGATTTCACCCCCTAGCGAAAAAGAGGGAAGAAAGGAAACAAGAAAGGACCGATCTTCTTGGAGCTTTTTTAGTAGGAGATGGATCGAAATTACGATTATGTCTACCTCTGGCTCTTTCCCGTCCCTTGTTTGTGTAGAGTGCATCGAAATGGGGACAAAAATACTACTCGACCCAAATCTAAAAAGAGAAGCAAGGAGACAAGAAAGAAAGTGGCTTTCTGGACAGCCTATTTTTAATCCCCCTTGCTGACTGCGTGAAGAAGAAAAGATTTCTCGGTAGATTCCTTCCAGATTATTATCCCGCAATGGCCCTCGGTTGAGGGCTTTCAGATTTTTTAGATACCTATCTTCTCTATAAGTATCAAGAATAGGATAGCCGCAGGACTTTTTTTTTTCTCCAATCTCCTGGGCAAGTTTCATCCGTAGATTCAGAAACTTCAGAATCCTATTGTCGATCTTTTCTAATTGAGTCCGGAAAATGTCTATGCCCATTGTATTCAATGAATTAATCGAGCAGTCCAACCGCACGTCTTGCTTTTGTTAACGTTTCTTGAGCAATCATCCTTGCTTTGTAGGCCCCATCAGCAAGCACTTCCTCAACATAGCCTGGTTTTTCTTCTAGCTCTTTGTACCTTTCTCGAATAGGTTGAAAATAGGCAAGGAGTTTTTCAAGGAGCAGCTTTTTATAATAAGCATATCCATGCCCCCCTTTTTCCATACTTGCAATAAACTCCTGGTATTCTGAGTCCGTGGCAACGAGCTTATAAAGCGCTACCAGGATGGATCCTTTGGTTGGCTTGGGAGCTTCGATGGGGGTAGAATCTGTTTTAATGCTCATGACCCTTCGTTTAAATTCTTCGAGATCTCCAAAAATTTCAAGAGTGTTATTGTAAGACTTGGACATTTTCTGGCCGTCTATTCCAGGGATAATAGCTACTTCTTCCTGTATGTCTGGTTCTGGGATTCGGAAGACCTCGCCAAAGGTATTGTTGAATTTTTTGGCTATGTCCCGGGCGATTTCGAGGTGCTGTTTTTGATCTTGTCCCACCGGGATAATTTCGGACTGATACAGTAGGATATCCGCTGTCATCAGTACCGGATAAGAAAAAAGAGCCACGGTGGGGGAAAGGCCCTTGGCGACTTTATCTTTGAAACTGTGCGATCTTTCTAGTAATCCAAAAGGGGTGATGGAAGAAAGGATCCAGGCAAGCTCGTGGACTTCTGGTATGGCGCTTTGCCTAAAAAATATAGACTTTGCTGGGTCAAGACCACAGGCCAAAAAGGCCATGGCTATTTTTCTAACGTATTGAGAGAGGTGTTGTGGATCTTTTATGGACGTTAAGGCATGATAATCAGCTATAAAATAAAGCGTTTCGGCTTTGTCTTGCCATTCTATTGCCCGCTTAATCATTCCAAAATAATTACCAATATGCAGAAACCCCGAGGGTTGAATTCCAGAAAGTACCCGTCTCATCATTTGTTTCTTTGTTCTATGTATTAACGAGAAAATGAGATCAACCGTTTACAAAAAAATATAAGCCATTTGCTTTTAGAGTCGGCTATTATGGTGGACCTTTTCTAAGAGTATCTTGAAATCTTCTTGCCGATATGCTATTTCCTGTTGAAGCCATTCTGGACTCATACAGAAAGCTCCCATAGATTCGACTTGTCGTTTTTCTTCAAGATCACTCGTCACAACCGTTACTTGCCTACGAGCCACCGATTCATTCACGTATTTTTCAATAAGCCCATCTGCACTCATGCCCTTGGGAGAGAAAACAACGATAAAATCATCTGAAACGGGAGGAATAGCTACCGGTTCGGGACTTTTTCCATCAAAAACAAGGACCACTTGATAAATCTCTAAATAATGCAGAATAGAAAGCCTTTCGATCAGGAGCTCTCTAGCTTTTCTTAAGCTTTGCCTTTGAGCAACCTTAAGATCATTCCATGCATGAATTACGTTATAACCATCGATTACCAATAGGGGAAGAGAATTCCGTGAAGTGTTAGCCATTCAAACTTTTCCAGAAAGTTGAGGATTTAATAACCTCATTTTCTCCTTTTTTCGCTTATAATACCGTTTCCTTCTTTTCCTTTTTCTATTTTATTCCATTGCTTGCTCATAGTGGTAGACAAAAAAAGTTTTTTCTTTTCTTTTTAGTCAATTGTACACTATTCTATGCTTTCAAGTTGTTTTGACAAGAAATCTTTAAAATTTGATTTATTAATTATTTTTATAAATATATATACATAGTAAAAGTATTAGCAATAAAAAGAGATCATATCTTGTTTTGCCTCTTTTTTTGTTAATGCAAAATTGAAAAATAAGAACGATATCGAATAAAAAAGTGTATTTTCAATAATCATCCTACCGCATTATGAATCAGTCCAAGAAATTTCATCCTTTTTTTATTTTCCTTTTTAGCTTTGTGTTTGTTTTCTTTCTGAGCGATTCGGCTAAATCCTTGAATTGGTTTTCTCAGAATAAGGAAACAAAACCAATCCCTTTTCAACTCCAGACGGATAATACACCTATTCAAAGGCAAAATGCAGGCTTAATTTCAAGCTTTGCTCCCATTGTGAAAAAAGTGGCGCCGAGTGTTGTGGAGATTTTCACCACACAAAAAGTCAAAGCTCCTGAGGGATGGATATTCCCCTTTTTTAATGATCCATTTTTCAGAAGGTTTTTTGGTCCTCCTGATGGCGGGGAAGATCAAAATAATCCAAGAATTTTCCCTATGCCAAAGCCAAGAAAACAAACGGGCTTGGGTTCTGGGGTGATTGTTTCTCCAGAGGGCTATATCGTTACTAATAATCATGTAGTGGATGTGGCTGAAGAAATAAAGGTTTTAGTTGGGGAGCAGAAAAAAGAATTTGCTGGCAAGATCATTGGAAAGGATCCTTTGACTGATATTGCTCTGGTAAAAATAGAAGCTTCCGGTTTGCCCTCCATTGTGTTTACCGACAGTGATTTGGTGGAAGTGGGGGATATTGTCCTGGCAATTGGCAATCCTTTTGCACTAACTCAAACGGTTACCATGGGGATTGTGAGCGGGAAAGGCAGGAAAGACATTGGGATTGAAGAATACGAAGATTTTATTCAAACCGATGCTGCCATCAACCCAGGGAATTCTGGTGGAGCTTTGGTAGATATTCAAGGAAGGCTTGTGGGGATCAATACGGCTATTGTTAGTCCAGGCCGCGTTGGGAACTTGGGAATTGGTTTTGCTGTTCCTTCGAACATGGCCCGATACGTAATGGATCAGATTTTAAAGAATGGTCGAGTGATTCGAGGATTTCTTGGGGTGACGATCTCGGAAGTAACTCCTGATCTTGCTCAAGCTTTTAAATTACCAGAAGCAACGGGAGCATTGGTAGAGCAGGTCAGTCCGGGGACTCCTGCCGATCAAGCGGGAATGAAGGCTGGAGATGTGATTCTAGAATATAATGGACAAAAAGTCACCGATCCAAGATCCTTGAGATTGGCTGTATCCCAAACCCCTCCAGGAACTAAGGCTACCTTGAAAATTTGGCGGGATGGCAAAGAGAAGATTATACAAGCCGTACTCAAAGAAAGAACTCCAGAAGATGTTTCTGCAAACGCTCCCAAACAACAAGAAGAAAATTCAACATTTTTACCAGGGGTAGAGATCGCAGATTTAAATAGAATGATTCGACAGCAATTTGAAATTCCGCCTGATGTCCAGGGAGTCGTTATTGTATCGGTAGATCCAGAATCTCCGGCTGCCAGACCTGGGAGAAATTCGCTGCAGCCTGGAGATGTCATCTTAGAAGTACAGCATCGGCCGGTGCGGACAGTGCAAGAAGCCTTGCAGGCTGTCAAAGGAACCTCTGGCAATGTACTCCTGCGCGTTTGGTCGAAGGGAATTACTCATTTTGTAGTAGTCCCTAGGTCAAACAAATAGGCTAAAGAGGCTATTTTTTATCAGTTGAAAAGCGCCTTTCTATGATCCTTGCGGATGTCGGCAATAGTGTAACCAAAATTGCATTGTGCCAAAACGCTGAAATTAGCCTGCTGAGAAGAATACCCACGGCGCAACTTAGTTATAGTCTCCTTAGAGAAATTGCTCAAAATTTTCCAACGCAACACTGCATCCTGTGTAGCGTAGTCCCCAAAGTCAATGTGTATTTTGAAAATGTCTTTTTGGATAGAATCTATCCCATCGATCCATCTTTGCCCTTAGGCATTACAATCGATTATCCAAACCCAAAAGAAATTGGAGCGGACAGACTGGCTAATGCCATTGCCTTAGCTTCATTCTACGGCTATCCAGCAGTGGCCATCGATTTTGGTACGGCAACGACTTTTGATATTGTCAATCACAATGGGGCTTATTGCGGAGGGGTTATAGCTCCTGGCTTGAATTTGATGCGATCCTATCTTCATGAAAAGACAGCTCTATTGCCGGTTGTAGAATTGAAAGAGCCCTTAAGGGCTATTGCCCAATCGACAGAGGAGGCGATGCGGGTGGGGGCTGTCTTCGGCTATCGAGGCATGGTGCTGTATCTTATTGAAAAAATCAAAGAGGAGCTTGGATGCCCGATAAAAATTCCTGTGATCGCAACCGGTGGACAAGCGCATCTTATTTGCGGTCGGTTGAACATGATTGATCAGATTGATCATTTACTAACTCTTAAAGGAATTCGGATAATTGGAGAAAATTTGATAAAAAGACGCATGATCTCTGTAGATTTGGCATAAATATTCCTGCTTTGGGGTAGTAAGGTTACGGCTTTTCTTTCTCCCTGCTTTTAAAATAACGCCGGCACGTCATGAGAAAACTCATCGGAGTGATTGATCAAGGGACTTCAGGGACTAAATTTTTTCTTTTCGATCCGCATGGCCACATTGTTTTTTCTTCTTTTAAAGAACATCGCTGGTATTGTCCAAAGGAGGGATGGGTCGAACAGGATGCCCTTGAGATCTATCATAATACGCTGAGCTTAGTGGAAGAAGCATATGCGGCAAAATCTTTTTGCCAGTCAGATCTCGTGGCCCTAGGCATTACCAATCAAAGAGAAACAACGGTTCTTTGGGAAAAAAAAACTGGGACTCCCCTTGCCAATGCCATTAGTTGGCAAGACAGCCGGACGGCAAATCTTGTGAATGAATTTTCTAAAACCCCTGCCGGCCTCTACCGCTACCATAGGAAAACGGGTCTCCCACTGGCAACTTATTTCAGTGGAATGAAACTTTTATGGCTTCTGGAGCACATCCCAGAAGCAAGAAAAAAAGCTTCTTCTGGAGATCTGCTCTTTGGTACCATCGATTCATTTTTACTTTGGAAATTCTCCGGTGGTCCTCATGGCGGTAAACACCTGACTGATGTCACCAATGCCTCTCGAACCTTGCTGTTTAATATCCATACGATGCAGTGGGATCAAGAAATCCTTGAAGAATTAACTATACCTTCTGTATTGATGCCTGAAGTCGTTCCCAACGATGCAATCTTATCTGAGGGCAAAGTAGGTGCATTGAAAGGAATCACCCTAGCGGGGCTTATTGGAGATCAGCAAGCAGCCCTGATCGGACAAAATTGTCTGCGGTTTGGAGAGGGGAAGTGCACTTATGGTACAGGAGCATTTTTGCTTGTGAATACGGCTAATCGCCCTATTTTCTCTGATTCTGGGTTCCTCACAACAATCGGCTACCAGTTACGCAATGGACACATAAGTTATGCATTAGAGGGCAGTAGCGCCTCTGCTGGTTCAGCTGTGCATTGGTTGAAGCAGCTGTTGAAGTTGAAAGATGATCAGGAACTAGAAATTTTGGCTTCGCAAGCCTCTGATAATGGGGGCATATACTTTGTTCCTGCTTTTTGTGGACTGTTTGCTCCCTATTGGGATCCGTTTGCTAGAGCCGCTTTTTTCGGTTTGACTTTAAAGACTCAAGCCTGTCATTTAGCTCGCGCAGTCTTAGAGGCAACCGCTTTTCAAGTGAGAGACCTTTTTGAGGGGATGCAAAAGGCATGCGGCAGGAAGATGCAGGAACTGAAAGTAGATGGGGGTATGGTAAAAAATGAACGGTTTATGCAGTTCCAAGCGGATATATTGAATAGAAAAATTTTAGCTCCTGAAAATAGTGAAACAACGGCAATGGGAGCGGCATTTATCACCGGCTTAGCTGGAGGCCTGTTTAATGATTTTGAGCAACTAGGCCAATGGTGGAAAAAAAAGAAAGAATGGGTACCGACCCTATCTTCTTTGGAAAGACAAAAGGAGCTTCGTTATTGGAAAAAAGCCGTTCGTAAAGCCTCTAAATGGATTCAAAAGACGATATGAGAGGATCTCTTCCCGGCATTTTAAAGTCATAGGTGAAATGCTTTGCCTTGTCTAAGCGACATTTTTTGCAAGCAGACTAGATTTATTCGATAGTGGTCCCCTCTTTGGGAGTGGGGGAAGAGGGAGTGGCGGATTGGACTGGTTTTGTTTCTTTTTTGGGAATGAACAGTTTGCTTCCAACTTCAAGCGGAGAGTGAGAGGAGAGATTATTGGATTTACGTATATCCTCTACTGTTACATTCACCCCACTTTTCCGATAGGCATCGGCAATGCTCTCGAGCGTGTCATTTTTTTTCACCACATAATAGTATCCTTTTTCTACCAGTTGAGTCGTTGCCCCTCTATGGGTCTTTTCTGAGCCTATCGCATTGTTTTTTTTAGGATTGGAAGGGGATAAACGCTCTTTTGATGTAGCAATTTTTATTTTTTCAATATCCTTTTCCAAAGAGTTGACTTGCTCTTTTAATTTCCGTATTTCCTCTTTAATGGCTTGGATATTGAAGGAATTTGCTTCAACATTTTGCTCTAATTGATCGAGGATATCGGCTGCTCTTAGCAGCTTTTTCCTTTCTTCTTCACCTTCCAGTTTTTTTGCAATCGTTGGAGTCTCTGCATTCTGATCGTCTTGAGAAAAAAGAGGAGCCGAAGAAAAGAAAAAAAGAAGGAGGAAAAGTAGAAAGAAAAAAAGAGGGACAAGCCTCCATCTTCGGTTGAATTTTTTGGTCCAATCAAAATAAGAATCAAAGAATATCATTGTCATCTTTTCATTTTGACTATTCAATTTTCTTTTAGGAGATTGAATAGTTCCTGTTCGCTTAAAATGGGAATGCCTAATTTTTTTGCCTCGTGCAATTTGGATCCAGGATTTGCTCCTACAACAAGATAATTGGTTTTTCTTGAAACCGTATTGCTGACCCTCCCACCCTTTGAGTTTATTTTCTCTATGATAGATTCTCTAGGTTCAGAAAGCGTTCCAGTGATGACAAAGGTTTTACCATTGAGAGGCCCAGAAGCAGATCCAGCGTGTAAGGAATGGAAATTGAAGCCTAGTTTTCGGAATTTTTCCAATCGCTCCCTATTTTTGGGTTTACTGAAATAAGAAACGATCGATTTAGCCATAATCTCTCCGATAAAAGGAATGGCTAGCAGTTCTTCTTCAGAAGCATTAGCAAGCCGGTCCATTGACCCAAAATACCGCGCAAGTTCTTCAGAAGCTTTTTGGCCAATGTGTGTTATTCCTAGTCCGAATATCAATCTGGAAAGATCCCTTTTCTTGCTTTCTTCTAGGGACCGCAGTAAATTTTGTGCTGATTTTTTCCCCATTCTCTCTAAACTGACTAAAGTCTTTTCATCAAGATCATAGAGGTCAGCGATGTCTTTGACTAAGCCTTTATCAACCAGTTGATCGACAAGAGATTCTCCTAACCCCTGAATGTCAAGGGCGTTGCGCTGGGCAAAATGGAGGATTCTTTCCTTTAGCTGAGCCGGGCAATTTTCGTTACCACAACGCAAAAAGATGCCTTCCCAGAAAAGTTTTTCGCCACAGCTAGGACAATATTCAGGGGGGACAATCTCCTTTTCTTTGCCGGTCCTTTGAGTCGTGTCCACGCCAACGACCTCTGGAATGACTTCTCCTGCTTTTTCCACAAACACGTAATCCCCAATCTTTACATCGAGTCTTTTTATCTGGTCAAAATTGTGAAGTGTGGCACGGCTGACGGTTGTTCCGGAAAGAAAAACCGGTTCCATTTCAGCCACTGGGGTGATAATGCCACTTCTTCCCACTTGAAAAATAACCTGATTCAATCGGGTTCTTGCCCTTTCTGCCCCATACTTATACGCGAAGGCCCATCGAGGGGCTTTTGCTGTGTATCCAAGAATAGGATAGTACTCCCATTCGTTTACTTTAATGGCTGCTCCATCGGTTGGATACGGAAGATCGTTTCGGATATCCTGTAGAGCACAGGTGGCTTCGAAGACTTCGTTTTCGTCTTTACAGTGCCAAAAACGAACGGGAATAGGAATGCCGATTTTCTTTAGGAACTGGAGCCATTCCACTTGCGTTTTACATTCAAACCCCTTTAGTTGGCCTGCTCCATAGAAAACCACCGCAAGCGGTCTCTGAGCCACTACCCGTGGATCCAGTTGTTTAAGGGATCCAGCGGTAGCATTTCTGGGATTAGCAAAAAGGGGCTTGCCTTCCTTCTCTCTTTCCGCATTGAGTCTTTCAAAATCCTTTGGAGACATGTAAGCTTCTCCACGAATTTCTAGAAGTTCTGGAGGATCCTCCATGTCAAGCCTTAAGGGAAGGCTACGGATGGTCTTTAGGTTTTGGGTAATATCATCCCCCACTGTCCCATTCCCTCGGGTTGCTCCAAGGCTAAATAATCCATATTTATAAATTACGCTAATGGAGACACCATCGACCTTTGGTTCTACAGTAAAGCTGATTTTTTTCCCTGGAAGACCTCGGCGTATCCTTTCTAAAAAGGCAAAAAGTTCTTCTTTTGAGTACGTGTTCTCAAGACTGAGCATGGGAACTTGATGGGAGACTTGCGCGAAGCCACTTAAAGGGCTTTCTCCTATTCTTTGGGTGGGAGAATCAGGAGTGATGAGTTCTGGATGAAGTCTTTCTATGGTTTCTAGTTCGTGATAGAGATTGTCGTATTCTTGATCAGAAATCAGGGGACGTGCTTCCACGTAGTAGGCATGATCGTATTTTTGGATGAGTTTGACCAGTTCATCATGTCTTTTCTTGATTTCACTTAACGACAGAGAAGGGTCTAAAGCAGAAGGCTTGTTTTTCTTCACTTCAATCGAAAAATTAAACGGTAAAGTCTTTTCGATCAACTTTTCTCTCTTTTTTTTATTTAAGATATTTCTAGAGAAGAGGGACTGCTGCTCGCTAAGCCTTCTTTTGGGCTCCTCTATTCTATAAAAGATTGTCAGTATAGAAGCCATTCAATATAAAATAGAAAGAATGGGCAGATTGTTAGGCATAGAGGGTGGAGGCACCCATACTCGATGGATGGTCCTGGAGGAGCAAGGAGAAATTGTAGCCAAGGGAAGCGAGGGAGTGGGCAATGTACATCTATTGACGACAAGAGAGTTGGTTTCTCTTTTCCAATCCATAAAAGAAAAAGCTCGAGTCGAGATTGAGCAAATAGGTGCTGGATTTGCTGGCTGCCATTCGGAAAAAGAAAAACAAATCCTCGAGGAAAGTATTAGATCGGTTTGGCCTGAGTCCATAAAAGTCATAGTCGCTGAAGATACCCGTACAGCCTATGCGAGAGCTTTTGAACCGGGGCAAGAAGGGATATTAGTAATCGCTGGAACGGGCTCCAATGTTATCGGCTATAAGGCTGGGATATGGGAAAAGGCTGGAGGCTGGGGACAGCTTGGGGATCCAGGAAGTGGTTATAGAATAGGAAGGGAAGGACTAGAAAGAATCTATTTAGAGTATGATCTTACTAAAAACGTTTCAGCTCTGGGGCAGGCTTTCCTTAGGCATAGTTGTAGGAATGATCTGGATGATTTCCTTTCCTATGTGTTGCCTTCTTTTGGAAAAAAGGATTTTATAGCCTCTTTTGCTCCCATTGTGCTGAGCATGGCAGAAAATGGAGAGGAGAGCTCCTTTGAAATAGTTAATAGAGAAGCCTCTATGCTTGGCTTAAGGGTGCAGATAGTTGCCAGAAGGTTGGGCTTAAACAATCCAAGGATCGCTCTGGTAGGAGGGCTTTTTGAAAATTCTTCTTTTTATACTACTCTTTTCCAAAGCCAACTGAAAAAATTGCTTTCTTTTTCGGAGTGTTTCGTATGCACGACTCCTGGACCTTTGGGAGCCATACGCCTCCTGGGGTACGCTGCTCCTGTTTACCAAAGGAGTATGGAAAATGTTCTTCCGGATAAAACGCAGCGAGAAGCCTTAGACCGGTCTATGACCGAAGAAAGAAATCCTCGTTCTGCTGCTTTGGAGAAAAAATCGATTCCAGAACTTGTGGATCTGTTTATATCTGAAGAGACCTTTGTCCAGCAGGCTTTGGAAAAATGCCGCCGCGAGATTGCTGAGGCTGCAGCCGCCACCAGCTCGATACTAGAAAAAGGAGGCCGGCTCTTTTATGTGGGTGCAGGAACAAGCGGCAGACTGGGCGCCTTGGATGCTAGCGAAATGCCCCCGACATTCAACGTTTCCCCTGAACTGGTCCAAGCGATCATGGCTGGTGGGGCCGATGCCCTTTGGCGCAGTATGGAAGGCATAGAAGACAGTAGTACGGAGGGTTTTAAGAGCGTTTTGAACCGTGGGGTTAGCAGTAAGGACATGGTTTGTGGGATAACGGCCAGTGGGAGGACCCCTTTTGTCCTTTCTGCACTACAAGCTGCTAAAACAATTGGGGCTAAAACCTTACTATTAAGCTGCAATCCCTCTCGGCCGCCTTGTCCTTTCGCTGACTTAGCGATCGATCTGCCAACGGGACCTGAGATTATTGCTGGATCCACCAGACTGAAGGCGGGGACAGCCACGAAAATCGTCTTGAATATGTTAAGCACGATTGCCATGATCCGTACCGGCAAGGTTAAAGATAATTTGATGATCAATCTGCAACCTAAAAGCATGAAATTGCGGTATCGTTCGCTCCGCATTCTAATGCATCTTTATGGATTGGACGAATCGACCGCTATTGCCTTATTAGAAAAAAAAGGATGGTTACTTGCTGCCGTCATCTCTGAATTAGAATCAGGAAAAGCGCGGTTAGGCTAAGGGACACATCTTCTTAATCTTTTTCAAAAACCCAATCTTAATCTAAGCAATCAGCCTAATGCGTTTAATTTCTTTTCCAAAAGCTCATGGACAATTTGCGGATTGGCTTGTCCTTTTGTCTTTTTCATGACGTAGCCTTTGATGGCATTAATGGCTGCGGTTTTCCCAGAGCGGTAATCAGCTACACTTTTAGGATTTGCTTCGATGGCCTCTTGGCAGATCGCATCGAGGGTATCCAGACTGGTGATTTGACCTAACCCTTTTTCCTGAACGATAAGGGTCGGGCTTTTCTTTTCAGTAACCATTAGTTTAACAATTTCTTTAGCTTGCTTCATGTGAAGCTTGCCTTGATCGACGAGGTTGGATAGCTCCGAAAAATATTCCGGTGGAATGGGAATAGTTGTTTCTGATTCTGAGGCTACAGCTAGATAATCGTTAATTAGAAAATTGGCTACTGAGACTTTATTTGCGGATTGAGCAGCTGCTTTTTCGAAATAGTCAGCTAGCTGAGGATCCGCCGCCAATACACTGGCTTGATACTCTGTGAGGCCATAGCTTTGAGAAAGCCTTTGTTTTTTTTCTTCTGGTAATTCAGGGATTCGTTTTTGAGCTTCCTCGATGAGTTCTCCTTCAGTCAGTATAGTCAACAGATCTGGATCTGGAAAATATCTATAATCATGGGCATATTCTTTAGTTCGCATAGGGAAGGTTTGCCCTTTCAGATCATCCCAACGCAGAGTTTCCTGTGATATTTCGCCCCCGAGTTGTAAGGTATGGATTTGTCTTTGGATTTCATACTTTAAAGCCTTTCGAACCGCACTGATGCTATTGAGATTTTTGATCTCGCATTTGGTTCCCCATTTTTCCTCTCCGATTGGCTTGACGCTGACGTTCACGTCGCAGCGAAGCTGGCCTTTTTCCATATCACAGTCGCTCACGTTCCCGTATCTCAATATTTGGCGAAGGGCTGTTAGATAGGCGAAAGCTTCTTCAGGGCTTCTTATATCCGCTTCCGATACGATTTCCATCAATGGGGTTCCTGCTCGGTTAAAATCAATGCCGCTATAGTCTTCAAAATGGAAAGATTTTCCAACGTCTTCCTCAAGATGAATCCTTACCAGCCTGATTTTTTTCCGGGACTGAGCCTGGGGATCTTTTTGTGCGTCTTTAGGAAAAGCAAGTGGATATAACTGGACAGCTCCACCCTTACATAAAGGCTGATCATATTGCGAAATCTGATAATTTTTGGGCATGTCGGGATAAAAGTAATTTTTTCTGTCGAATTTCCCTCTGGAAGCGATTTCGGATCCAAGCATAAGCCCAGTTTGGATCGTAAGAATGATGGCTTGCTTATTCGGAGAAGGGAGGGCACCGGGCAGTCCCAAGCAGATAGGACAAACTCGGCTGTTGGGTAAGGCTCCATATTCTATGGGGCAGCCACAAAAAAGTTTTGTCTGCGTTTTTAACTGGACGTGGACTTCAAGTCCGATGATTGCTTCGTATTCCATAACGTAATAGTTTTTTCTTCGATTCGTTTGAAAATAAAATGCTTTCTATAGAGTATTCATTCAATTACGTTTTTCCCCAAGGGCGGGATGGGTGGCTTCCATCCAGTAGATTTTTGATACAGATGGCCAATGGCAAGAATAACTTCCTCTTTCCAAGCTGGGCCAATGATTTGCAATCCAATCGGTAGCCCCTCTGTGGATTGACCACAGGGAATGGAAAGTCCACAGATCCCAGCCAGATTCACAGCAATAGTAAATATATCAGCTAGATACATTTGCAAAGGATCGTTAGATTTTTCTCCGATTCGAAAAGCACAAAAAGGAGAGGTAGGCGTTAAAAGGGCTTGGCATTTTTTGAAAACAGACGAAAAGTCCTGCTTGATCTTTTCTTTGACTTTTAGGGCACGCAGATAATACGCATCGTAATAGCCAGAGCTTAGCACGTAGGTTCCAAGCAAAATTCTTCTTTTGACTTCCGAGCCAAACCCCTCATCTCGTGTTTTCCCATAGTAATCAAGAAGGTCTTCATAGTGCTTTGCTCGTCTCCCGTAACGGATGCCATCGAATCTCGCAAGATTAGCGGAGGCTTCAGCAGTAGCCAGAATATAATAAGTAGCTACGGCATACGGTGTGTGTGGCAGGGAAACTTCTTCGATTTTTGCCCCAAGAGATTCAAAATGCGCGATGGCTTTATTGATAGCCTCTCGAACTTCCCCATCTATGCCTTCAATAAAGTATTCTTTAGGGACCCCTAAAACCATATTTTTAAGAGAGAGTGTCTCTAGGAGCTCAGAAAAACGAGGTACCGGCATCTTTTCTGAAGTGTTATCATTCGGATCAAAGCCTGAGATTACTTCTAGTAAAAGAGCTGCGTCTTCGACCGTTTTGGTTAAGGGGCCAATCTGGTCTAAACTAGAAGCAAAGGCAGTTAGCCCATAGCGTGAGACTCGGCCATAGGTGGGTTTTAGTCCCACGCAGCCGCAAAAAGAGGCGGGTTGACGTATCGATCCTCCCGTGTCACTTCCTAGGGCACAAAAAGCTTCGTGCGAAGCTACGGCTGCTGCAGAACCGCCACTGCTACCTCCAGGCACCCTTTGCAAATCCCAAGGATTTTTGGTTAGCCCCGTAGCAGAATTTTCAGTGGAAGAGCCCATGGCAAATTCGTCCATGTTCGTTCTGCCCACTAGGATAGCACCCGCTTTTGTGAGTTTCTCGATGACGGTTGCATTATAAGGCGCAAGGTAGCCTTCCAAAATTTTAGAGGCACACCGGCAGGGTTCAGCTCTTACGTTGATATTATCTTTGATGGCAATAGGAATGCCACCTAATGGGAGATCGACGTGGACGGTTTTTGCTCTTTCAATGGCTCTTTCATGGTTTAGATAATTGTAGGCATTGATCTTAGGTTCCACCTCAGCTATTCTTGAGAATAGCGCTTCGGTGACTTCGGTTGGACTGAGTTCTTTGCGACGAAGCAGCCTGCGGAGTTCTGAGATTGTGTATTCGAATAAGTTCACTCGATTATCTTAGGTACAATAAAAAGGTTATTCGCATGATGCGGAGCATTGCGTAAGACATCCTCTATGGCTAATCCTTCTTGAGGAAGATCCTCTCGAAGATTATTTTTAAAACCTTCTTCTTCTCCTTTCAATACCACATCGTCAATTTTTACCTCTTTGAGCTTTTCAATATAGCTCAGAATGGAAGCAAATTGCTCGCCAAACATTTTCTTTTCTTCCTCATTAAGCGATATTCTTGCTAGGTCAGCAACATACTGAATATCGATCGATGGCTTTTCCATTTTCTATGAAGTAAAGAATAAAGGGCGCAGATGCAAGTAGGAAAAATTTACTATCCTATTCTTGATCCTTCCTTTGCTTTCGCATAAGTTTCCTTCATCTTTTGATTCCATCTTTCCCTTTGCTAAAGGAAGCTGGGGTGGATAATAGAAAGCTATTGAAAAACAAATAACATAGATCAAAGATGAATTTAAGAAAAGAGTTTGCCATTTCTCCTACGCGAAACGAGGATTTTCCTGAGTGGTACCAACAGGTTGTTACGGCAGCTGAGCTTGCAGAAAATTCTGAAGTGCGTGGATGCATGATTATAAAACCATGGGGTTATGCCTTATGGGAGAGAATTCAAAAAGAGTTAGATCAGCGGATCAAAGCGACGGGTCATAAAAATGTGTATTTCCCTCTTTTTATTCCACTGGAATACCTTCAAAGAGAAGCTGAACATGTAGAAGGCTTTGCAAAAGAATGCGCTGTAGTGACCCATCACCGGTTAGAGAAAGGCCCAGATGGCAAACTTCATCCTGCTTCCCCCTGACGGAGCCATTGGTCATTAGGCCGACTTCAGAGACTATTATAGGGGCTGCCTTTTCAAGATGGATTCAATCCTACCGGGATCTTCCCTTACTAATCAACCAATGGGCTAATGTGGTTCGGTGGGAGATGCGGCCGAGGCTTTTTTTAAGAACCACTGAATTTCTTTGGCAAGAAGGACATACGGCGCATGCGACTAAAGAAGAAGCAAAAGAAGAAGCCCTTTTTATTCTGAAGCTCTATGAAGAGTTTATGCGAGCTTTTTTAGCTTTACCTGTGATCACAGGAGAGAAACCAGAAAGTGAAAGATTTCCTGGAGCTGACAATACTTTTACTCTAGAAGCTTTAGTACAAGACAGAAAGGCGGTACAAGTCGGCACTTCCCATTTTCTTGGGCAAAACTTTTCGAAAGCTAACAACATTCGGTTTCTTGATAGTCAGGGGAAAATGGAGTTTGCCTGGACGTCAAGCTGGGGAGTAAGCACTAGGCTCATTGGGACATTGATTATGGCGCATGGAGACGATAATGGGTTGGTGCTCCCACCAACTGTTTCTCCCATTCAAGTGATTATTCTGCCACTGTTTAAAAAAGAAGAGGAAAAGACAAAGGTTTTGGATGTTGTTAACTTCCTTGCAGAGGAAATAAAAAAATTGAGTTTTGCTGCTGAACCCATAAGAGTCGAAATAGACAAAAGAGAGATTGGCGGTGGGGTAAAATCCTGGGAGTGGATTAAGAAAGGAGTGCCCCTACGAATAGAAATAGGTTCCCAGGAAGTCTCCTCTGGGTTAATTACTGTAAAAAGAAGGGATAAAGGGGTAAAAGAAAAGGAGCAGCTCCCAGCCCATGTGTTTCTGGAAAAGCTGCCTCAACTGCTTTCTGAAATTCAAAAGGCAATTTATTCTAGAGCTGAGAATTTTCTTAAGCAAAATACTAGGCTCATAGACACCAAAGAAGAATTTTATGAATTTTTTGCTTCTAAAGATTCCAAGGGAAACGAGCTATCCGGTGGATTTGCTTATGCGCATTGGGATGGATCAAGGGAAACAGAAGAAAAGCTCAAGGAAGATCTTAAAATTACCATTCGATGTATTCCTTGGGATCCCCAGAACACTCCAGGAATCTGTCCGTTTTCAGGGCGTCCAAGCAAGGGACGCGTCCTTTTTGCAAAAGCCTACTAGAAGCTTTTGCTTTTTAAAAAAAGCATCATTACTTATTGATGCAGAAGGATTCAGTAAATCAGGGAAAGTTGAAAATGGCTATAAGAACTCAAGAAAGTAGACCTGAAATAGTTTTGGTAGTTTAGTTATTGATAAGAAAAGGATTCAATAGCCAAGCAACAAATAGGGAAAGCTCCTTTACGAATGAAAAGGAAAAAGACCTGCGCCCTCCATTCCCCTATCTTCTCTACTACGAATTCGAATAAAACTCATGACACTTTCCCTTAGAAAAGGGAAAATGTCATGGCTTTTCTTTTTAAGAATGTGCTTCTTTATGAGAAGTGGTAGCCTTCTTTTCTTCGAGTTTCTTCAAGACCATTTCTGCGGGGCAAAATCCGCTAAAAGCTGATTGAAACAAATTCAAGCCAACAAAAGCAGTAAGCAGAAGCCACCACTTGCTCACTAAAGAAAGCAATAGACTGATAATCACAAGACTTCCAGCTAAGGCTCTAACTTTTCTTTCGACACTCATTGTAGCCTCCTTTCATAAAAACAATAGCTAGGATCTAAAGAAAATGCAACTGGATATTACATGAACTAACAGATTCGATGACGCTTTGGTTAGACTTTAGCTTCGACCGGTCTGGGCAGAGGCTTTTCTTTTTCTCCGCCTTTGTGCTTTTTCATGATGAGGTAATAGAATACCGGGACAGCTGTTCTAGAGAGTAGGGTGGAAGCGATTTCACCAGCCATCAAAGATAAAGCCATTCCTTGGAATATGGGATCAAACAGGATGACCGAGCTACCAACGATCACGGAAGAAGCGGTTAAAAGCATGGGTCTAAAACGCACTGCTCCCGCTTCGATGACTGCTTCTTCTAGCTTATCACCGTGAGCCAGCCGCAGTTCTATAAAGTCAACAAGGATAATGGCGTTTCTCACGACGATTCCAGCCCCCGCAATCATACCAATCATCGAGGTAGCAGTAAAAAACATGCCGGTAAGCCAATGAGCAGGCAGGATGCCAACAAGAGAGAGGGGAATAGGCAGCATAACCGCCCAAGGTGTTTTAAAAGACTGAAACCAACCCACAACCAGAATGAAAATGAGGACTAAAACAATAGCGAAAGCAGTGCCAAGGTCTCTAAATACTTCATAGGTTACCTGCCATTCCCCATCCCATTTTACTCCCCAAGAAAGGGGATTAATAGGTTGATGGGTAAAAAGAATTTCTAAAGGTTTCCCATCCGGTCCCGTAATTTTTTCTAGCTTCTTTTGAAAATCGATGATTGCATAAACCGGGCTGCCTACTTCGTTGGTGACGTCAGCAAGGACATAACAAACAGGCATCAGGTTTTTGTGGTAGATAGAAAGGTTTTGATAGCCCATTACTTTGGTGACTAAATGGTCGATTGGGATCAGGCGCATGAACCTAGAAAGCAGGGAAATGGAAAGGAAAGGATGGTCTGTGGATCGGTCTTCTTTCGGCAATCGGACAATGATATCGACTGGTTCGGGTTCGTCCTGTAAGTGAGCTAATCCGGGACTGGAGCCATGCAGTGCAGTCGTAATGGACTGAGCAATTAATTCTGAAGAAATACCGTTGAGCGAAGATTTCACGATGTCTATATCTAGCTTTTCTAAAGGTCGATCGGCTTCTTCATAAGTGGCAATATCAATAATTCCGGCTGTATCTCTAAAGAGTTGTTCTAGCTTGAGGGCTAAAGCCCTTCGTTCTTTAAAGTCTGGACCATATACTTCTAATACCAGAGTCGACAAAACAGGAGGACCAGGAGGCACTTCAGCAACCTGAGCGTGCGCCTTTTCTTTCCAGGCAATGGCATTAATTTCTTTGCGGATACTTTCTGCTATGTCATGACTTTGCCTTTTTCTTTTGTGTTTATCGACTAGGTTGACCTGGAGATCGCCTTGATAAGGGTTTTCTCGCAGAAAATAATGTCGGACCAGACCGTTAAAATTATACGGGGAATGGGTCCCAGCCTGAATCTCTACATTTTTGACTTCTTTAATTTTCAAGACAACTTTGGCCATTTGTTCGAGGACTTCCCTTGTCTTCTCTACAGGAGTTCCTTCGGGCATGTTGAGAATAATCTGAAATTCGTTTTTATTATCGAAAGGAAGCATTTTAGCCCGAACGACTTTTAAAGGAATAAGAGCGACGGAGCCAAGAAGGAGCGCAAGAAGTAAAAGAAGAAAAAGAAAGCGAATAAAGCCATTGTATATAAGTGGGCTCATGATACTACGGTAGATACGGGTCAACAGATCTTCTCCTTTGTCTTTAGCTTCTTTTATATTTTTGAGCAAAAGGTGCGCTGCCCATGGCGTCACTGAAAGAGAGACCAGCATAGAGAAGATCATTGCGGCACTTGCTCCTATGGGGATTGGTCGCATATAAGGCCCCATTAGTCCACCAACAAAGGCCATAGGTAAAATGGCTGCGATCACTGCCATGGTGGCTAAAATAAGAGGGCTGACTATTTCTTCCATAGCACCGATGACAATATCGAGTAGTTGTTTGCCTCTGTTAGTAGCTAAGTGGATATGACGGACGATATTTTCGATACCGACGATAGGATCATCGACGAGGATTCCGATAGTAAAAATAAGGGCAAAAAGGGTGACCCGATTAATCGTAAAACCGAATAAATGAAAGGTTAATAAGGTTAATGCAAGCGTTGTTGGAATAGCAACGATGACGACCAGTGCGGCTCTAAACCCAAGGGCAAACCAAATGAGGATACTAACTCCGACAATGGCTATGCCCATGTGTTTGAGAAGTTCGTTGGATTTATCGGCTGCAGTTTCTCCGTAATTCCTTGTTATGACGAAATGGACGTCCTCAGGCAGAATTTTACCTTGTAGTTCTTTGATCGTGCTTAGGATTTTATTAGCCAGAAAGGTAGCATTGGATCCCTTTCTTTTTGCTAGCGAAAGGGTGACTGCGGGAACTTCTCCAGAAAGCTTCTCTTTTTCATCCCAAGCAGGACCAGGCACAAGACTGACCTCTTTTTCTTCTTGGTCTGGCCCATCCACAATGTTAGCGACATCTTTTAAATAAACGACTTGTCCCTGGTTAACGCCCACAACGAGATTTTCTAAATCTTCTTTAGTGAGAATAAAGGAATTTGGTTCCACATCGATGAGCTTCGGTTCGGTTTCGATGTGCCCTGAAGGCATTCGAATGTTGGTTTGAAGGACGAGATTGAAAATTTCCTGAGGAGAAAGCAGTCTTTTAGCGATTTTATCAGGATCAAAAAAGATTTGAAATTGTCTTTTCCTTCCTCCAATTATGGTTGTTTCGGAGACATCGGCTAGATGATTGATGCTGTCTCGAAGATTGGCTACGATTTTTCTTAATTCAATAGGAGAACGCTTGAGACTATAGAAGGTTAAAGCAAGGATAGGGACGTCATCTATAGACCTTGTTTTAATTAATGGAGTAGAAGCACCCGGAGGTAGGTAGTCAAGGTTAGAATAAATTTTGGTATAGAGTTTGATTAAACTCTTTTCCATGTCTTCGCCTACCTTGAACCTAACGATGAAGAGGGCACCGTTAGGAGCCGCTGTAGAATAGACGTATTCGACGCCAGAAATTTGCCAAAATATCCTTTCTCCATTGGTAACAATTCTTTTTTCCACTTCCTGAGGGCTGGCTCCAGGCATTGAAACGAAAACGTCGAAAATAGGCACGATGATTTGCGGTTCTTCTTCTCTAGGTAGTTGATAGAGCGCAAAACTTCCTAAAAGGATAGAAGCTAATATTAATAGGGGAGTTATTTTCGAATGGGCAAAAAATTTAATAAATCGGCCCGCCCAATTCCCTGAATGATGAACGATTTCCGTTTCTGCCATTTTAGTCTTCTCCTCCCAATTCGTTCGCTAAGTTTTGGACTTGGTAATCATCCAGTTGGCCAGAAAGAAAAAAGAGCTTGGCTTTTGAGGACTCGTACCGGGCAACGCTTTCAAGATAACTGACTTCTACTTGTAACCCATAGGTGCGGGCTTGGATAAGATCGGCAATTGTTTTCCTTCCCTCCCGATATAAGTCTCTTGTCATAACAATGGCCTGAATGGCATCCTGCATCGAATGATAAAGGATTTCAGAATCCCTATAAGCTGTTTCTAAATCGGTTATGGCTTCAGCCAATTTGGTTTGAATGTTGTCTTTTAACACGCTTTCTTCATGGATCAGCTGCTCTTCTTCGGCTTTGGCTCTTTTTATTTTTGGATCTCTAGAAGGATCGAAGAGGGCCATGGTCCCTAACACCCCCACCGTGTAGCTGCGGCCACCGGTTGTAAAATTGTCACTATCAAGCATGCCCGAAGCAAAGCCGTTAACGTTGGGCATAATAGTATCTTTTTCACGTTTTACTTCCGTACGTTGCACCTGGATTTGATGCCGTAAGGCAGCAAGATCCCCTCTATAGAGGATGGCCTCCTGGACCCAACTACTCAAGGGCTTTGAAATTTTTTTGGGTCGAGGCAGATTTTTAGGAATCGCTATTTCTGCTTCCGCTGGCGTACCTGCCAAGGTGTTCAGGGTAACGAGCGCTACTTTTTTTCTGGCCAAATAGCCATTTTTGGACTGCTCAATGGAGGCTGCAAGGGATCTTCCCATGAAAAAGTCTGCTCCAAGCACTAGTCCCTGTTCCATCAGTTGCAATGCTTCATTGAGGTCTGTTTTAGAGGCTTCGAGCTGCGACATTGCTTTGAATAATTCGGCATCGGCAAACAAAAGACCAATCCAGGCATCGATGGACAGCAGGGAGGCTTCCATCCGGGTGTATCTTTCTTCTTCTTCTCTGGCTTTTATAGCGTCCTTCGCTGCTTTCACTGAATCGATAGTTTGCATGGCATCGAATATCGGAAAAATAGCAAGCAACCCTGCATTTTGGTTAGAAACCGTGCCTGGATGATTCAAATTGTGGATGTTAAAATCTTGAGCAGTGAAATTTCTTTCGGTTAAATGCATCATAAAACCAAGGATTGGATTATCAGAAGTAAGCGAATCAGCCCACCCATAGAGCCGTGGATAATAGCCTGATTCAGCAAGAGCCTTTTGGGCAATCGCTTCGGAGAGTTTGGCATGCTTTTTCTTCAGCTCCGGATAATGGGCAAGGATCTTCTTCCATACGGCAATGAACACCGCTTTGCCACCTTTGCCATGAAACGTATGGGAAGAGTGGATGGGTGAGCTTTTCTTATAGGCCATCTCCATCTGCTCTTCTAGAGGAGCTATGGAGCTATTAGGTGCAGGGGGTTGGATAGCTGACCCTTGACTAGTAGAGGTAGTCGCCTGCGCAATTGGTGAGGCAGATGGGATGAGAGATAAAACGGGGGCAGAGGGAGTGCTTTTTTCGGTCTCTTTAAAATCATGAGCCGATTCTCCTTGGCCAATCCCCCTGTCCGTTAACCAGAAGAAGAAAAGAAAAGCAAAAATAAAAACAAATTTTTTGGCCATGTTCCGGTCCTAGCTCAATGATTTTATTGCATTATCTCTATATAAAGAGCTCTTTGAAGCGAATTTTACAGCTAAAAAATATAGGTTTTATCTTTTTGCCTTTCTGATCTAAGAAAAATTCCTCCTCTTTTGGGTACGATCATAAAACATGCCAATATGTAATAACAAGAGATAATAGGAAGAATTTGTTGCTATTCAATTTTTTCTAGCCAGATCGTTTTAAAGAGAGAAAATTAATAAAAAGGACAGTGCTTTTTTATTGAAAAAAGGGGTATTTCTTTTTAAGCATAATGGCAAATATTTTAAACCGAAGCAAATTGGTTATGAGTTATCACAGAGTCACGTTGAGTAAATTTTTGTTAGAACGGCGGAAAGAAGGCGCTATTGATCCTGAACTAGCTTCGTTGATCAATGATATTGAAAGTGCTTGCAAATATGTGGCTGCGGCTGTCTCTAGAGGCAGGCTCAATACCATGGAAGTCAATGTATCGGTCAATGTCCAGGGTGAAGAGCAGAAACCTTTGGATGTCATTGCCAACGACATTTTTTTAAAGATATGCGAGGAGGGAGATCAGCTACAGGGGATGGTTTCTGAAGAAATGGAACAGCCCTATATTATTCCCCCTGAACATAAAAAAGGAAAATATCTTCTTATTTTCGACCCACTAGATGGTTCGTCTAATTTGGATTTGAATTTAACTGTTGGTTCTATTTTCTCTATTCTAAAGGGGCCAGCTGACAATGAGCCGTTGAAAGAGCATCATTTCCTAAGACCGGGTAGAGAGCAGGTGGCAGCTGGCTTTACCCTTTATGGTCCAACGGTCATGCTGATTTTGACGGTTGGCAACGGAGTCCATGGCTTTACCCTTGATCGAGAGGTAGGCATTTTCACTTTAACGCATCCGAACATGCGTATTGCCGAATCGACAAAGGAATTTGCCATCAATGCTTCGAATGAAAGATTCTGGGAGCCTCCCGTTAAAAGATATGTCGAGGAGTGTATTAAAGGAAAGACTGGTCCAAGAGGAAAGGATTTTAACATGCGTTGGATTGCTTCAATGGTTGCCGAGGTCTATAGAATCCTTATCCGCGGCGGTCTTTTTATGTATCCAAGGGATACGAAAGACCTTTCTAAGCCAGGCAGACTCCGTCTTCTCTATGAGGCCAATCCAATGGGTTTCATTGTCGAACAAGCTGGTGGAATGATCTCTACAGGCAGAGAGTGTATTCTAGACATTGTGCCTCAAAGCCTACATCAAAGGATCCCCGTCATCCTTGGATCAAAAGAAGAGGTCGAGCGGCTCAACCAGTATCACGATGATTATGATAGTGGTAAACCGACCGAATTTGATTCTCCACTTTTTTCTGCCAGATCTCTTTTTCGAAACGATTAACCAGAATGGATAGTAATTAGCTATGTCTTCTAAACACCCTATCATCTCCATTACAGGCTCTTCAGGAGCAGGTACTTCTACCGTAAAAGTGGCTTTTCAGCATATTTTCCGGAGGGAAAAGATTAATGCTTTTATCATTGAAGGCGATGCTTTTCACAGGTATGACCGGCAGGAAATGCGTGCCAAAATGGAAGAAATGGAAAAGAAGGGAAATCCCCATTTCAGCCATTTTGGACCGGAGGCCAATCTCTTTGAAGAGCTAGAAGCTCTTTTTAGAGAGTATGGCCAAACGGGAAGAGGAAAATACCGAAAGTATTTACACAATGAAGAAGAAGCAGCACCATATGGACAAAAACCAGGTACTTTTACTCCATGGGAAGAGATTCCAGAGGGAACGGACTTGCTTTTCTATGAAGGATTGCATGGAGCCCTAGTAACCGATAAAGTCAATATCGTCCAATATACGGATCTTCCCATTGGGATTGTGCCCATTATCAATCTGGAGTGGATACAGAAACTGCATCGGGATAAGAAAGAAAGAGGCTATGCGCATGAAGATGTCGTGCATACGATATTGCGGAGAATGCCCGATTATGTGAACTATATCTGTCCACAGTTTTCTCATACGGCTGTAAATTTTCAAAGAGTACCGATTGTGGATACTTCGAATCCTTTTATTGCTCGTGACATTCCTTCTCCGGATGAAAGCATGCTTGTCATTCGATTTCGAAACCCCAAAGGAATTGATTTCCCTTACCTATTATCCATGCTGAAGGATTCCTTCATGTCGAGACCTAATACGATCGTATGCCCTGGATCGAAAATGCCTTTGGCCATTGAGTTGATATTTACCCCGATGATCTGGCAGCTGATGCATAGGAAAAAGCTTAGTTCATAACTTTATCCAGAAGATCTTGCTGGAGGCCTTTGCTTGCTGCTTTGAAGAAAGCGGCTTCAGACTTAATTGTTAACCTGCCCTTACTTTTGACTAGCAGAGCATTCAGGCAAGCTAAACGGGTATCGTTCGGGAAGAATTAAATAAAGAGGCTACTACAGGTTAGGGGAGCAAAAACGGGCTCTTAGCCCAGAAGGCATGCCACATAGGTCTAGGAACAAGAAGCAAGCGGTCAGCGAAGCGATCTAAAAAAGAGCATAACCCCAATAAATATGAGCCAAATAAGGAGAAAGATGCGTGCTGGTTTTTTAGGGAAAATCATGCAGGCATAAGCCCCGCCGATAGCCCCAAAAATGCCTCCCATAACCATTTTGAAGATGATACTCGAGTCGCTTAGTCCTTGAAATAGATGGATACCACCTCCGATCAAGGAAAGAATAAGTCCAAAAGCGATGTCTGTCCCCACCACATCACTGGGACTTAAGGTCGTCAAGCTTAAGAGCAGTAGGGTGCCAAGGGCACCAGCTCCGGAAGAAAAAGTGCCTACTTCAAAACCGATTAAAAAAGCACATACAGGCAGTAATAGAGTATACTTGTTTGTCGTTGGTCTGTAATCCTTTATCGTATGCCACAAGTTAATGAGCGAAGAGATGACAATAATAACTCCAATGAGCAGAAGCATAACGGATTTAAGATGATCCTGCTGATAAATTTTCCGTAGGATCAAAGATCCAAGCACAACGCCGGGAATGCCACCAAGGGAAAGATAAATTAATGTTTTCTTATCAATATGCCCCTTAAAAAAGTAAATCATGGAGCTTGGGATCTTAATCAACGCAGAAAATCCAAGAGAAATTCCAATCGCTATGGTAGGCTCTATCCCCATAAGGATAAGCAGAGGTACGGTCACTGTTCCCCCTCCGACTCCAGTCAATCCAATTAAAAAAGCAACAAAAAAACCAACAATATAAAATTTCATTCTCTACTATCTCTATAGTGAATGTGATATAATATTCTTTTTCTCTTCTGGCAATTCTTTAATGGCCGTTCTTTTAATAGTTCATTCTACAGCAAAGGTTTTTTAGTTAGATCAAAGGAGGATCATTCCGTTCAAAACAATAAAACGAAAAAACATCAATCAATCTATAAAAATCTGGCTATCGGTTCTGTTCCCGCTCAAGTTTCCTGCAAACGCATCTCTAACAGCCTCATCCTCATTGTATTTTTCTTCCCTATTCTTTCTTTATCAGTTCCATGGAATATGTCACAATATCTTAGCTAGGAGACAAGTGGGGATAAAATAACATAGAATAGAGAAGGAAGAGGGGCTTTCTAGAAGAACTGCATGAGGCCTCATCGTGTGAAACCCTACCGCCTACAGAGCAAAAGGGCATGAGGATAATTTTGGTGGGTGATGTCATGCTTGGAAGGCTCGTTGATGAGCTATTAGAAGTAGTGGATTCTTCTTACCCATGGGGTGATCTCCTTCCTCTTTTCCGATGCGCCGATTGGAAAGGCTGCAATCTAGAATGTGTTTTTACTGATCAAACGGAGTTTTATGAGCTGCCGCCAAAAGTGTTTCGGTTTAAATCAGCAGTGAAAAACATTGAAGTGCTTAAAGATGCCGGCATTCGGGTAGTCTCTCTTGCTAATAACCATGTGCTTGACTTTGGCAAAAAAGCCCTGTGCGAAATGCTGGATCATCTTGATGCCGCTGGCATTCTGCATAGTGGGGCAGGAGTCAACCTAGAAGAAAGTCGACTTCCAGCGATCGACCAGATTCAACGATTAAGAATAGGTTTTCTTGCTTTTACTGATAACGAACCTTCCTGGGAAGCTTCAGAAGAAGCGGGAATTCACTATGTTCCTGTACAACTCGATGATCCAAGAGCTCAGACGCTTTTCGAGCTTGTCAAAGAAACAAAAACAAAAGTAGATTTCCTCATCGTTTCAGCGCATTGGGGTTCTAATTGGGGATTTGAAGTGCCTACTGAGCATGTCGATTTTGCGCATAAATTAATAGAACAAGGCGCTGATGTTGTCTTTGGCCATTCCCCTCATGTTTTTCGTGCCATAGAGATTTTTCATCATTCCTTAATCCTCTATTCCTGTGGCGATTTTATTGATGATTACATGGTAGATCCTTATTTTAGGAACGATTGGAGCTTCGTTTTTCTTTTAATATTAGAAGGAAAAAAACTAGTTTCTCTTCGGCTTTTCCCTGTGGTGATAGCCAATTTCAGAGTCCAAAGAGCCAGGGGGAGAGAGGCAGAAGAAATTATCGAAAGAATGATAGCTTTATGCAGGCCTTTTGGAACTAAAATCCACTGGGAAAAGGAAATGTCCTATTGTTGCCTCCAACTCTAAAAGAAGATAAGGCAAAGTAGGGATGCTTTTAGGGGTTGATGCTCCCCCTTCTATGCCATTAGAAAAAAATGGGTGTCATTTCCCTAGATACTTATTGAGAAAAGCTTCCACAGCTTCAAAGAACTGCAGTCTATTCACTGGATTGAGAAAATCATGGCCTTGATCGTGAAAAAGAAGATATTCTACCGTTTGTCCTTTCTTTCTTAAAGCCTCAACGATTTGGTCGCTTTCCATTTTTTTAACACGAACATCGTTTTCTCCTTGGCCTATAAGTAATGGGGCTTTGATGCGGTCAGCGGCAAATAATGGCGAACTACTTTTAAAATATTCACTGTCGGTTTGTGGGTCTCCTAATCTTTTTTTGATTAAGATCTTTAATGGTTCCCAGTAAGGCGGAAAGGAGTTGAAGAGCGTAAAAAGATTAGAAGGGCCCATAGCTTCAATGCCACAAGCAAATTCATCAGGATAAAAAGCAAGGGCTGCCAGCGTAGCATACCCCCCATAGCTAAATCCCATAATGGCAACTTTATGAGGATTGGCGTAGTGCTGCTCAATCACCCATTTTTTTGCGTCAAGAATATCATCAAGCATTTTTTTGCCCCATTGCTTGTTCCCTGCATTATAAAAATCCTTACCATAGCCGGTAGACCCTCTAAAATTAAATTGAAGGACTCCATAGCCCCTATTGGCTAGGAATTGGACCACAGGGCTAAATTCCCAATAATCTCGCGTCCATGGCCCCCCATGCACATATAAAACAAAAGGGAGGTTTTTTGCGTTTTCTCTAGGCAAAGTCAGATATCCTTCGATGAGTAGATTGTCTCTAGCTCTGAAGGCAATAGGTTTTACTGGAGCAAGCTGGTAAGATAAAAGTCGAGAATTGGTGTGGAACAAAAACTCCGCTTTCGTTTGTTTAGGGTAAAAGAGATAATAGGTTCCAGGATCTATGTCAGAAGTAAATCGTATAGTCCACACAGTGTCCTCATAGTTTCTGCTGATAATCTCAATGGTGCCAGGATGAATCGTTTTGAGGTAGGCAAAATAATGTTCCATTTGTGGATCAAAGAATTGCCACTGGGTTTTATCCTTTATAATCGCAACGGCTTCTAGAGAATAAGTTTTGGGATTCGATACAATTCCTGCTACATCATACCGTGGATCTTCACAAAGTACTTTTCTTTGGGCTGAGGCGATGTCCATCGATATGAGCCTTGTGGTATTTGCCTCTTTACTGGATAGCAGCCAAAGAGATTTGTTATCAGGACTAAAATCCACAATTTTGACGTTATCTTCTTCAAGCTGCCACTGGAGAAGTGGTTTCCAAGGAGAAGAGACAGTTTCCCTGACATTAATTACTCCTATCCCATTCGGCATTAGGGCTTGTGCAGCACGGATCTCAAAGTTATGATCGGCTACCCAATCAATGATATTTCCAGGGTTTTCTTCGATCAATTCCAGTTTTTTTGTAGCAAAGATTAGTTTATAGACATCAAAGTATTTAGGGTTTCGTGTATTGATAGCCAAAAGCATAAACTTTTTGTTAGACGGCTCCACGGCAATGACTTGGACCTTAGCATTCTCAAAAGGGGTTAAATCCGTTGGATTTTTCCCATCAAGGCCTACTTGAAAGAGATGGAAATTCTCATTTCCTTTTTGGTCTTCTAGATAGAAAATAGAATTACTATCAGGATGCCAAAAAAAGTGTCTGATGCCCCTTTTTTCTAAGTGAGTAATAGTCCATTCGTTCTTTGTCCCTAAGAGCCTGACGCGAACGTTCCGAACCCCATTCTCTGGAAAAAGGTAAGCAAGTTTTTCTCCATCAGGAGAAATTTTGGGTGCCGCGGCTTCCGGTTCACTGAAGAGAACCGGTAAAGGAATCAAGGATGAATCCGTCCCCAAAAGAAGAGAGGGGGCGAGGAAAAAAGGGAAAATGAGGAATAAGGCTCTTAGAAGTTTCATAACTGTTCAAAAGCTTTATAGTCTATTCAATTTTCAGAAAAGCTAAAGGAATGTCTTTTTTCAAGACACAGTATAAGAAGCAGGAAGTAGGGGATCATGATCGATAAGACTGCTAAGCTTTCTCTGTAAAGTTGTTCCTTTTTTGATTGCTTTCGTTGGAAAAGTAATTTATTGAGCTTCTTTGTAATTCTAAAAAATTATTTTTCTTTTAAAGAATTGGAAGTGACTTCTATCCGAAAGTTTCTTTTTTTTTCTTTTTTTCATTGCTACTCTTCTTTTCTTCTGTGGCCAAACCCCAAAATCTAACTAACTCAGAAAATTCAAATGCAGGCCAAAATTCCGATAGCTATCAATTCACAAGACACCGAAAAAGAGAGCATCGAAAAGTTTATATTATGGTGGAGATTGCTCCGGATGGAGTTGTCAAATCCGCAACTATATATAAGTCTTCCGGCTATCCCGAGCTGGATGAAACAGCCCTACTGTCTGCTCGAAAATGGAGATTCTCAAAAGAAACGAGTCATTCAAACCGGATCCGCCGGAAAATCATTTGCGTTAGATTCAATCCTCCACCGAGGTCAGGATCCCAAAATGTAACTTCTCACCTTCAAAAGGAAGCAGTCGTGTGCTATATTCTTGCTGAAGTTTCGGCTACTGGGCATGTCAAATCCACGACTCTCTATAAGTCCTCAGGTGATGCCGAGCTTGATCGAATGGCTCTCAACGCCGTTAAAAGATGGAAATTACATCCAGCAAAAAAGGGGAATCGTCCTGTCGAATCAAAAGTTATTATTCCTGTTCAGTTCCACTTAAAGCATTATCAGAAAAAGACGGCGGCTAACTCTACTGATATTTCTAGCTAGGCATGATGGGTTGAGGAGGCTTCCGTCTTAACTGCTATGCTTTCTCTGGTAGTTTACTAAGCAGCCAATGGATCGTTTTTTTCACCCATTTTTCAAAAGCGATAACGGCCATTTCTAAATGTTCTATAGCTGAGTCTTCTTTAGGACTATGGGATATTCCCTCTTTACTCTGCACGAACATCATCGCAGTCGGTATCCCTGCTTTAGCAATTTCAGAAGCATCATGAAGAGGGCCTGATCCTAGCAGGTGTACTTTAGAACAAACTTCGAGAATCGATGCTTTGCAAAGCTCCACAAGTTGAGGATGAAACCTAACGGGGTCAATTCTTAGCAGTGGCTCTGCCTCAAGCTCCAGATTTTCTTCATTAGCAATCTTTTGGGCTTCTTTGAGCGTCTCTTCCCACATTTTCTCTAAGTTCGTTTTATCTAGGTTGCGTTCCTCTATGGTCAGCCGACAAACGCCTGGAATGGCTGTTGGAATCCCTGGTTCGAGTTCACAACAGCCAGCCGTTGCTACCCCTTCATATCGATTCGCAACGGAGCGTAAAAAATGGACCAGACGAGCCGCTCCTACGAATGCATCTTTTCTAAGCCACATTGGGGTAGAGCCACTATGATTTGTTTGACCCCTAAAAATGAACCTATGCCGTTCTACTCCAGCGGTCCCAAGAACTACTCCAAGGGGTACAGACAACTTTTCTAAGATGGGCCCCTGTTCGATATGGACTTCTAGATACGCTACGGCTTTGTTTTTAAGCTTAGCCGCTTCACTCACTTTGTCGGCTGATAACCCGTTAGCCTCTAAGACCTCAACAAGCGAAAGACCAGAGGCATCTTTTAATGAAAAGATCTCTTCTGTTTTTAAACTGCCTGAGACAGCACTGGAACCAAACAGGCTTCTGCCAAATCGACTTCCTTCTTCATCTGCCCAATCTACTAAACAAAGCGTAATCGGTGGCTTGACCGAAGTATAGGTTCTTAGGACTTCTAATCCGGCCAGCACGTCAAACGCTCCATCGAGCCATCCGCCAGAGGGAACGGAATCCAAATGCCCACCAATCCAAAGTTCTTCTGGTCTTTGGCCCTGAATTTTTACCCAGAGATTTCCGGCGGTGTCCATTTCAGTGTGAAATGGAAACTCTTGGACTTTGTCGAGAAACCATTTTCTAGCCTTTTGCCAACCGGGACTAAAAGCCACCCTTTGAGCCCCCAAGCCATTATCGCTCAGTGCTTTTAATTCCAATAGTTCCGTAATGGTTCTTTTAGGATTTAGTGCCATGGTTTAAAGAATGCTTATAGGAAGATCGGAAAAGATAGTTGCCGTTTCCTTGTTCGACGAAAAATTGGCCGTTTGCATAAATAATTTTGCCTCTGAGCATGACCATGTCTGGTCCACCTTCAATTGCAAAGCCTTCGTAGAGATTATAATCTAGCTGAATGTGATGGGAATCCACTGACAGGACTTGCCTTTTGTTCGGATCCCATAAGACAACATCCGCATCATATCCTTCAGCTAGCCTGCCTTTTTGTCCCTCTAAACCAAAAAGGAAGGCAGGGGTCTCAGCCGTAAGGCTAACAAACCTTTCCATTGGGAGGTTTCTTTGTTTGCAGCCATAATGAAATAATAAGGCCATTCTTTCTTCTATTCCCGGAACGCCATTGGGAATTTTTGAAAAATCGGATAAGCCTCGTGTCTTCTGGGATAAGAAATGAAACGAACAGTGATCGGTTGATACCACATCGATTAGGCCCAATCGAAGCCCTTCCCATAAAGCCTGTTGATCCTCTTCTTTTCTCAATGGGGGTGAGCATACCCATTTAGCTCCTTCGAAATCCTCTAAGTTGGGTGTATGACCCTTTCTTTCTAAATCTCTTTCAGTAAAGAGGAGGTATTGAGGGCAAGTTTCAGCCCATAGATCGGTCCCTTCTGCTTTTGCCCTTCGGATTTCTTCGAGTCCCTTTTCTGAGCTTACATGCACGATGTATAAGGGCGCTTTAAGCATAGAAGCAACGGAGGCGGCAAAGTGGATGGATTGAGATTCTAATTCTGGAGGCCTGGTACGAGCATGAAATATAGGAGAGATAAAGTGGTTAGCAAGGGCCTTTTTAACAAGATAATCGATGATGTTGCCATTTTCTGCATGCACCATGGTCAAAAGACCATGCTCCTTAGCTTTTTCAACCGTTTTAAAGAATAGTTCTTCATCGATTTGCACGGTATCTTTGTAGGCGAGGAAACATTTGATGCTGCTTACTCCTTTCTCAAGAAGCATTGGTAATTCCTCTAGATGACTTTCTTCCCGAATCACCAAATGAAACCCATAATCAATGAGGGACTTCGATCGGACTTTCTGTTGCCAATGCGCTAGCGTGGCAAGAAGGCTTTGGCCAGGATCTGGAAAGCAGAAATTAATGTGGGAGGTTGTTCCTCCTGCAATTGCTCCAAGATGGCCAGAAAGGAAATCATCGGCCGTTTGGCTTCCCCCAAAAACTGTTTCAAGATGGGTGTGAATGTCTATTCCCCCAGGAATCAGATATTTTCCGCTTGCATCAATGGTTTTTCGTCCAGAAAGATTTTTCCCTAATGCTGCGATTTTTCCTGCTTCTATCCCTATGTCCACTTCAGCTTTCCCATCCGCATTCACCAAAATGCCGTTCTTAATCACTACATCCATAAAGAACTTCTCCGGTCACCTTCTTTCCTATTGCATCTGATAATTTCTTTTGGATGTCTGGGCGCACTGCTAGGTTTTTTGCTTCTATTGTTATCATTTCGATACAAGAATCGACTGGACAAACATGCTGGCAGAGCGAACAGCCCACACAGTCCTCTATTCTAACCTTTGGGAACATCCACTCATGCTTGCCGGAAGGGGGAAACGCAGCGTAAAGTTCTTTGCCATCGGTTAGATCAATGCAGCGGTGGGCGGCATCCCGACAAACTATATAGCAAAGAAAACAACGAATGCATTTTTGTGGATCGATTTGAGCGATCAGTTTGAATGTTGGCTCCAGTTGACGAAAGGGAACTATGTGAGAAAGGGATTTTCCCCTAAAATCAGCAATGGAACTAAAACCTTTTGCTTGCATCCAATGTTTGAGCCCAGAAAGCAGATCATCAATGATCCTAAATCCATTCAGCATCACGGCTGAACAAAGTTGAACAGAAATAGCCCCAAGCAATAGAAATTCAACGCTGTCTCTCCAGTTGGATATACCGCCCATAGCAGAAATTGGAACTTTTTTCTCTTGGACTATTTGCATAGAGGCTACCTTCGCAGTGAGGCCCAGAGCAATAGGTTTGATGGCTTCTCCGGAATACCCACTATAACTGCTTTTCCCTCCAATACTTGGCAGGACTTCAAAGGTGTCAAGGTCCACGCCTGTGATGGACGGTATTGTATTGATGAGGCTTAAGGCGGAAGCCCCACCCTCCATGGCGGCTTGGGCTGTCTGCGTAATGTCTGTAACATTGGGAGTAAGCTTAACAATCAGAGGCAGGCGCGTGACTCTTTTTACCCAAGAGGTCACTTCCCTACAAAGGGTTGGATCTTGTCCTATTTTACTGCCTGTGCCTCTTTCTGGCATTCCATGAGGACAGCCGAAATTTAGTTCGATCCCATCGGCTCCGCTCGCTTCGACTTTTTTCACTAGTTCTTCCCATTTCCCTCGATCGTATTCCTCCATTATCGATACGATCAGGGCTCGATCTGGCCATCTTTTTTTAACTTCTTGGATTTCTTTAAGATTTAGCTCAAGGGGACGGTCAGAAATAAGTTCAAGATTGTTCAAACCTAAAATTCGGTCCCATTTTTTATAGGAACTATAGCGATTCGATACGTTTTCTACGGCTGTGCCGATGGTTTTCCAGACGGCTCCTCCAAAACCCGCTTCAAACGCAGCGTTTACTTGAGCTGCTGAGTTGGTTGGAGGACCAGATGCAAGCCAAAACGGATTTATGGAACGGATGCCAGCAAATTCTATAGACAATTCAATCATAACTAACCCAATCGATCGGTTCTTTAGGAAAAAGAGGCAGCAATAGAGAAAGCGGCTTTTTTCCCATCTTCAACAGCATGGACGGTCGAAAACATTCCTTTTTTCCGTATGCAGTCCCCTCCAGCATATACCCTAGGAAGGGTAGTTTCATATTTTTCATTGACTTTGATAAAACCATTGTCAAGTTCAATGGCCATTGTCGTGATCCATAAGGGCTTTTGTTGACCGGTTGCACGAATGACCAATTGAGCGGGTAAAAAAAATTCTATTCCGTTTTGTTCCTTTTTTTCTGCTGAATCCAGACTGCTGTGGGGATCGACACGCTGGCATTTTAGTCCAACCAATTTGTTTTCTTTTACAACTGCCTCTTTTACCATGGTTAAAAATTGGATGGGAACGGCTTCTTTGAGCACTTTTTCTATTTCTTTGGGATAAGCTCGAGACTGTTCAAGCCTTTTTCTATAAAGAATGCTGACCTGTTCCTTGGCTATCTTCTTTGCTACGAGAGCACAATCAATAGCCGTATTCCCAAGGCCAATGATCACAATATTGTTGGCATCAGGCAAAGACCAAGGCTCTAATTTTGCTTTAGAGAGAAATTCTAGGCTGTCCAGAAAGTATACTTCTCCAGGGATCTGGAGTTGTGGACTCTGACCTAGGCCAATGGCCAAAAACACGGCATCATAAGCAGTTCTGAGCTCTTCTAAGGAAAAGTCTTTCCCAAGCTCCTTTTCTGTGTGTATTGTGATGCCAAGTTTTTTTACTGCTTCGACCTCTTTGAGCGACACTTCAATTGGCTCGCGAAAAGATGGGATAACGTAGGTGGAAAGTCCTCCTGGGAGTCGATTTTTTTCAAATATGACTGCTTCTATCCCCAACTGAGCTAATGTAGCGGCACAGCTAAGCCCTGCAGGTCCAGATCCTACGATGGCAACCTTTTTCTTTTTCTGGATGTGCCATTGTGAAGGAGGCTGCTGCTTAGCCCAGAAATGATCAATGGCAAAACGCTGAAGCCTGCCAATAGCTACAGAGGGCTTGTTTAATTTGGTGATGACACAAGCTCCTTCGCATAGCTCTTCTACTGGACAGACTCTGCCACAGGTGCCACCAAGAACATTGGCTTTTAAAATAACTTCGGCAGCCCCCCTAATATCTCCCGTTTCAATGCGCTTGATAAACTTAGGAATTTCAATACTCGTTGGACAAGCTGTTACGCAAGGAGGATTCCAGCAATAAAGACAGCGGCTTGCTTCTCCTATAGCTTCGCTTAGGGATAGAGGAGGGAGGGATTCTTTTAAAAATTCCATTTTTTTTTCTAGCTATCTTCGTTTTTCTCAAAGAAGAATCTTCTTCAATGAAGCAAATCCTATGCCTTTTCTATCGACTCATTTGAGGACACAGCCCTTTCTGTTATTTTTTTTGGATTAGATAATAGTATCCTTCAATTAGAATAAAGGTAAAAAGGGTTGCGGTCGATTTTTTCAAGAACTTTAAAAGACTGTTTCTTCAAACACCAGAAATTCATAGCCTTACTGTAGGCTGGCTATCGGAGCAGAGCAAATGCTTTGAGGGATTCTCCCTTGCAAGCTCCTTTCCGTTCATTCTACAGAATCTTATGCATTTTGGTTGGTCTTCCTCTGAAAGAGTCCTTGGAGAGGTCTGACTATCCCTTTTAAAGCTTAAAACTTTTATCATCAGCTCGGTTTAAAGGAGGCGCTTATCATGATGGGAAGAAATCGATCAATACCTTTTATCACTACTCCTATATCTAGACTTGCTAAAAAAGCTATTGGCTTTTCCTAGGGAGAGAATATGTGCCATTTCCCAAGTCAGCCCCTGGCAACTAAAAACACCTTGTGTTTGTTGTCTTTAGATTGCTACTAAGGAGTATTTCAAGCAATGGAAAGCTGCAAGCCAAAAAACTACTCGTCCATCAAATAATACTTTCCTTCTATCAAGGAATATTTTGGTTATTTTTATGAAGGATGATTATCAAAAGTATTGGGCATGGAACAAAATCCTTGGAGGAGTTGATTTCCATGCTCAAAGAGGCGAATGTAGAGGCTTTGATTGACGTCCGATCAATTCCTCGGTCTCGGCATAATCCTCAATTTAATAAAGAAACGATTACGGAGGCACTTGCTAAAGAAGGCATCCTATATGTTCATCTCCCGGAGGCTGGCGGACTGAGGCATCCGAAAAAAGATTCTCCTAACAAAGGATGGCAAAATGAGAGTTTCAGAGGGTTTGCTGATTACATGGCAACTGAAAATTTTTCAACTGCTCTTGATCAAATCATTGAACTAGGAAAAGAAAAGAACGCAGCTCTTATGTGCGCAGAAACTCTCCCATGGCGCTGTCACCGTTCTCTCATTGCAGATGCTCTCATGCTTCGTGGAGTAGAAGTTTTTCATATCTTGTCAAAAGGAAAGGAAAAAAAACATGTGCTGACTCCATGGTGTCAGATAAAAAATGGAATAGTGACCTATCCTGCTCAAGAAGAAACGTAAGCTTCCCAATAGGCGATAAACATTGGTCCGTCTAGATATTTTAGAAAAATGATCCGATTAAAAAAAATGGATCTATTATTTAACAATTTAATCACTATATTTTAAAGATAAGTGAACAACAAAGTGCTATTATTGACTTTTTTTCTTCTGATCCTCATTCCTAGCGCTGCATTAGCGGTACTTGTAAAGACACCAAAAGGGTATCGACTGACGATCTTACCGATTAAAGGTGGTCAAGAACTAGTTGAAGATCAACATGTGCCTGTTGGTAAAGTCACGATTGGAGAACTCAAAGAAGTCGTTTATGGAAAAAGTAAAAACGAGAAAAATATTCAGAAGACTAAACCTCGTTCTAGGAAAACAAAAAAGTAATTGTAGTGAAGCTTCTTACTCAGTCTCGTTTTAGGAGTAAAAAGGTTTTTTAGTTATTTTGCCTTTTGATGCGCTATTTCTTTAATTTTCTGTTCAGCTTTCGTCTTTTCTGCTACGTTCTTGGTTTTTTCATAAATTTTTGCTAAGTTCCACCAGGCTTCCATATAATCAGGTCTAAGCTCAATAGCTTTGCGCAAAGATTCAATGGCTTTGTGATAGTCTTTCTTTTCTCCATAGGCGGTTCCAAGATTACACCAGGATTCAGCGAGTTCTGGCTTAAGTCTGATTGCTTTTTTTAACGCTTTGATTGCCTGGGAATACTGGCCTAGTTCAATATAGCAAGCCCCTAAATTGGACCAAGCCTTTGCTAAATCTGGTTGACCTGCTAAGGCATGCTTGAAAGCTTCGGTTGCTTCTGCATACTGTCCTACATAGGCATAACAAGTTCCAAGATTACACCATGCCTTCGCAAAGTCTTTTTTAAGATGGATCGCTTTTTTATACGCTTCGATCGCCCGAGAATAATGACCGAGGTTTTCGTAGGCAATGCCAAGGAAAAAATAGGCGGCCGCTTCAGAAGGAAAAGCTGCAATCCATTGTTTTGAAAACACCAGGAGACCTTTCCAGTCTTTTCGCTGTTCTAACTGGATTGCATTTGTAAAGAAGTGAAGCTGCTTTTCTTGGAAAGCCTTGCCTTTGAGGATTAAGGGTTTATCGGATGGTCTTAATTTGCTTTGGGAAAAGGAAATGGGGGTAGTATTATCGCTGGGCTGCTGAGAATAACTTTCTTGTTGTGTCTTTGGGTTTTGGGCATGGCTTGCTTCTAGAATAGGAAAGAAAAACAAAAGCCATAAATAATAACGCTTCAGCAAAAGTTTCATGAAGTGATTGGATAGGAGACGCATTTTTCAGAATTAGTTGGTACCCACCGTCTTTTGTGACATGGAGGAGGGGAGACGAGCAGCGATTTCTCGGCATACTTCATCTTCTGCTCTTCGAAAGGTCACATCCCTGATTAAAAGAGCTGTGGTAAGAGAAGAAATAGCAATGTCGAGAGGATCAAATGCTGGGGCAAAAGAGGATTCCGTACGGCTTCCAGATACCTCCACTAAGGTTTTGGAAGATTTAGTAGAGACAAACTGTACGGAAAGCCCAACCCTACATGCGGCATACATTAAAGAATAAATCGACATCATTGAGGAAACCTTTCCATAAATAACACAATCGACTCCAAGCCAGTCTCCAATCGTAATGGGATCGGTTGCTAGCATATCAGAAAGCTTTTTCCATCCATGAGCTTTTAAAATAGAATCCGTTAGTTCAATACTTTGAATGGCTAAGTCTCTCTGGGCAAGATAACAGGCTACTCCCCTCCGTAAACGATTCGCGATCGTCCAGCGAAGCTGTTCTCTTTTTTCTTTGGATCGAAAAGACAAGGGAATGCCATTAAGAATGAATTTGCCTTTGGTTGCCTCTTCAACGAATGGCAGCAGCGCAAATGTTTTAGGTTGTTCTATTGCTAGCAGGGGAGAAACAATACGCTGGAACCGAGAAGGATCCATTTCAAGGACATAATCCATGGTTTTTTTCTTACTATGAGCGACAAATTGTTTTTCCTCTAGGAAAAATCGTTGAGGCTCTAGCTTTTTTTCATTGGCTGCCCAGGCTTTGGGAGGTTTTATAAAATCCCTTTCTGAAAGGCTAGTGGAAAGAGAGGCCTCGATAGGAGTATCGGGTGCTTTGGAGGGGATAGCTTTAGGAGCAGACTCAGTAGCATCTCCAAAGACTGGATAGGCCTTTCTTGGAGAGAGGGGAATTCTTAAGACAAGCTCTCGACAAGCTTCATCTTCAGCTCTTTTTAAGTTGATGTCTCTTAAGCTTGTTAAGGTCAAAACAGAAGAGATGCCTATGTCCACAGGATCAAACCTAGGGTTAATATCTAAGAGGTTTCTATTGACACGGCCGCTAAAAAGGACTTTCCCTGTCTTTGAAGAAATGATCTGTATGGAAAGTACAACCCGAATGCCACTACCCATGACCATATAAAATCTCTGATATGGAAAGACTTCTCCATAGACTAGCGCATCGGCTCCCAGCCACTTACCAAGGACTTCAGGCTTGATGGATTGAAGAGAGACTTCCGTCCTAATGTTTTTTGTCTGAAGTACGTGGTCAATTTTAGATAGGGGAACGACCTCAAATTCCCTTGAGGCAAGAAACCCATAAAACACTCTTCTTACTCTTTGAGCAATAGTCCATCTCCAGCTTTCTAATTTGTCCTTATCCCTATTATCTATTTTAACCCCATTGATAGAAAATTTCCCGCTTCCTTTTTCAAGGAAAGGCAAGACGGCAATTGTCTGAGGAGCGTTCTGCTCGTAGTCTGGAGCAATTTGGATTTTGCAGGCACCAGGATCAGCTTCAATGAGATAGTCATACCAGTGTTTTTTGCCATGCGAAGTTAAGCCTTCTTCTTGCAAAAAAAGCGGCTGATCCTCTGCTTCGGTTGGTGCTAAGGGGAGTGTTGAGTGGAAGAGGAACTTGTTTTGGGTTGGAGGCTTGTTGAAAAAAAAAGATTACTACCGTAGGCAAACAAGGAGGATAGATGCCCTGCGCTAAAAAAAGGGAAAAGAACTAATAGGAAGTAGGCAAAAGGAAGTCGACCAAACAATTGCAAAATCAATTTCTCCATTTTTTAAACTTAAATGAGAGAAAAATAGTAAAAAAAATAGAAAAGAGCTAGTACCTTTCTTTTGAGAGAACGGTTTTTACCAGTACACCACTACTTAGGGTTCTATTCCGTTAGAGAGAATCTTTAAAGCTTAACTCTTTGAGAGGTGTTCCTTCTCTTCAGCCATCATCTTTTCTTTACTTAAACCTCATATATCCTAAGAAAGTCTCTTAGAGAGAGGCTCTCTTAAGACTAAGCAGGAGGTTTCTTCAGATAGTTAAAGGTTTGGGTGATCCTATTTTCTTCTTTTAGAAAAGTTTCGTGGTGCATGAAAGTGGTTAAATAGCCCGAGATTTGAAAGAAAAATTTGTTTATCAATAGCTCATTTTGTCTTTTGGTATTCTATATCTATCTTTTAAAGCCTTAGATCAAAAAGGTCTGGAAGAATTATTTTTAATTTAGAAAAGCTCAATCCATCTCTGTACAGGAATAAGCAAGGAAGCATTTTGCGCCTCCGTGTCGCAATCCAGCAACAATATATTGCAAACTAAGACATTGAAAAGCTAGAGTTGGGGTATTAATCAGCTGGATCGGACTGGTTTATCCCGGTTTACTACCTTATCAGGAGGGTAGATTTGTTTTATCAAAGGAATCATAAGAAAGAGGAGGTTAAAGTTTGAGAATAAAATGAGTTATCCTCATTTTCTATGACCTATGAATCTTCTCTTTGGTGATTGTAGTTTATTTTTTTATTGGGTTTATATGGTCTCTAATTGCGGTAGCCAAGTATGATGAATAATCTATTGAATAATCTGTTTTGCTGTGTGCTGGAAAAATAGGACCCTAAACAAATTAGCTGGGGAAAACACCTTTGTTGTGTGCGATATTGAGGGAGCAGAAATTTTTTCTTCTGGCTTCTTACAGAAGTTCCCTTCTTCTTGCTACCTATATTTGTGTGGAAACACATCCTTCAGGAAGCTTCTTGATTATCGAAGTTGGTCAAAAACTTTTGGAAGGGTTCAGTAAAAGCCATAACCTTTTAAGGATTAAGTCCGAACCAAGGACTCTAGGGAAGTGGAAAAGGATTGGTAATAGAAAGCTAGATGCACCAGTTCTTTTTAGAGCAGGAGAAGGAAAAAAACGGTTTCAACAGTTTTGGTTGTGCAGAAACCAAAAAACTTGAATGGGTCTTTTATGAAGAGAACATTTTTTAATCTTTAACTTATTGAAATTCCAAACCGAATCTTCCATGTTCTTTTTTTGCCGTATATATTCTTGCATCTGGGAAATTGGATCGTGTCCTTTCTTTTATTTGTTCAGCAATATCCTGATTTAATCCTAATCCAAGATAAATAGCTTTTATAGACGATTGGGTAATCGGACATTTCACAAGGAACCATTTTTGTATTTGTTCTTGTGTTAACCTAGCAATATCAGCTGCTGCGAAATTAGTTCCTGGATCGTTTCCACTCCACCTTATTCTCCATTCGTTTTCTTTTTCCCAAACTTTTGATTTTGCCTTTTCCATTTTCTTATAATGCCTATCTAGTTCTGTTTCTTGTCGTTCTTGTTGCCACCCACTATTAATCTGATGTTCTTGTCTGTAAAACTGGTAGAACATCTCAGCGGTTATGAGACTCATATCATCTACGTAGTCTATTTGAACCCAGCAAGATAAATTGATGGGAGTACCTGTATATTGCGTGTGCAATTTTTTTACGTCTTTTTCTAATGGATCGGTATTAAATTCGATAGCGACACCCCGATGGCCTCTTCCATAATGTCCCCACATGTACAAATTATCTACTGGACGAACTCCATCTTTTTCTGCACTAGTAGAAAAAAGGAATAGCTGCCTTTTTAGGGATAAAAGGAATTCATCTATTTCGTTTAGAAAACGTTGCCAATTGCTTTCTAGAATACAACGCGAAAACCAATCTATGTCTTCAGGATGTTGTGCTCTGACATGCTGGAGTAGAGCTTGGTAATTTTTTTCAAAGTCTGTTTCAAAAACTAAATAGGGATCAAATGGATCGTTCATTAAATAGTTGTGTATAAAGGTTATCTCCTTTTTTTCTACGACTTCTAATGCATATTTGGGCTCTCCATAGAACCTTATTACACTGGTTGGAATATCCTTCATATGCTTCTAAGATATTGAACAAAAAAGACTTTTTCAAAAGGGTTTTAGTTGTTCTTTGAAACACTCGAACAAGTGATTAAAAAAAAGAATTAAGTTTTTTGCTTAGCTTAATTGCCAGTAAAGTTCTTTTTATCCAATGTCCAAACGAAGGTGTATTAGGATAGCTGAAGGAAAAAATAAGAGCGATTTGCTTCACTAGGGCTTTGTTTTTAGCAAGGGAGAAGAAATGCAGTGAATGCGTGATCAATCCATAGTCTAAGACGGGTTCTATCTAGCAAGCCTTTAGGAAAGAGTTTTTGGAATAAGAGTTTTTTATTCTGAATGAGGAACAATAACAGTGTGAATGGATTGAGTAAAAAATCTAAAGATAATTCTATCCTTGGATAATCCATAAGATTTGGTGTTATCATTCCTTATGCAAAAATGGTTTTTTTTACTTGTTACTCTCCTTGGCATTGTGGCCTTCTCGGTAGTAATTGCCTTTGGACTCTCTACAGAGGAGAGACTTGCTACTGATCGAAAAGCCATACTTTCTATGGCTGGAAATTGGAAAGTCAGCTATCGATTTAACGAGCTTTATCCATTACATCCAGGCTATACCCTTCATCCTCCATACGATATCAAAGGGTATGAAAAAGTAATCGTTATTGAAGAGAAGCCTAAGCATATTAGCCTACAACATTTACTGGTTGATTCTAGCCATAGAGTCATTAAGCATTGGAGGCAGGATTGGGATTATGAAAGAGAGGCTTTTTGGGTATATACAGGCAGTAACAGTTGGAAGACAGTAAACCTTAATCCACAGGAGGTGAAAGATTGTTGGACGCAAACTGTCTGGAGTGTTGATGATTCTCCGCGATATGCTGGTTATGGCCATTGGAACCATACAGAGAGTTATTCGGAATGGATATCAAACAAGTTGGTGAGACCGCTGCCTCGAAGAGAATTATCAAGGCGATCTGACTATAATGTGATGGAATCGGTCATGCACCAGATTGTTTTTCAAGGTGGCTGGCTTATTCAAGAGGATAACGAAAAGTGGATAAAGGGACCATCGAATAATTATGCACTTGTTAAGGAACTAGGAATAATTTCATATCGTTCAGAAAACAAGTTAGACTTCTCTGCCGCTCTTTCTTATATGAAAAAAACAGAAAAGTTTTGGAGTAGTGTTAGAACTGTGTGGGAACAGATATTAGGTAAGTATCAAGAAATAAAATATAAGGGAAAAGGGGAAGGGAAAAAACTGGCAGAAGAGCTCTTTGCGGAAGCTGAAAAGCTTGGTTCTACACATAAGACCGACGAACAATTGCATGATTTGATTACTAAGATTATTGAAAGTCATTTTATTTTGGTACCAAAGGGCAAAGAACAGAACGCTTCTTCTTTTGGTCAATAAATTAATTTTTGCTTTGCAATGGAAGATCTTGAAGGATATGGAGTTTTAGAGATTCTAAAGGAGAGAAATGATTTTTAATTTCAAGTAGCTGAAAAGAGGACAGGTCTTTTTTAAGGTTTTGACACCATCTAATGGATACAGAAGATAAAACAGAAAAAAGTAGTAAGAAGGGTTTTTTATGAATCGAGATTGGATCAGAGAGAAAATATTAGCAGCAAAAGAGAAAAAAAAGCTTTCGTGGGAAGAACTTTCTAAACAAACAGGAATCTCAGAAGTGTTTTTGGTTGCCGTTTGTCTTGGGAAAGCTGTTCCCAAAAAAGAACAAGCAGATTGCTTATGCAATGTTCTAGCTCTAGAGCCTGAAATTTCCGAATACTTACAGAAACCAGTTGATAGAAGTTGGGACAAACAAATACCCAATGATCCAGTCCTTTATCGTTTTTATGAAGCTTTTGGAGTATATGGTGAAGCTATTCGAGAACTCATTTGGGAAAAATTTGGAGATGGCATCATGAGTGCTGTTGACATGGAAATTTCCTTAGAAAAAGTTGAGTCTTCTGCTGGACCGCGGATAAAACTCATACTGAATGGAAAGTTCCTTCCCTATAAGAAATGGTAACAAATAGCCTTTTTCGTTTTTTATAAAAAGAAGATTTCTTCTAAAAGCTTTTTATACCTCGTCCTTTTACGTAGACAATGCTATTGGAGGCCATTTATCTTGCCATGGGCAAGCCTTTTGGAAGGCATAAGCTGCTCTTAGTGTCGTGAAATCATCCAAATGTCTTCCAGCAATCTGAAGACCTACAGGAACGTTTTTTGATGTCCAACCTGCAGGGACAGCAGCTGCGGGCTGTCCAGTCATGTTCATAATGTAAGTAAAAGGAATCCAAGAAAGGAGTGGATCAGCCCTTTCCCCATCAATGATGTCTGGTCCCTGAAAATAGAGAGGAAAGGGAGGAACAGCAGTAACAGGGGTTAGAAAAAGATCATACTGTTCCATAAGCTTACTCATCTCAAAAATCACTTTTCTTCGTATTTTCAATGCTTGAGAAAAGTCTTCAGGCTTAAAACTGCGTTCTAGAAATCTTGTGATGTGACTACTGATTTTCTGGCTGTTTTCACTCACCGCTTTCTTTAGCACTGGCAAATCTGCTCCAAAATATACTAAAGTAGAGAAAGCTTCTGAAGGATCCGGCCAGCCGGGATCCACTTCCTCAATTTTACATCCAAGATCCGTTTCAAAAAGTTCGATTGATTTTGTAACGATTTGTTTTACTTCAGGGTCTATGCGGGCATACCCAAGATCAAGGCTGAAGGCTACCTTTAAACCTTTGAGATCTTCTTTTAAACAGTCATTCCAGCAAAATTCTGCTTTAGGGAGTGAATAAGGATCAGAAGGATCAGGCCCAGAGAGAACGGACAAAAAAAGCACAGCGTCTTCTACTGTTCGACTAAGAGGACCAGCGTGAGAAAATAATTCCCAGTGCTCTAAATCTCTTCCTTTCCCGATAGGCCATGGCAGTCTACCTCTGGAGGGCTTGTAACCGAAAATTCCACAGAAAGAAGCTGGAATACGAATGGATCCTCCACCGTCGCTGCCTAAGGAGAGTGGACAAAGACCGGTGGCAACAGCAGCTGCGGATCCTGAACTAGAACCGCCAGAAGTGTATTCCAAATTCCATGGATTGCGAGTCGCTGGAAAAATCGGATTGTGGCTTGTCGCGCTAAAGCCAAATTCAGGCATGTTTGTTTTGCCAAGGATAAGTGCTTTGGCTTCTTTTAGTCTTTTAACAAGTAGATGGTCTTCTTTAGCTATATAATCTTTTAAAAGATAAGAACCAAAGGTCGAAGGCAAAGAAACAGTGTCAAAATGATCTTTGATGGCTATTGGAATGCCAAACAGAGGAGAAAGCGTATCACCATGAAGAATCTCTTTTTCGAGTGCTTTTGCTTTTTCTTTGGCAGCATCTATCGATAGACATGTAAAGGCATGAATAAGTGGATCGATATTCTTAATTCTTTCGGCATATGTGTCGACAAGTTCAACCGGTGAGAGCTCTTTTTGCTTGATCAATTGGCTAAGCTCAGTCGCACTTTTTTTCCAAAGCTCTTTCATGAATTCTTCCTTTTTGAATGTATATTCAAAAATCAACGCTTCGCAAAGAGGCCGTTTTACGACTTAGCAAAGAGTAGCTTGCCTTTACTTCGCTTTCCAAAGCATAGGTCATTAAACCTTCTTTTTATTCAGTGATACCGTTCATGGAAAACTGGAGCATAGAACAGATCGCCTCTTGCACCGCTAGTTTGCTTTCTTTACGAGGGATGGAAGACTAAATATAGAAAAGCAGGGAGAAGGTTTTTGCTAAGCATTCTTAGTTTTAAATATTAGATGTGAGGATAACCATTTAGTAAGGTCTAAGTTCAGATTTTAGTGATGCTGTGATTGTGATAGCTAGGAATGATAGAGAGGATTTTTATATCAATCGAGCGTTTTATTGCCTATTTTTCAGAAATATTTCAAAAATATTTATATATATTCCTTTTAGAAATCTTAAGATTGTCCTTTTTTCTCCCAGGCTTGTGCATCCTTTTCATAGGGAGAGTTAGCATAACCATTAGGGAGCAAAGATTGAAGGTAATTTTGAAGATAAGATTCAATACTGCCAGCTTGTTCGAATTGATAGACATGGCGACATTCATGAGCTAACAGCTTTTCTGAAAAGTTATTATTACGAATAAAAATTGTATAACCAAGGGCTAAACCAATCATTGAAGGAAAAGAGAGTCCATAGCTTTGAGCTATTTCTAAAAGTTGAGGGTCTTCAGGATGAGGGATCTGATCAACAAAAACGATCCGGATCCTTTCAGGATATCGGACTCCCACTTTTTTTGCCACTATAAGCTCAGAATCAGAAAGTAGGCGTCCTTCTTTTGCTTGTTCTTCTACAACTTTCTTTGCCCAAGAAATCCCACGAGCTATAAGATTATTAATCATTGCGCTGAAAAAATCATTGAATCCATTAGTCATTTCAAGATGCAATTGTATGTTCTTTCTGTTGTCTAAATCTAAGTATAAGAGTTGTTGGAAAAAATTTTGAAAAATTCAAGGGATTGGACGGAGAAACACATAGAAATCCAGATTTTTCCTAAAAAGACAAAAATTCGCCAAAACGGGATTCCTCTCCATCTGTATTCCCATGATATTCCACAACTGCTTCTTTTATTTTCCACAACACATTCGATTCATAAAGATCTTTGACAATCTCCCATTCAGCTCCCTCAACATCTAGTTTTAAGAAATCTACCCCTTCTCCAATCCATTCAGAAAGTCGCCGAATTGAAATTGGTATGGAAGGCTTGCTTCCAACTGAAGGTTTTCCCATTTTGCCTAATACTGGATTATTATTAGGGTAAAACTCTCCAACCCCGTTTTTATTTCCTAAGGCACAATCGTTCACTTGAACGTTAGCAAGGTAATTTTCAGAAATGTTTCTTTTTAGAATACAGGCAAGCTCAGGATCAGCTTCAAAGGCTTCTATTGAAGCTTCTGGATAAAGACTCTTAAAAAAGAAAGTCGCCATGCCAATATTGGCTCCACAGTCAAAGATTCGTGGATTTGGCTTTGTCGACCGAAATTCGTAGATACGATTAAAAAATATTTCTCTAATTAGGGGGGTAGGGACTAGGAGCATATCGATAATGGATTTTCCATTTTCCAAGCTTTAGAATACCTTCTTTTTTTTTCTTTTGAACGTCAGTCAATCCAAACCAAATCGAATCAACTAAAAGAGAGCTTTTAGAAACTCCAGGCAATGGCCTTGACTTGTAAAGATTTAACACCGCGGCAATTTTTTGTTCTATACTTTTGAAAAGAGATGGATTCTTGTCTAAATATTTATCCTCTGGGTTTGGATTCATTTTTCCTATCTTTAGGCCATTCTACTTTTAATGTTCTTAGGATTTTATGTAATCATACTCTTTTATGAGTCTTAGACTTCCGTAAAGCCTTTATTGATTTTGTTCAAAAGTATAAAAGCAGCCTAAGTTACATGTAGTGTTATAAACTCAATATAATAAAATTTCAAAAAGATCTTCGAACTAAAATGAACAGGTTAGAAGATTTAAAGAAAATTAAGGAATATTCTTTTCCCTTTTAATTTTTGTGAATGATCCAGAAATGTGGGGTTAGAAAATCTGAAACAAAAAAAAATTATGCTCGACTTTGAAAGAACTTAGTGTTCAAAATATGGAGTTTAGGGTTGAGAAAAATGGGTAAAGTTTCAAAAGAAAAGAAAAAAAAGACTTCTTTTGATATAAGAGAAAGCTTACTTAAGCGTCTGGAGAAAGCAAAAGAAAGTGGTTTATCGAAAAGCCAGCTTCTTCCTAAAAAGGATAGTTCAGAGGATTACAAAAATCAACTGAACCAACTGATCCAGGAAAATAAGGTCATTAATTTTTCTGAAAGATATTATTTATCTGACTATGCGCCTAATGTGGAAAAGATCGCTGGCAAAATTGAAAAAACCTTAGAATCTTTTTTCCCTGCTGATGAAAAGCCTATTGAATACAAGCCCATTTCTGCAACCCAATTGTACAAGAAATGCTCAAATTGTCCTAAAAGTCTTTTTCAAGAGACATTAGACTGTTTAATCGCCGATGGTCTTCTGATTCCCTTAAGGATAGGCAAAACAAGGTATTATTTGCCTATGGCTCTTTTTTGTAAAGAAGAAAAAAAGGACACTTCTTCTATTAATCCAAGAAAGATTTATAAAGCTTATGAGGAGCTCCTGAAGGAAAATAAGTTTAATAACTTCTCTCATGTTGCTATTGCTTCTTTGCAGAAAAAATCAGGTGTTGATCTAAAGAGCCTTCACGAATGGCTTCTAGAACAGAGTAGGAAGGGTTTAGCCCATCTTTTTGAAGGAGACTGGGCTTTGGCTTCTGAAGAAGAAAAAGAGGCAGTGTTGCAGTATGCAGGCAATAGATTTTTGAGAGTTAAACTTGAGCAATCTTAAAACTTAAAAAGAAGATGAATCCTTTTGAAGAACAAATTGTTAAAGATCCAAGAGTTCTTCCAGATCCTCCTCTTAGTGGATTAAATGAAAGACCCTTAATATTTCTTCTCAAAAAATTCGAAGAGCTAGGTCAAAAAAAAGAACTTCCCAAAGCCTATCTGTTATCTTCACCCGAAGCTGGTTTTGGCAAGACCTATCTTATTGGAAGATTGTTTCAAGAGCTTAAGGGCAAAGCAACTCTCATTTATTTTTATGCGATTATTGATCCTCATCGATTTTGGATAAATATCTTCGATAGGATTCTTACTGAGCTTTCTCGGCCTGAAGAATTTATAAATAAGGGAAATAACCGATCCTATACACAATTTGAAATTTATACTAGCCGCATTATCGGCAATCTCTTGGCTGATCTTATAAATGATAAATTGATTGAACCACAGGAGCTTATTCAGAAGAGTCTTGTCAGAAGAGTTTCCAACGAGTTCGAAGTTGTAGAAGCTTTAAGAAATGCACCCAATCAAAAGGCTGATTTTTCTAATCCTTCTGAAAAATGGATTCAATGGATGCAAGCATCCTATTGGGATTCTTTAGCTCATTGTTGCGAAAATGCTTTATACAAAAGAGGCATCGATATTGGAGAGCTATATAAGCTTATCCCTCTGTTTTGGATCTTTTTCTGGTATTCTGCCAACCATGACCAGCGCCATAGGGAGAAGTGTATAGAATGGCTAACTGGAGAAAGTTTGGAGGAAGAAGATGCAAAAGAAATTGGCCTTCCAACAAAATATATTAAATCTCTGGATTCAACTGTTGATGATCGAAATGATTTATGCTGGCAGCGGGTTTGTCAATTTTGTAACCTTGCATCTTTTGCACGCCCTTTTGTTTTCTGTTTTGATCAAACTGAACGTTATGGAGAGGATGAGTCGTTATGTAGGCAATTTGGATCTGTGATTGGTTCTCTTGTTAATGAATGCAAGAATCATCTAACTATTCTTACGACAAATTCCTATGATTGGGAGATAAGACATAGAAATTATATTCATAAGGCCAATCTAGATAGGATTGCTTATGAAAAACAGTTAGAGTTAGAAGGCTTGAACAGAGACCAAGCCATAGAACTTATCAAGCAAAGGATGAGAAGATATCCTATTGAAGAAAGCAAATATAGAAAGCTTCTTGAAGAATTACCTTCGTTTTTTTCTTCCCAAACAAAAGTAGGAATTAGAAAGTTTCTTCAATGGGCTGAGCAAAGATTAAAAGATGAACCAAACAGAGACGATGGACCAAAAGGAAACGATGAGTTAGAAAAGATTTTTAATGAAGAGAAGAAGAAGTTTCTTTCTGGTCAGGTTATATTTCAACCTGATCTTTTTCTTGAGGCGATTCAATCAGCTCTTTTTGGGAAAAAAGAATCAGTCCAGCAGATAAAACATGATTACTATTCGGTTTGTTGGCAAAATGAAGGTCATCAGATTACTATTTATTTTGGTTGTGATAAAAGTGACAATTGGAAACGCTGGGGCGCAATTGCTAAGAAGACTCTTGAACTATTTCATTCTTTTCAAGCCGAACGTAGACGGTTTTTGGGTGTATTCCTTAGATCCCCCGAATTAAAGGAAATTCCAGGGAAAAATTGGAAGGCTACTAAAGAAAAAGAAACAATCGATAAAGCCAAAAAAGAAGGTCGTTTGCGCATAGAAGCTTTTGATAAGGATAAAACGGCTGAATTCTATGCCCTGGCTATACTTTATCGTAATGCTATTTCTAGGGATATCACCTATTCGAAAGAAGAAGTAGAAGAATTTGTCTCAAAGAAGCTTTCTTCATGGATTGATTCATTAGTCGCATCATCATCTCCTCCACCACAAATCACTCCACTACCACAACCACCTCTTCCTACTCTTACTAATGGAATAGAGGTTACTGTAAGCTGGATTATAGACAAGATTTCGAGCAATGAGTCATTAGGGCCTGAAAAACAACCAGACTCCAATCTAGGTGATTATTTTCATAAGATAATCGCTGACATCAGCAAGGAAGCAAAAGCATCACATTTCATTCGTCCGGATGAGTTGCTAAAAAGGCTTAAAGAAATAATACAAGATAAAATAAAAGGTGATATTAGAGCCAAAGGCGATTTAAAGAAAGAAGAAAAACGATTTTTGGAAGAAGCTTTATATGCTTTTTATAAGGGCTTGCCCGAAGAACTGGCTCGATGCGATAACCGAATAGATCATCTTTTTTGGGAAATTGAAAAGGATATCTATGCCGATTATGTCAAAAAAGACAGTAAAAAAATAAAAATTATTGGAAGAATTGATCGATTAAGTAAAACGACAGCCAATGCTATCGAGTTAGTTGATTACAAAATATCAAGATATGAACCATCTACTGAGAATATTGATGAAAAAGATAAACTTCAGCTTGCTCTATATTCCTGGATGTTAAAACAGTCCGGTCAGGAGCCGACTCGAATAAGCCTTGCTTATTTTCATCCCAATAGAAAAGTCATCGAACTGAATAAAAATGAGCTAGAAAGGCTTTTTAATTTAAAAATAGTTACAGTCCTGGAAAGAATAGCTATCAACGGGAATGAGCCTTACAAGAATTACATAGAGAAATTAAACGAATTTTTTTCTAAGAATAAAATCGATGCTAAAGTGAGTGAATCTAAAACTGCTCCGCAATTCATTCGATTTTTTGTTGAAAAAGATGTAACGGTAAAGTTAACGAATATCGTAAATAGAAAGAAAGACATTCAGTTACATCTTGGGCTAGATGTTCCTCCATTTATCGATGCGGATAAAAATTATGTAAAGATCGATGTAGCCCTCCCTCAAATAGATTGCATAGTTCCTTGGAAAGAAGCATTAAAAGAACTTAAAGGAGATCTTGCATTTCCAATTGGCAAAACGATTGATTTAGAACAATCCGAATGGGTTATCGGTGATTTTACTGATAGCAATTTTCCTCATCTATTAGTAGCTGGAACCACGGGAAGCGGGAAAAGCCAATTTTTGAAGTCGCTCATCGGAGCCATTCTTTCTAAATATCCAAAAAAAGCTAGGGTCTTTTTAATTGATTTTAAAGGGACTGATTTTCTTCCCCTAAAAAGCATAAACAGCCATGAGGAAGCTGAGAATTTGTTGAAACAGGCAGTTCAAGCAAATGAATGATCGGAATGAAAGATTAAAGAAGGAAGGATTTAAAGATCTTACTAGCATGTATATGGCAGGGAAAGAAAACATTCCATATTGGATAATTGTGATGGATGAGTATGCAGATATGATCACAGGACTGAAAGGCGGTAGCAAATCTAAAAAAGAGTTTGAAAGTCATATTCAGCGAATTGCTCAGAAGGGAAGAAGTGCTGGGATTCATCTTGTCATTTCTACTCAAAGTCCTAGGAAAGAAATCGTTTCAGGACTGATCAGACAATGTTTGCCTGGAAAAATCTCTTTTAGAGTAACTGATGATACAGAGTCCTTGCTTATTCTTGATAAAAGCGGTGCGGAGCAGCTCAGGGGTAAAGGAGATCTGCTTTGTAATTTTCAACACGGAAGACTTTTGAGAGCCCAATCTGCTTTTATTACTGATGAAGAATGGAGAAGAGTTGTCCTAACAAGCCCAATGGCTAGCTTATAAAAGCAATACTTCTAAAAAAATAAGCAAAAGCAAATTTGGAAATAAGATGTCATTTAAACTCGATTCCTCTTTATAATTTTTCTCTCTGTTTAGAACGTATTGCCTTCTAAAAGTGAATTTCTTTTCGTGGGATATATTCTTTGGGTTTAGGATAGCCGCTTTGCTTTTTGGAAATTAATAAGAGAGGATAGAGAAAAGAAAAAAACTTCTCTAATTTTCAGGCATTCAAGGTTATGTTTATTTTTTATAGAGGTTAAAGCCCGAATTAAGCAACAAGTGGTTCTTGCTTCTTCAAAGTTGAGTAGAAGTATGCACAGAATAAAGCCTGATGAAATACTCTTGACCGCTTATGAAGGGTTCCCTAATAGCCCTTTCCCAGTTCTTCATTATCAAGGGGTTTTAAAGGAATTTGAAAAAAAACCTTCTGCCGTTGAAGAACTTTTCTATTCGCATCATTGGCAAGGATCTTGGGTAAATGGAATTTATTCGTTTGATCATTTTCATTCGACCACACACGAAGTGCTTGCGGTAGTTAGTGGACAAGCCAAGGTTAGATTGGGTGGTCCTAGAGGCAAGGGAATAGAATTGAGTGTAGGAGACGTAGTGGTGATTCCTGCTGGAGTAGCGCATGCGCGGCTTTGGGCTAGTTTGGGTTTTCTTGTGGTTGGAGCTTATCCAGAAGGCCGGTCATGGGACCTGCGTCGTGGAGATCCAAAAGAACTGCCGATTGTTTTGGATAATTTAGCTCGAGTAGCTCTTCCTAAGACTGATCCGGTTTATGGTGCAGATGGCCCTCTGGTTGAAATTTGGAAGCACATTCTTGAAAGAGACGAAAATAAAGAATGAACATAATAAGTTCATCTGTTGTTTGTGAGCTATGAATTAAGAGACTAAAGAGGGAGAGTCGTTTTCTTCTTCTAATTCAAAGATGATTTCTTCGAGAAAAACTTTTTTAAGTCCCTCTGGGAATTGCCAGTGGGTCTCTACCCAATATTTCGCTGTCTGGTCCAAAAGAGAATAACCTGAAGATTTTACAATCGTTGAAGCAATCACTTTTCCATTATGCACGGTAATTCGAAGGACCACTTTACCCTGCATATGATTTAACCGAGCCAATAAAGGATAGGGAGGAACAGGAAGATGGTAAGAAACTAGACCACGGCTTCCGTTTAGCTCTTTGGTATTCGAAAAATCAATGGGAGCAGCTAGCCTTTCTTCTTTCTTACTCTTTTTAGGAGAAGCACTAGTGTATTTTCCAAGATCTTTTGATACTAGGCTAGAAGAAGGATGCGTGGTGTTCCCATCTGTTTTTATGGGTGTAATTGGTTGAGGTGGATCTTGTGGTTTTGTCTGTTCTGCGAAAGAGTGGGGAAGGGAAGAGGAAGGTTGATCAACAAGAGCAATGGCAACCTCCTCATCCTTTCTTAATAATGCTTGTGGAATAGGTTTCTCTTTTTTTCTTGTGAAAATCTGCAATCAAGCAGAAGCCCATGGATACCAAATGCAAGGATGAGACAAAATAAGAAAGTATAGTTTTTGTTGCCAGAAGAGAGTGTATCTTGCGAAGAGCTTTGTTGAAAGAGTATCGTCTTCATGCTTAAAACATGAACCAAGAAGGTCTTCCTGGAACCTATATAAAGGCCTTTTAGCTGTTAAAAGATGGTCAAAAAACCTGGAATCTAAAGGGAAAAAAGACCAGGAGAAGGATTATGGAAAGGTTTTAGTGGGATTAGAAAATTAGGTCAAAAAAAGATAAAAATGAGAGAATCTGAAATTGAGATCAGTGGGATTGAAAGAGATGAGAATTGATTAACAACGATGGTTAGCTTTGCAGTTTTCTTTATCGAAAACCATTGATCGATCCGATCCTGGCCTAACGGAAGATTAGATTAAGAATTTGGGATTCATCTAAGGATCTCTGGACTATCCTTTCTTTGAGCTCTTGTCAGCAATCTTCTGTAAAGTCAAAAGGTTTTATGGGTTTAAAGCTGATTTTTCATTAACTTATAATACATAGGGATGCTGTGTTGATAGAAAGGGTTCTCACAATCTTTACCTGAACAAGGAGAGCCAATAAGGGTAATTGGAGTGGCTGCGGGGGTGAAAAAGAATGATTGGACGACCGGCAATTGAATATCGGTAGGCAGAAGAGATTCTAGAGGCTTTAGAATGGTATTGATTAAATTGAGGGTTTTAATTTGAATTTTAGTTAAAAGAGCAGAGATAAGGCGGTCGTAATTGTTCCCAAGCTCTTTGATCCCAAGCTGTGAAAGCATAAAATCGATATGAGGCATAGATTTTAAGCTGTTTTTCTCTAAGGGATGCAGAGGATCTGATGGCGTTGGATTATTGACGTCAGATAAAAGCTCGAAAGTGAAAGGCAGCTGAGGAACCCAATCCAATGAATTGATCATGCGAAAAGCCATTCCCTTGTTGCTGAACAGGTGATCAAAGTCGTAGGCATAAAAATCATTACCAGGTTTAGGCTGAGCGAAAACATAGCTTTTGTACTTGTGGGATAGGTTGGTGGGCTGATAGTGCAAATAGGATCGAATGAGGGTTGCAACGGCTGCTCCTTGACTATGTCCGGTGATGTAAATTGGAGAGCCAGAAGGAACACTCTTTCGTAGCTGATTCACTATGCCTTTTTCTGGATGAAGAAGCAGGAGGAGGGCTCCAATAGCAAATCCGGCATGAACAGCAGCTTGAGGATGAGAAGCGAATTGATAGACAATGCATTGATGTTTATAATCAAGTTGGGCATCTGATTGAATTAGAAAAGAAAGAAGGTCCTCTAGAATGCTCCCAAAACTTAGAATGGTCCCTCGAATAACAATGGCATAAGTATCTGTGGATGTCTTTTTCCATAACTTCCATCTTTCATTAAAAGGAGAAAATTCTAATGAATCAAAGATCAATTGCCACTCTGACAGATTATTAGGGATTGGAGTCTGTTCAATCTCAGCGCATAAAGAGGCAAGCCCTAAAGCTTCTTCAAGGTTAAATCCCTCCTTAAATGCCATAAGTGATTGTCTGTTTGGTAAAGAACAATCTCTGTCTAGAAAAGTTGAATGTCAATTATTTTTAGAATTCCAATGAGTATTGTAGAATGTAGTATCCAATAAAGTAGATGAAGAGGAGTTCAACCATTAGTCATTGTTTATGTCCGTTGTCATTCGAAGCAAAAATCCTTTTCAATCGCTTATTCTTCCCTTTAAGACTACTCCGTACTGGTGGGAAACCGTTGAGCCTCTAAAAGTAGACAATAAAGAGATCCCTAACCAAATGGATGTAGCGATCGTTGGCAGTGGTTATACGGGCTTATGGGCATCGATTATTTTAAAAGAACAAGGAGTCGATGTTCATGTTTTTGAAGCCAAAGAACTTGGATATGGAGCTTCTACACGCAATGCTGGGTTTGTGGGAGCTGGATACAAACTGGGAGTGAGCAAGCTATTTAAAATTTTTGGGAAAGACAGGGCTGTGGAACTTTTCAATATTTCTTTGAAGGCAAGAGAAGATATTGAAGAAACGATTCGAAAAGAAAACATTGATTGTGGTTTCGTTGTTCCCGGTCACCTTGTAGTCGCATGGAAGCCAGTGCATCTTGCTAACCTAGAAAAAACAGCGGAACTGTTGGAGAAGTACTTTTCTCTAAAAACTAGACTCTTGGACAAATCTTCCCTATCGGCTTGTATGGAGACGGCCCTCTATCATGGTGGACTTTTTTTACCTGAGGGAGCACTACTGAATCCCGCACGCTATTATCAGGGTGTGCTAGCGCTAGCAATTAAAAAAGGAGTCGATTTTCATCCGCAGACCGAGGTGCAACAGATAGAACAGAAAGGAGGAAAATTTGAAGTCACTTTTTCTGGGAACAAAAGAACCCTTGCTAGAGAAGTGCTTATGGCTACTAATGGGTATACAAGTTCTTCTTTCCCTGAAATTCAAAGACGGATTATTCCACTACCGAGTACAATTGTATTGACTGAACCTATAGATAAAAATCTGTTAGAAAAACTGGTTCATACAAAATCCGCTGTCTATGATACGAAAAACTTTCTTTATTACTTCCGATTTTTAGATGATGGAAAGCTACTTTTTGGCGGTAGAACACAATTAAATTTTAAGAGTTCAATCATAGACGCTTCAAAAGAACTTCGTCGTTCCATATCTATGGTATTTCCAGCACTTAAAGAAATTAAAATTTGGAACGTTTGGGAAGGAAAAGTCGGCTTTACTTTTGATCATTTGCCTCATTATGGCAGATTACTAAACGGCATCCATTATTGTCTTGGGTATTGCGGTCATGGAGTTGCCCTATCTAGCTATCTAGGCAAACTTACTGCGTATTATCTTTTAAACGATCCCAGAGGACAAAGCTCATTGTTAACTCTTCCTTTTAAGAAAGAGTTTTTTTACACGGCTCATCCATGGTTCCTTCCGATGGTAGGGTTGTGGTATAGATTAAAAGACATTCTTTTTTGACTGTTATAACAACATCCTTTGCTCAAGCTAAGCTAGCACAAAAGAGTGGTATGCTTTGTTATAAGCATGAAAGCAAAACTAGCTTCTTGGTTCTCCCCACAAAAAAAGGAAATCCAAATATAAAAAACAGCGAAAATATATATCCTTGCTATATTCGATCCGTGCTCAATCGAGTTTTATAAATCGTTCTTTCGACTGTGTCTTTGAAAGGCCTCCATTCGTCAAGTAGGAAGGGTTCTATTACAGATTGTTGGTCTAAGAACTAAGAATGGAAAAGGCTTTTTGAAAAGAGAACATTGCATTTATGTTGCTAGAGTAATGGAAGAAAAAAGAGCTATTCTTTGCTAAGTTAAAATCCATTGTTTTTTTTTCAAGTGATAATGCAAAGACTTGGTTCTTCTCTTTACTATTTCAGTAAGAACATTGAATATCAAGTCATGAGGAAAGGACTTGTTAAAAGTTTATGCTCAATAAAGTTATTTCTTATTTTTTCTTTAGTTATCTTTTTGATTTCTTAAGAAAAGGCATAGGTATGGAGGCAGAATTGGTAGGAGAGATGCCAGTCCGAAATAGAAAAAGCTTAGATCCAGTCCAAAGGTATTGAATATCTTTACAAAGTAATGAGTGTTAGACTAAAACAGTGAAGTGGAAAAAAACGAATAATTTAAAAAACATAAGAAAGTAACGGGTCTTTTGTGTAACTAAAAACCGGCAAATTATTCGTATCCCAATCGAAGGGTATGTTTAAAAAAAATAGAAAATAAGGAAGAATCTTTTGAAAAATTAAAACTAGTGGATAGGAAAATTAATTTTTTTACAACTCAAGTGTTGACCAATGTGTGATTCAAAACAATTTGGCAAATTGGATCAAAAAAGGAAATGCCCTGCTGATAGTCCTTATGAGAAAATAGAAGGAATGAGATTGGTAATGTTGATCCTGTTTTAGAACTAGCAACGGTTGGCTTTTGGGCTAAAGTGACAGGTAATTTTTCAAAGAAGATTGATGCTCGAATTGTAATTCAATTAAATGAATGATCTCTTAAGAGAAAAATAGCTTCGCCTGTTGCATGATTGTTGAATTAGACACAAAGAAAAAACGAAGGTAAAAATGAAAAGAAAGATTTTTGTTTTTTCCCAATTTTTCTTTTTCTTCTTCGTTCTTACTCTATTGGCCCAGCAAACCTCAAATCAACTGTCTCAAAGTTCATCACCGGCTCTCTTTTATAGTGTAAAAAAACCAGTGGAACTCATTTATCCTAAACAGCTTTCTGTAAACAGACAGAAGACTTGGACTCTAGAAGAGGTCATTCAGAGGGCCTTAGATGCGAATCCCGAAGTGGTAGCTGCTCGTAAAGCGATAGAACAACAAGAAGGGATCAAGATGCAGTTTAAGGCTAAGCTTTATCCTCATGGCGGATTGGTCTACCGGGCTCAAAGGGAGCAAAGCTCTTTGCTGATGTTTTTGCCTACTATCGAGGCTTATCCCTTAACAAGGACAAGTTGGCTTGGTGCTGTACAGATTAAGCAAACCATTCTTAATGTGGAGTCGGTAAAACTGGCTCGTCAACAAAAGGAGCTTGTTGAAAAAGCGATTTGGCAGGCTATGGATATGGCACTAAAGACTACAGCACAGGTAAAGGAAGCTTTTTATTTAACCCTCTTTCGCCAGGAGGTGGTAGATATTCGAGAAGAATTAACGGAGGCAAGTAAAGCGATTGCCGATTATACCATGAAAATGTACAAGGCTGGAGAACTCCCGCAGTATCAAGCTTTGAGTGCACAAGCTGAATATTCCACTGCCCAAGGCGATCTTGCTCAAGCTAGATATCAATATGTGAAGGCTCGAGAACAGCTCCGGATGATCCTGAATTTGCCAAGTGGATCAGAGAACGATCCTTTATATCTTTCTGGAGAAAGCAAGATCGTTCCTTTTGATGTCCCTTATGAGGAGGCTTTAAAAATAGCTTTACAAAAAAGGACAGATCTCAATGCTGCGCTGCATGGGCTCTATGCCGCTCACGCAGCTGTTGCTGCAGCCCAGGCAAGTTATTATCCTAATCTTGATGCTCTTCTTCAGTACGAAAACATCAGCAATGTATACATTCTTTATCCAAAATGGGGATGGACAGCTGGAGTCCAAGGGCAATGGAATTTTTTTGATATTATGGAAAACAATGGAAAGATAAAGGCGCAAAAGGCCTTGGAAGATATTGCACAGGTAAAAGTGACCCAGCTTAAAGTGGATATTCCTGCAGAATTAAGAGAGCTGTATCAACAGCTGAAAAGATCGAAAGAATCTTTTGCTTTTCAAGAAAATGCGGTCAATGATGCCGAAAAAGGTTTTTATCAAGCAAGAAGATTATTTGAAAGTGGGGAAACCAACTGGGTCCAGGCTGTTCTTGCTAGGCAAGCTTTGCTTAAAGCAAAAATTGGGTATGCGGAAGCTAAATATAATTACAATGCGGCTCTTGCAAGGTTAGAATATGCTGTGGGTGGACAATTGCCTAGGGAATAAAATGAGATGAAGTGATGAGGATTATTAGAAAGGGGAAAAGCAATCTCAAGATTTCTAATACTCTCTTTACATAGACTAAGAGATGGAAGAAGAGAATAGTAATACTTATCAGAGGCTTGATCTTTTCCAGTTACCAGTTGGATTTAGAGGAAGGCCTGCTTGGTTGGTTCAGCTTTGGTGGATAGTGCAAGACACTTTATTTAGATTATCTCCTCAATTTCTTTATGGCTGGAGAAGGTTTCTATTAAAGCTGTTTGGAGCAGAAATTGGTAAATGTGTTTTAATAAGACCTTCTGTTCAGATAACCTATCCTTGGAAAGTGAAAATTGGGGACTATTCTTGGATAGGAGACAATGTTGTTTTATATAGTCTTGGAGAAATTGAGATAGGAGAACATGTTGTTATTTCTCAACGATCTTATCTTTGCACAGGGAATCATCGTTATGACAAGATTACATTTGATATAGAAGCTAAAAAAATTGTGATTGAAAAAGAGGTATGGATCTGCACGGATGTTTTTATTGGACCTGGAGTTCGAATTGGACGCGGTACGGTTATTGGAGCAAGAAGCTCAGTGTTTAAGGATTTACCTTCAGGAATGATTTGTCATGGGAACCCCGCCAAACCAATAAGATCGAGACAACCACAAGAATAATTAAGTGGTAGTTTTTTTCCTTGCAAAGACAAAAAGATTAACTGCTAACCAACGGGGAGATATTTTATTATAGATTATTCCTAATCGATATAGAAATTTGTTGAAGAGAAGATATGCAGGTTCAGGATTATGTCCCAAAACGATCCCTTCAAAATGGTACTTTTTTAGTAAATGATTGAGTTTTGATATGGTATTGGCTCGGTAAAATGTAGGATAGCTATCTAATTCCTTTTCTTTAAAATGAACGATGTTTCTAATCGTTTTGTGGTAGCGATTGAGAATAAGGTTTGAGCATAATCGAAAATAACTCAATAAATTGGGCGTTCGAAAACAAATATATCCTTCAGATCGTACAACTCGAAAACATTCTTCAAAAAAAATAGTCAGGTTTTCTAGATGTTCTAATACCCAGTCAGCTACAAGAAGATAGAATTATCTTCAAGAGGCCATGGCTTGTTATCTTCAATAAGTCGAAATTCATCAATGAGAAGATTATCTCTAGCATCTGGATCTATATCTAAGCCAATAACACGCTTACAATGCCCACGAAGATTATAAAGCTCTTTTCTATAAGGATTAGAGTCAAATGCGCTATCTCCCTTTCCACATCCAATGTCAGCGATAATAAAATGAGGTTCAATAAGGGCATGGATGCGAGTGTAAAATAAGATTGTACCATCAATCTGAGTAAATCCACCAAATTGAACTTCTGGATAGAAATGTTGGATCATTGTTTTATTTTTACCAGAAATAAAAAGGCATTTAAGTTTTTTTTCTCATCATCAAGATTTAATACTTGACTAATAAAATCCAAAAAAATAATTGGCCAATTGGGTGTTTCTAAATTGAATAAGAACCAGTTTTGTAAATTCTATGGAATTAAACATATGTTTTCTTTCAGAAATGCAAATGAAAATTCCTCTTTTAAAGTAGATATTATCAGATTGCATAACTCATGTTTTAGGAAAAAGTTGATTGTGTTTTTTTAAATTTAGCACTATAGGTATATTTTTTTGTAAAAACCCATGGTTCTAGGACCGATAACCGCAAAGCAGTGAGGATTTGACGGACCCGAGCTTGATTGTTTGCCAGCAGTCAAACTTCTCTGCCATCTTTACGATGTAATCGCGGGGAAAGAAGATACATAAAATAGCACTACTTTTTATTTTAGTATTAGTCGATGGAAAAATGATTATTTAAATAAACAAGTTATTCACAATGTAGCAAAACATCGTTCTCACAATCTCCTTCGATACTCTGCAGCATTCGTCAAAATGGACAATTTTCAACAAAAATTGGCTATACATGGATTATGCAAGAATTATGCTCGATTACCTAAATATTAGTTACTTTTATACATTTGGCCTTGGATTGTCTTTGCCTTCATATTTGAAAAGAATCATCTAATTTCCTTCTGAGATACATATTAGATAATTTCAATTAATGTTGTTCTTAAAAAGTGTGGATTTACATCCATATCTTCATATTGTGGATTTCTTCCCTTATATGGCTGATAAGAAACTGCTTCTATTCTCCAATATTTCAAATTACATTGATTGGCCAAGTTTTCATAAAAAAACTATTCGATAGTATAGAATGTCCTACTTTAAGAACTGCTGTCACTGGAAAACAAAATACTGTATTGCATAAAGCAGCTCCAAAAGCATCAATCACAATATCACATCAGAAAAAATCTTTGCTTGTTCAGATATTGAATATATCTCAGGTGAGATGACTTCAATTTCAAATTCTGCTAATAATGGCAACAAATCCTTTTCATTAATTATTCTTCGACGTTTGCAATATTGCCTGGATAAATAGATCCTTTTTATTATACTAGTTATAGAGAAACTTCCAAGAAAAAACGCCTGATTCCTTTACATATCCATCTAGGAGTATTTTCAGCTCCCCACCAATAATAAGGAGTAATATATAAATGTTCTATTTTAGCATGGAAAGATGGAGTTAGGGTCAAAAGTTTTTCTATTGTAATATTAACTACGGTTATGGTCTCCTTTAGAAATGGTAGACTAATTTTGTTTATAATAATAGTAACAAAATCTTCCTATCCATATTTTTCTTTGATATATACAAACTTTGAAACTACTTCGAAAAGCCAATGCCCATAATTTTCAGCCAAAATGGGATGTGTAAATATAGCAATAGCTTTTCTTAATCTTATTTTTAATATTGGAAGCTTCCAATAAAGAAATATTCTGTGTTCGTATCTGTTTACATAAGGTTATGGTGGCGTCAAAACAACTAATACATCATCAGAGGAACTCATCACAACTCCTTTATCGAGACATATTCTTGCATTATTGAGTATAGCAATATAAAAGGGATATACATATTATTATAGCATTGACTATTAGCATTATCTAAAAGATCTGTATCACAGATATTACTTATGTCATAAATGATCTGAGCAATATCTGTATTATTTTTTAGAAAAATAGGTGTAGATAAAACCGCTCTTTTTGGTGGACAAAACAGCTCTGAACTAATAGGAAATTTATGGATGACACGGGCTATTCCTAATAATAAATATCTAAATATGTTATAGTAGATTCTCAAAATAATGATGCGAATTGTAGGAAAATAGGTATTAATCAAGAATCTGAGTTTTCTTTTTATATTCATTGATTGTTTATGAATAAAGATGGATATTTAAAGCCTATTCGCGCATGGAAGTGTAAAATAAAATATTCAATATTTGTAGCATCCTTCTAAGATATATCAATCACTTTTGATGGGATAGTTTGGCAAGATCACTATATTTTCCAGAAGAATTTGGTACGAAGAGTGGAATTTCTTTGATTATTCTGATACTATGTCTGCTAATAAACCGATAAATATGTCTTAAGAGAAATCATTAGTTACGATTGTGTAGTAGATCTGGAATTTTTAACTTTAGAATCTATTTCTAGGCTTGTAAAATATGTTGAAGAAGGAGGAGTGCTAGTGATTCTAGAAAGCACCGGTAGAAAATGTGTAGAACTCCCAGATGAAGATTGGGTTTTAATTAAAAAATATGGTTTTACTCCTCCTATCGGAAACGACATTTATTATTACAAAAAAGGAATTACTGTTCCAGGTGATATTTTTAATGAAGAAAAGCCATTTGAAGTATATTCCATTGGAAAAGCAGCGCCACAAAAGGATTCTAAAACGCTAGCTGTTGAAGTAGCCAATAAAAATGTTCCTCTTATTAGTATAAAACCTTTTTGGAAAGGTAAAGATATTATTATAATGGCAGATTATATTGTCCCGCCAAGGTAAGTATGAATGGAGGAATAGAATCTTATCCTATTTTAAAAGATATAGCAACTTATTGTGGAGTGAAGAGTTATTATGAATCTGATAATCCCTATTTATGGATAAATCTTTTAAAGAAAAAAAAATCAGAGGACACTTTTTATTGTTTCATTGGAAGGCTTATGGAATGGGTTTATGATAAAAATCAGAAAGATATAGGTAGAGTGAAGATACATTTTCTTCCACATGCAAAATATCAACTAACGGAACTTATTTCACAAAAACAGATAGGTATTTTATATTCAGATATTTTGAGTGAAAAAGGCATTAATATGAGATTAAATTTAAAGGAAGTAGCCATTGTTAGGCTAAAAAAAATAAAATAGATAAAATTATAAAAAAGCAGAATAATAAATGTTCAAAAAGAATATTCGCCTATACCTTGTTGTCCTTCTTGACAAATAGATAGATAGATGAAGGAAAATGCCCAATAGGCGTGCCAAAAGGAGTTAAATTTTCATCATTTAGCCCGTTATTACCTCCTTGTGGTTGATACTCTGGAAAAACTTTTGCTAGTTCATTTGGACACATATAATGCAAAAGGCTCAGACAAAAAAAGATCTCAAATTTATAATTAAATATAAGAAAGGCATGTAAAAGAGAAGATTCGGTAGCAGGAAAAAATGTTGTTAAGATGTCTCTTGGATAATCATAAGGAAAATAGATGTCATGAAAATGAACATATACTCCACTCTTAAGCCTTGGTAGTACTTCGAGTATTAAAAAATTGACATCTCCACCAGCCCTTACAGCATGAGAAGAATCAATAAACAGAAGATCATTTTTCTCTAGAGTTTCAAATAATTTTAAATCAATCTCTTGTACTTTGCGAGGAATAAGCTGTATTTCAGACATTGATTTAAGCATAGACGAAGGATTTGGTTCAATAGCAATAATCTCTGTTTTTATTCCATTATTGTCATAGTTTTTACAAGCAGCTTTAAGCATACAGTAGGTCGAAACACCTGAACCTACTTCGATAATTCGTTTTGGTTGTAAAAAACGAATCATAGCATGAAGAGCTTGCGCTTCAATATACCCATAGCCTGGGCCAAACTTGTTTTTAACAGCATAAAGATAAGTTGAGTTCCCTAGGTATTCTTTGTGAAAAGGCGAACAGACTTTTTGTAGGTTTTTTAATTGGTTTTCAAGGTTAATTTCTATTCCCAGCATTTCCGATGGATGTGCCCAAGTATGGCGCGTTCGTTCCAATTCGATGGGATTTGGAAGTGGACAGTAATAATGAGCAGGAAGTACATGAATACGAAAGAGCTTAATGGCTGCCTTATAAAAATAGAAAAATAATCGTTTTAAAAGAGTTTTTATGCGCATTTTTTAGCTTCTATTCCTAGTGCATTTTCCCATCGAGACTCAGTTTCTACTGTTTTAAATATATCATAAGAAGAATCATTAAAATATGCTCTTCTTACAGAATTAAAGCCAACGGCTTTAAGTTCAGAGGATAAACTCTTGTAATCCCACATCCATCGATATTTTGAGTTACCATAAAACTCTCTAAGCATAGAAAGCAAATCGTATTTTCTTTTATCTTGCCCCAATCCCGTTCTTTTTAAAAATAAAATTGAAGCTTCAGAGTCAGTATTTGAGCTGTAATTTTTGGCTTCATATTCTAAATCTGGGAGTACACAACGAAAAATTCCATTGGGTTTAAGAATCTTAAATGTATTTCGAAGAGCCATTCTACAGTCTTCCAAGGAAAGATGTTCTAGAACGTGGGAGCAATAAACAAAATCAGCTGAATTTTCAGCAATGGGCAAACCTTTTACAATATCTCCATAGTGTACATTTGATGGAAATTGTATTGTATTAAATATATAATTTAAATAAAGGAAATTTATTTAAAAACATTGTGGGAGTACAATCGAAATTTATCCAGTTAGTTGGTGCAATGGTAGCACAACCGTAATGCACGCAAATCATCTTAGAATTGATATCCATCTCGTATAGACAATATTTTTTACTTTATTCTTGCGACCGTCAAGAGTTGTCTTTTTTTCTTAAGGCTAGAATGTAGGGTTGCGGCTAATACATGTGAAGAAATTATTTTGTTAAACCTTTTATTTTTTAATTCGTTTATATCGCTGTATACTTTCAATCCCAAAGATCTTGCGTGTTCAATCGCATGCGGATTAGCTTCAATGCCAACTTTTTTCTTTGCTGGTAGACTATACAGCAAAAACCCTTCTCCACATCCAAAGTCCAAAACAGCATCATTATTTTTTATGTATGGAATAAAAAAATGAGCATTCCATTCAGCACCTAAAATACCGTTTCGATGTGACTCGAAATATTCTTTCCCTTTTTTATCATTATATCTAGCATTGAATTTTCATTTTTTTTCATTAAAATATATTAAAAACCATAATAAATAATTATAGATTTTAGAATATTATAACATTATTATTTCTTGTTAAGAAAACATTTTATTTCATATTCTTTTAAACTTATTTGATACCAGTAAAACGATTTTAAAATATTAAAAACTAACCCTTGATATCCATCTAAAAATCCTCCTTTTAAAATATAAGAGTATAAAAACCATATAAGAGGTTTCCCAGGAATTGATAAAAAAAAGTTCTTAAGCCATCTTCGTCTTTCTAGTGTGGAACCAAACAAATTCGCTTTTAGTCTATCCCCATGGATAATGTTATATTTTGTTCTAAGTAATGCCTCTCCATCTGAATAAATATTATGCTTGTGAAAAAAATGAGATAAGTTCTCATAATCATTATGTATCATGGGAGATTGTAATTTCCCAATCTTTCCATCAACAATAGGGTGGGAATGGAGCTCTACATCAAGATGAGCTGTTATTTCAGGAATTTCACGGTTTTCAATTATTGTTTTTTTATGTTCAAATAGAATCAATTTCCAAATAGGTGCCCCATGTTTAAGCAATTTTCCCAAGAAATAATAGTGATAGTGAACTAAAAATCCTGAATAAGAAGTAGGACGAGAAAGGGTAGAGCATATTTCATTTTTTAAATCTTCACTGACTTCTTCATCTGCATCTACAACAAGAACCCAAGAATATTTCCATTCTTAGTGACCAGTTATACTTTCTAAGTCCTTTTTTTCCCATTTAAAGGGTACGACAATAGCCCCCATCTTTTCTGCAATTTCGCAAGTTCGGTCTGTACTAAAAGAATCTACAACAAAGATCTGATCAGCCCATGAAACACTTTTAATACATTTCTCTATGTTTTTTTCTTCGTTCTTAGTAGCTATAAGTACAGAAATGGGATATTTCATAATATAATATAATATATATGATTATAAATTAAAAATAACTATACATTTATAAAATCAATATAATGAGACTAAAAAAACTTTGCAAAAGGAAAGATCTCAATGTAGCGCTGCATGGGCTCTATGCCGCTCACGCAGCTGTTGCTGCAGCCCAGGCAAGTTATTTTATCCTAATCTTGATGCTCTCCTTCAGTACGAAAACATCAGCAATGTATACATTCTTTATCCAAAATGGGGATGGACAGCTGGAGTCCAAGGGCAATGGAATTTTTTTGATATTATGGAAAACAATGGAAAGATAAAGGCGCAAAAGGCCTTGGAAGATATTGCACAGGTAAAAGTGACTCAGCTTAAAGTGGATATTCCTGCAGAATTAAGAGAGCTGTATCAACAGCTGAAAAGATCGAAAGAATCTTTTGCTTTTCAAGAAAATGCGGTCAATGATGCCGAAAAAGGTTTTTATCAAGCAAGAAGATTATTTGAAAGTGGGGAAACCAACTGGGTCCAGGCTGTTCTTGCTAGGCAAGCTTTGCTTAAAGCAAAAATTGGGTATGCGGAAGCTAAATATAATTATAATGCGGCTCTTGCAAGGTTAGAATATGCTGTGGGTGGACAATTGCCTAGAGACTGATGATAATTAGTTTACACTTATACTATAGAGTATATTAGGGTTTCTTTTTTGTGTTTGCTGCATCATCAGAGGAACTGATCACAACTCCTTTATCGAGACATATTCTTGCATTATTGAGTATAGCAATATAAAAGGGATACATATTATTATAGCATTGACTATTAACATTATCTAAAAGATCTGTATCACAGATATTACTTATGTCATAAATGATCTGACCAATATCTGTATTATTATTTTTTAGAAAAATAGGTGTTGATAAAACCGCCCTTTTTGGTGGACCAAACAGCTCTGAACTAATAGGAAATTTATGGATGATACGGGCTATTCCTAATAATAAATATCTAAATATATTATAGTAGATTCTCAAAATAATGATACGAATTGTAGGAAAATAGGTATTAATCAAGAATCTGAGTTTTCTTTTTATATTCATTGATTGTTTATGAATAAAGATGGATATTTAAAGCCTATTCGCGCATGGAAGTGTAAAATTAGAATATTCAATATTTGTAGCATCCTTCTAAGATATATCAATCACTTTTGATGGGATAGTTTGGCAAGATCACTATATTTTCCAGAAGAATTTGGTACGAAGAATGGAATTTCTTTGATTATTCTGATACTATGTCTGCTAATAAACCGATAAATATGTCTTAAGAGAAATCATTAGTTACGATTGTGAAAGCATAAAGACAGACATTTTTTTATTTATTTCGAATGATCTGGAAATAAAAATCGATTAGTTTTTGGCTTACAACTTCTTGCGAATAATGAGATTCATAAAAATGTCTGGCTTTCTTTCCCATTTCTAAGAGCCTTTCATTATTTTCTATCAATAAAAGAAGAGAGGAAGCGACTTCTTCTGGATTATCGTTAACATAAATACCACATCCGTATCGATCTAGCCCAAAGATATTACATTCTCTAGTAACAATAACAGGCTTGCCCATTCCTAGCGCTTCCACAACCGCTATAGGGAGTCCTTCATTTTTGGATAAGGTAATGAATATATCAGCTCTCTTAAATAAGTACCATTTATCTTTTCCGTACACTGGACCAAGCCAGTGAATATGGGATTTACTTTGAAGAGATTGGTAAATGCAATAGGCTTTTTGACCATATATTCCACTACTGGGACCAACAACGAAGAAGTGAATTTTGGGATTTTGTCTCCAAGCGTAATCAAATGCTTGGAGCATTTCTATTACCCCTTTTTGGGCGTCAATACGACCTAAAAATAAAAGAACAGGATCATTTTTAGGAAGGATAATTTCATTGATAATGGCTTTTGGCTTTTCTTCTAAAATCTCCTTTGGAATTTCAATAAAATAGGGGATAATCGCACAAAAAGAATTAATTGGTAAAATACAATCATTTTTTTCTTTTTCTGTGACAAATCGAATGGCATTAGCCTTTTCCCATTGTTTTTTGAAATGGAAGAAATAGAAAAAACTTTTTGCTAATGGATGTTTATTGAAATCCCATCGAGAAGTCATGCCATGAGGAGTAAAAATATAGGGAATATTATTTTGTAAAGCTATTTTTGCTGATTGAGAGGTGATTAGAGACCAAATTGAATGAATGTCAAGTAAATTAAACTGAGAAATATGTTGTTTAAGCCAGAAAACCAAATGGGGAGAATGAATCAATTTTTGATTGATTTTTCCTTTAAGTGGGAAAATCCTTAGATCAACTTGTGGATCCAGTTCTATCATTCCACCTTCTTTTGGGTCAATATTTTTATCAGTAGTTAGTAAAGTTACTTTATGGCCTAAATCTAATAGTGTTTTTGCTATAAAAGCAATAGCAGCAGATGGCCCACCGCTCTTATGGTCGATCGATGGAATGACAAAGGCTATATGAAACGGCTTCATTATAATATATAAAAAATAAATTCCTATCGATAAAAAAAACAAATGGATTTATGAATAAAGAATGCTTTGAGTACATTTTTCAATATTTTTTATTCATTATTAATAGAAGATAGTATGGATAAAAATATTTTAAAATAAACACATGTAATTAAATATAAAAAATTTAACATATATAATATAATTTATATATATTGATTAATAATATTTTTTATTGTAATACTTATTTTGTTTATATCTATAATCCAATCTGTATATTGTATATCATCATAATGCGAAGTAATAGGAGTGGCATCAATCTGATAATATATCATGTCATTTAACAATGCTAACCTCTTGTAAAATTCGTTTATCATGATGATTGGTCTAATTTCTATTAACACAGAATTAATGGGGGAAAAAATAATATTGACAAGACCGGCTCCAAAAGGACCAATGACTATTTTTATATTTTGAAATAATTCTACTTGTTGTAAAAAAGATAAATCTTCTAATAACAATACCCTAATATTATAGTCATTTAAACGGTTTAATAAATCATCTTCATTTAATACTCTTCTATTTTTGCATTTTTTTCTAGAAATATAAATAATATTATTGTATATATTATGAGATATAAAATTAAAATTAATAGAAAAATATTTTTTCATCTCCTTCAATAGATAGCGAGGAGGTAGATATCCTCCCCACCAATGGTATGAAGATATATATAGTTTATCAAAAAAATAACATATATGATTGTCTAGTTCAACAACATTATCTAAATTAATATTTAAAGCTTTTAGAGTTTCTTTCTGAAAATCATATTTTAATTTATTAACAATAAATACTTCAAAGATGCTAAGTGTTTTATAAAAATTCTTAAAATATATAATTTTAGATATGACTTCCAGAAGCCAATGTCCATAATTATCTGCAAAACCATAATGAGTAAATAATGAAAGACCAATATGAAATTTTATGCAAATATTTAATCTATAAAATCTAAATAAACCATATTTTGACATTATAAAAAAATTTTTAGGTGACAGTTCTTCTGAAATTTTATTATTATATGTTACAACAATTCCTCTATTACCTAGTAATCTTGCATTATATAATATAACATTTACAAATTTATAATCATCATAATATTTCCATTTATATAAATAAATAAAATAATTATCTTTAAAATCTATTATATCTAGACATTTACCAATATTATTATTATTATTTATTTCTGTAACTATATCAGAACATATACTATCAGGAATAAAATAATTTCTAAAAATATAACGATAAATAAAACGAAAAGGATATAAAAAATATTTTATTATAAAAATGTATAATAATCTAAATATGTTATATTTATATAAAAAATTTAATGACATAAAAAATCCATATTACAATATAATCTTTTATATGTTAAAAATAAATGTATAAAATAGAGATTTCATCCAAGAAAAATCTTAGCTTTTAATGATGCATTATGCCCCATAGTCAATCGAATATCTTTATTATTAGAAAGAAATAATATTTTATCTGATATAAGATCAGGATTGTGTATTGGAACTATAAACCCTTCTTTTCCATCTTCAATAACATCACAAGCCCCATTGTTATCTGTTGTTATAACAGGTAAACCACTAGCCATCGCTTCTAATGTAGCTATTGCAAATCCATCTTCAATAGATGGAAGAACAAATAGCGATGATGAATGGAATAAATCCAAAAGTCTATGATTAGGAATAAATGGATAATGAATAAAAAGATAAGAATAATCTTTTAATATTCTTTTATAGTTTAAATCCATTGCTCCAATTAATAAAAGTTCTGAATGGGGAAGCTTTAATTTTTTAAATGCTTGTACTAAATCAATCTGACCTTTCCGTTGATTAATCTGAGCCACACAGACAATTCTAAAAATGTCATTTTTATGTTCTTTGGGAGGATAAAATCGTTGAAGATTCACTCCATTAGGAATTTAAAAATTTTCTTCTTGTCAATTCCATACTTAATTAAAGAGGAAAGGACCCAATTAGATGGGACTAACAGAAAATCTGATTCATAGATCTCTTCTATTCGTTTTTTTTCTGCAGCCCATAAATGATTTTTCTTTGGTAAGCTTAATCTTTTTTCATCTTCTTCTTCCAAAAGCTTCGCTAATTCAAGTGGATGAGCGTTTACAATTTCCACAAGAACAATCCCATTCTCACTTTTTGTTTTTTTTATTATCCTTAATCCGGTTCCATGAAGAAGGAGATGAAAAATTGGTGCTGAATCCCAATTCTGAAGTACTAAATTTTGCCAAATTTCATGACAAAATGAAAGAAATTGCTCTGCATAATGATCCTGCAAAAAAGGACCTATTCCTCTCATGAGATATTCTTTTATCCAAAGATTCTTCGATACGGAGGCGGCTTTACCAAGATTTTTTGGGGCACCAATTTTTTGAGAAAAATAAAATCGGTTTAAGACACCTTTTTCTGCTAAATAACTTACATAATTGTGAAAATGAAAACGACCACACACTCCAATGTTAACTTTAATTGATTGCATAGCTTGGCTTGTATGCTTCAAGGCAAATACTAAAGAATGGCCACTGTAGACATTTTGTAAAAATTGGGTCTAAAAAAGGGATAATTGGTCGAAGGGGTAAAGATAACGTCCAACCAAAAAAAGGGTAAATTTTTTCTCCTTTTCTCATTAACGCAGTTACTTTTTGACTAATAAAACCACTACAATAGGATATTTCTTCTGGAATTACTTTGGCCTCTTTACACAACTCAAAAAGCATTGCTTTAGAATATCCTCGTCGTACATGACGACCATCTTCTATAGGTTCAAAAGGACCATTGTCTTCTTTGCTTATTGGTTTGTAATGAAGATAAGGGGTCGTGACTAATAATCGTCCTCCAGGGATTAAACATTGAGTTGCGTCTATGAAAAATTTTTTATCATCAAGAATATGTTCAATAACTTCAAAAGCTATTACCCAATTAAATTTTCCTTTCCATTCATCTATGTTCGAAAGTTCTTTTAGATTCATTTGAATAAAGCTGACATTACTTACTTTAGCTAATTTGCTCTAGATACACAAGCATCTATTTCTCTTTTATTCCAAGTTATCCCAATTACTTCATATCCTAATTGAGCGGCTCCAATAGAAAAGGCTCCACTACCACAACCTAAGTCTAAAAATTTTGCTTTTCCATTAGTTTTTGAAAGATGTCTTTTAAGCCAATGTCATCTATCAAAGATAAGGGTATCTCCATGAAAAAAAGCTGCTTTATATCCAAAAAGCTTTATAAGGAAGTCTCGGTCCATAAATAAAAAAAGATGAAAATTGCTGCTTATAATTCATATTTGAAGATCGTTCGTAATTTTCTAGCAAGAAGACAACAGGAATGTAAAAAAGAATTCAATACAATAGGCTTTTTTAAAATAATTGATGTTGGTTCAAGGGATTTATTTTCTTTATAATTAGCATTATATTTTTCGTAAAATTTCCAGAAATATATTCTTTTAGCACTGATAAAATGATAAGCAACTATATTATCGATAGACATAGAATCGAGATCCTTTTTTGTAGGTATTCTAACCTTTTTTTATCATACTGAGCTCCATGATGTAAATGAGCTAAAATAGCATAATAAGATTGATTACAAAGATATATTTATTTATCTTCCCATGGATATCCAAGAAACCATACAAGAAAATCCAAATCATATATGTTTTTACGAATGTAAAATAAGCCTGCATTTGCTTTGCTGATAACTCTAAGATTAGTATTCTGAATATAAAGCTATGGTCTTATACAATATGATTCAGATTGATCCATCATTATAACAATAGAAATCTGGCTATTAGAAAAAGAAAACATATTTATAAATGGTCTAAAAAAGAAAATATCAGCATCACAATATCCATATTTATCAGTATGATAAAAAATGCTAAATCCAGAAGTTTTATTCCCTAAACCGGAAATCGTGATCTAAACATATTTATTTTTGGATATTTAATCAGAATTGAATAAAGCAAATCATCGCTTTCTTCTTTAGAAATTATTCTTTTAATTGGAAGTGAATTTTTTAAAACATGATAATCCTCTTCTGTTAAGGAACCGTCATCATGAATGATCAAATAAATAGGATCAACTGAAAATAAACAAGAGAACCTAATCCTAGACATGCCAATTGAACATCTCTATGATGTAAAACAGAATGAACGATTATAGAATTCATAAATCATATGCTATATTCATACTATATAGTAAATTAATATTAAAAATATGTTTTTATGAATATTATATTAATTTATAATTATAGTTTTTTGTTAACATTTTATATCTATTAAGAATATATGCTATTGCTATTATTACAGGAAATATAATATAAAGATGTAATAGAAATAATAGTTATTAGTATTCCTACTAAAACATATAATAAAAAATGATAAAAATTAATAAAGACCCATCTTTTTTGCGTATGTTATAAATCTTCTCATGCATCTTTGCAAAAATACCAGTAAGAATACTTCCAAAAAATAAAAAACTTATACCTCCCCATCTCATAAAATCTCCGACAATAGAGCATGTGGTAACCCATAAAACGTAATCACTATTCCCGAGTTGTTCCCCTGGAAATGGGTTGTTTTTCCACAAAAAACGTGGTATAATAAAGGTTGTTATCTCTATGAGCATATATAATATTACTGTGAATATCATTGCGATCAATATCTCCTAAATGTGACCATCTATAACTTCTTACATTTAGCATAATATCAAATATGGGAGCTAGTATGAAAGATAGAAATACAAATACAATTGAGATTTATCTAAAATTCCTGTCTCTATCTGCTGCCCGTGCAAAAAATATCAAACTTATAGCAAAAACAACATTTGATCTTGTTCCACTTAATATAGCAATTGTAAGATCTGTTAATAAAATGATCAGTAGTAGAAATTTTCTTTAGAGTACTTAATTTCTTTTTCCATGCCCTGTCAATAAAAAATGGTGTTGTGGTAAATAAATAATCTATAGGCTGTAATATTACTTACCAATCATGAACTTGTCCTCCACCAAGTACCCCTCCTTCACTACTTACTGCTCTTGCTTTTAGCAATTCTTTAAATATAAGAAAAATATTTCCTTTGGCAAGATACAGATATATAAATATCTATAATAAGAAAAATATTACAGATATCCAGTAATAAACATTACCAGAAAAGTCAAAGTCAGTATGTTTTAAAATCAATTCAAATGGCGATCTATTGAAAAAAAAAGAATACCAACTTAACAGAAATATAATGATAATCAGAACGCATAAGGTAAAACTTAGAATAATTACATGTGGAGAGAAGTCTTCTAAATCTCTTAAGAAAGCCATGTCTAGCACAAAAAAATAAATACAACCAATAAGAAAACTATCACTGGTCTTACAATTGAAGTGGGATCTTTAAGTATTGAAATTCCGATTCCAATAAGAAGTAAAAAAAGCGAAAGTATTCCTAATGATTGACAAATAACTAATGAATCACCAAAAATTCCTTCTAAAACCCAGAAAAAACTAAGAAAGAAAACAAGCAACAGTGGAATTTTAATCCCAAGATGATTATCTACCACACTCATCTCTTTTTGTCATATAATTATGTTTATCTTTTAAAAGGTTTTTTTCGAATTCCATGCAAATAAAGAAGATTCTACTATACTCTTTGCCCAGTTCTGAGGGGAATACAATTCGATTTTCTTTTGTGAACATTCACTCATAGAAGCTAGAAGTTTTTTATCCATTTGAGATATTTTCAGCAAAATCAAAGCAAGTTCTTCAGAATTATGAGGATCAAAGATAAATCCATTCTCTTTACTTACTAATTCAGAAACACATCCACAATTTTTTGAAACAATAACAGGCAATCCGCAGGCCATTGCCTCATTGACAACAAGACCCCACGGTTCAATAAGGCTAGGTAAGATGAAAGCCTTAGCCAGAGCATAATAAGGTGGAAGTAATTCAGTTGGTAAGTAATCAAAAAAATGGATGTTATATAGTTTTTGAGAAATTACAAAATCCATTAATTTTTCTTTTTCTTTCCCTTTCCCAATCAGAATCAAATCCCACATTCCACCAGAGAGTTGATATTTTTTATAAGCATTTAAAAGAAAAGAAAGGTTTTTTTCTGGATCCATTCTTCCAATATAAAGAAAATAATTTTTTGGAAGGCTTAGCTTTTGCCTCCAAACATCTTCATTTGCTTTCACTTGTATTGATTGCTTAACAAAAAAGGAATTGTCTACTACTTCTCCGTATTCCCAAATTTTATTTTCTGGATACCCTAAATCTACTAAGTAATCTTTGTGTTTTTTCCCACCTACAAGAGCAGCATCAAACAAAAAATTCATAAACATTTTTTTAAAGTTTTCTTTGATCCAAAATCGTTTTCTATCTGTTTTTAAAGTAGAGAAAAATAAAACCGTTGCCTTTTTCTTTAACTTCATAAGCATAAAACTCTTACGGATCCATGGTTCTCCAAAACCAGCGCCAATAAATACATCTGGATCTAGTTCTTCTAGTTTTTGTTTCATCATTTCCCAAGATTCTTTTTTTGTTATTCTTTCGTACGGTCTGTTGAGAAGAGTAATTAATGGTATGCTATCTTCTCTTCTAACACTCCATGGATGAGCTAAGGTGCTTGAAGAAAGCTCTAAAAAAATTGGGTTGATTTCTTTATATTTTAAAAGCTCTTTAGCACGTGCAATGTGATAAGGACCATAATTAATAAATGCAATGAGTACTTTTATTGTTTTCATGCCATGTGAAAATATGAAAAGAGAGAGTAAGAACGAATTATGCTATTATAAAAAAGTAATATAATAAAATAATCGGTTTATAATATAATTAAATTTAAACAATATTGTTTTTAAAGAACTAATAATAAAACGAGTCTCTTCAAGTTTACAATAATAAGAAGTTAAAAAGAATGAAAAAATGCTGGCTGTAAGTACTATGAATAACTTCAGATAAAAAGAAATTGATGATTTCATTAAAAATGATAAAGTATGGACTAGCAATAAAGACAATAACACTGAAAAAATAGTGAAACCACTTAAATGCATTAAGAATAGGAATAAATTTTTAAAAAAATATTTTAAATGAAGCTTTATTGATAAAAAATAAAATAGTAAAAATGCCTGAATATAGGAGACAAATACTATAAATAAGACTAATAATTCTAATCTTCCATATTTCGTTATAAGCGGAAAGCCTATATATTGTCCTATCGCTAAGAACGAAGTTATAACCGATGGTGTATAAGAATCCCCATTGTTAAAAAATATTTTTGTCGTAAAATCATTTATTGTTGGAGCAGGAATACACATTAGAAAAAAACCAAAGATGGTTGAAGTCCAATCAACTGCTGCTTGATTAAACATGCCATGGCCCAAGAATAGACTGATAATATCTTTTCTCAACATAAAAACAAGTGCCATTAAAGGAATAGCAAAATAAAGATTCGATCTTAAGCCCTTTTCGATAAGAAAGTTCTTGGATATCGTATCATTTTTCACGTGGGATAAGGAAATTCTTTGAAAAAGAACGGTAGAGATTGCAGAAGGAATGAGGGATACCAATATAAGAAGCTTATAACTTAAACCGGAAACGGCAATAGCCCCAGAACCTATTTTTGAAGTACACTGATATAATATAATCAATGCAATAAATGATAAAAAAAATGAAAGTAATGTAGGTAGTCCATCTTTTATTAATTTTCCATGGTCTTTAAAGTCAAAACCAAATGTAATTTTTAAAAATGTATTATATCTAAGATGAATTTTCTTTAGCAACAATGCAATTGTAATAGCCGCTCCTATTCCATAACCTAAAAAATAAAACAAGCCTATTGTAGAAATGCTTTTAGTAATAACTCCAAAAGCTACAAAAATGTTTAAAGTTATTTGACAAACTTGGGTCAATATAAATATCCCTATAGCTAGCAAGGCTATACTCCAAACTGTTATCTATACCATTGGGATCAAGGCTATAGAGAACCATTTTATTAATATCATTGCTGATTCTTGTCCCAAAGGTGTAATTTTTGGGGTCAAAAAATGAACTAAGAGTGAAGGCTTGAAGTAAGCTATAAGCACAACTGGAATAAAACATAAAGCAATAGTATTAGCAAAAGAGGAGACAGTCTCACATCCGTTACTTTCTTCCTTCTGTATTTTCTCAAGAATAAAAGGAATGAGGGTAGGAAAAAAAGCAATGATAAATCCTTGTACCGAAAAAAAAGTAAAGCAGTTCTATATCCATCCACAACTGAAGATATCCCGAATTTCCAACCTAATAACATTTCCACAAGAAATCCAGTTGCTGGGCTGATAATAGAAAAAAAAATCAAAAGAGAGGTTTTTTTGTCCATAAAAGACATATTGCTAAAATAAGATCATTGTAATTATTGAACTATTATTCTATGTGTAGAATAAACCTTCTATATTAAAAAAAATATATATTAAGAAATATCTTTTAATTATTCACTTTTAAGTAAATGAAAAAAGATATTCTATTAATGTTTAGCCTTTCTTGTTAATAAATCTTTATTACAAACGGTCAATCCCATAGTAAGAAGATAAAGAAGATTAGCCATGGAAACGATATTGAAATTAGCGATACCTTGAAATATACCACCAATAAAAGAAAAATAAGCACCTAAAAGCATTATCCTTTGTCCTTCCTCCTCACAAAGCTTCAAAGCAATCCATCCTTCTTTTATAACATAGCTAATTGTTGCTATGAATAGACCAAAGCCGATTATACCTGTATCAATTAGAATTTCAAAAAAGTCACTTTCTGCATGACTGACTGCTGTGGGCGGTCAATTGCCTAGAGACTGATGATAATTAGTTTACACTTATACTATAGAGTATATTAGGGTTTCTTTTTTGTGTTTGCTGCAATTTATTGAGCTTTTAAAGCCTTTGGATGTGTTATCCTTAATTTTTTTTGCTGAAGTTCAGGTGATTATTAATTAAGAAGTGCAATAATGCCATTACCACCATGATATTTTACAAATAATTATAGATTTCTATTGGCATCAATAATAACAAAAGATTTATCTAATTTTTGGTAGATCGTTTTTCAAAGAAGAAATCTCCTTGAACGGCGTTTTTTTCAGAATCATATACAAGATTATAGATTCCACGAAATCTAAACTGTTTAGAGTATAAAAAATTAATAATATCATCTGCTAAAGGTTGCCCAACATAGAGTTCATAGAAGGAAGATTCTATATAAATATACTTAAAATGGTCTAAGAAATTTTTTATTCCTTTGAGTACTTCAAGCTCATAACCTTGAACGTCGATTTTAATCAGAGCAGGAGGGTAGATTTGGTCTTCTTTTATCCAATGATCCAATGGAGCAATTTCCACCAAGACTTCTTCTTTTTTTCTAGTACCAGGGAAAAAGCTTTCTTGTAACTTACTTATTGGAAGTAATGAAGAGGAATCATCTTTTTGTGAAACGTTCATTGGAAATTTTCCAACTACAGAGCCCACACCCCCAGTAAATAAAATAACTTGAGGATCATTTTTAAAAATGGATTGGAAGACTGAAGCAGGCTTTGGAAGAGGTTCAAATGAATAGATCATGGCGTTAGGTAAATAGTGTCGAGCAACTAGAGCAAATTGTCCTCGATTGGCTCCGATATCTACAACCGTCTTACAATCGATCAGTCTTTTTAAAAATTTTTCATGTTCTATCCCAGCGGCTACTCTATGTATTGCTCCTCTCCAATAAACAGGTTTAGTAAGGATTTTAATTAATTTATTTATTTTAGATAGGGAGATGAGAAGCATTAATTGCAGTAACAATAGATTGTATTTTTGTAAAAATATTACTTATGATTTTAAATAGGCTTTTGAGCTAAAAGAACAATATTATCACTAAAAAGTTTGCCTTTTAAAAAAGATGGCCAATAAAAGCTTAGCCATGGAATTTTTCCTTTGTTGCTATAACCAATATTCATATTAATTAAATGATTTTCCTTAGCTAGTCTTAATAAGTCGATTTCTAAAAGTGCAGTGATATGTGCTGGATAATTTCCATTTCCCTCTTGAAACGCGGCAAAATGTCCTCTTAAAAGTAGAGACCCTATACTTCTTAAGCTAAGATTATTTGGTGTTGACACGGCAATTAATCCACCAGGTTTTGTCAATCGAACAAGATTGCGGAAAAAACTCCTAGGATTTTCTAAATGCTCGATGGTTTCTATGGAAACAACAAGATCTGCTTGTTCTTCAATGGGAATGATGTCTTCATTGAGATCACAACAAATAACAGTAATACCATTAGGAACACTATCATATCTTATAATGTCAACTCCAACGTATTTATCGATGTATTTTTTAATATAAGAATAAAAATGACATTGACCACAGCCAATATCTATAACGAGGGAAAATATTGCTTACGAGATAAAACTTCTTTTAAAACCATAGTATATACAGTATCACAACTTATTCCTTTGGTTAACAATGCACGAGAATAAGTGCTCATACTATTATATCGAAAGTTATGAGAAAATAATGAAAAATACTTGTTTTCTGCTTTTCTAAGTAGTTTATTGTTTTACAAGATGATTAGGAAATTTTTCTTTCTTAGAATACTCCCATAATTTTGCATCAATAAGAAAGCGAAACCAGAATGTTTGTAACACATAGAAAATCAATCCCTCAAATCCATCTAGAAAACCTAGTTTAATAAAATATCGATATCCAAATAACAGGAAAGGACGGATGAAAAGGGGTAGCTTATAATAAAGCTGTTTTAATGCTTTTTTTTGTTCAACTGGATTTCCTTGCCATTTAGCTTTAATATTTTTCCCATTATTGAGGTTATAGTAAATCTCTTGGGCTTCTAAAGAAGCCCATCTATTGTGTCGTTGGATCCATTCAGTCAAATCCATTTGGATATCATCAATCATTGTTCCTGAAAGTTTTGCTGTTTGTCCTCGCACATAAAAATGCTGATCATAAAGGCGATCTTCACAGTGTCCTTTCCCTCTTCTGAACAATCTAAGATGCCAAGTTGGAGAAATTCCTCCATGCTTTATTATTTTTCCAAGAAAACGCACTATTCTAGGTAAATAATATCCATCAATTTGCTCTTGATTAAATAGAGTGGGATCTTTTAATTCCTGAATAAGCCCAGGAGTAAGTTTTTCATCAGCATCCAAATGGAGTTCCCAATTATTTTTAATGGGTAAATTTTCAATAGCATAATTTCTTTGTTTGGCATAGTTTTCAAAAGGATGTTGAATAATATGAACTGGATAAGCGTTTAATATCTTTAAAGTATTGTCTGTACTATAGGAGTCTACAATATGGATATCATCTGAAACAGCAAGAGCTGATTGAAGAGTGGAACTGATTGTTTTTTCTGAATTGTAGGTAAGGATTACAACAGATATATACATAATATAAATCTAATTAATAAAAAAACTGATATGTATAGTCAAGATTAGTAGAGCAATTTATTAATAAGTATATTTTGATAAAAAGATGTCGTCTATTGGCTTACTTTATGGGTTTTAAAACGAAAAGTACTGTATTAGAAAAAAGTTCGTCTTCTGAATATTCTCTAAGTTCGTGTTGAATTTCAGGAGTTAACCACTTCTTTCCAAGGTAAGGATATTTGACCCGTTCTTCTAATATACAAAATCTTTGAGAAAATAAAGCCCGATAATCTTTTCGTGAAAGCTTATTAAGGAAAGTATTTGGCCGAAATCTATTTTTTCTAAGATGTTCCCAAGGCTCACTTTTTCGTTTTATTTCGCAATTAACTGTCGAAGGAAACCATTCGGTAAGATGTCCTCCACTGATCCCTGTATAGATGTTTGGTCGAATTAAGGCCAGTCCATTAGAGTCTAACCAGTGAGCTATTTTTGGGATAAGCTTGAGAAGAGAAGGCATTGTTATATGTTCAAAAACATCTTCAGAAATTATTAGATCAAAGCTATTAGGTTGAAATTCTAATTCAGATGCATCACAAAAAAAAAGGTTTTCATTGGAGAACGAAAAATTCATTTTTTTTCCATGTAATTCGATAGCTTTTGCTAAAGTATTTCTTTCGGAAAGATCAAATAGGTAATAACGAATAAATGACTTAATTGCTCTTTCACTTCCATTTTGTTTCCATATTCTTATAATTTCAGAAAACTTCCCGTGAAGAAAAGGAATATCCAAATCCACTCCTTTAACATGAGCACCATAACTTTGAAGAAGAGCCATTCTTAAAGGTCGAGCTCCGAAACCAATCTCAAAAACACGTGAATTTTCTATAGTTTTTCCTGTGAATTTAAAAAGCAATTCGTTATATTCGTCTAAATCATCAAATAATCTCTGCATGCTATCAATTCCTTTAGGTTCATGTAAACGCATGCATAAAATATTGAAGAGTTCACGTATTTTTTCTTTTATACTTATAGGAGCTGTAGAATTAGAAGGCATAATATCTTTATTTCAAAACAAATAAGTATCAATTATTACTTAATAATTATTATAAATAATATAAAGATTAATTATTTATTAATCCAAAATATTCCCCATTGTTTTGGATCAATAGATGATTCAATAGATAAATCATTAACCATTCCTGTATTTTTATTGGACCAATACATTCTTAAAGAATCGATTGTTCCATATTTATCTGAATAAATAATTCCGAAATCTCCTAGTAACTTCTCCTCATGTGAAAAATCAAGTTCAAGCTCTTTTATAGGTATCGTTGCATATAAACTGTATCTATCTTTTTCTCTTATGATGCTTATTTTAGCGTCATTAAGAATTTTTACTTGATCAATTGTTGTTGATCCAATTGGGGACGCAAAAGTCATAGGTTTTTTTGATCCAGAAGCTAGATAGCGATAGATAACGGCGATTGGTTTGCCTTGATATACGGAAAAAACAAGTCTAAAATCGCCCATTTTTATTGATTCTTTTGAAATATTTCTAGATTGTCCGCATTCAAAAATGGCAGCGTCTCCAGTCTTAAAGAGTTGGAATGGGTTTTTCCCAAAGTTGATCATAGGGGATTCATCCATAACATCATGAAATCCAATATAAAAATATTCTTTATCAAAAGTCCAACTTGCTGAAGCTTGATGATTTGAATCAAAACTCCAGTGAGCTGTTTCCTCATTTGATTCCCAATGAAACAGATTTGGATTTGGATTACCTGCTAGGTTATGAGAAAGAGGTGTGATAGTTAAAAAAGTATTTGAAGGATTGTTTTTCAAGCCCAATTCAGGCTCGTCGTTAGTAGTATTTATTAATACAGATTGAGAAGGAAGTCGACTAATTGTTTCTAAACCTTCGATTTTTGTAACAACTGAACATTCTCTTGCATCACTGACGGGTCCAATTAGATAAAAGTTATTATCAGTTGGATTCTTAAAAAATTGACCCCCAAAGCTCTCTCCACCTGCCGAAGTATCAGTGATTTCTATTCTTCGCATTTGTTTTTGAGGAAGAGTATCCGGGGCAGCTCGGCAATCTTTAAATACACTGCCAATGTAGAGACCATCAGTAGTAAAAAAATATCTTTCTCCCAAATTTCCAGCAATACAAAATATCTCCCCAACATTCTCTAAGATAGCAGAACCAATAACATAAAGCGGACCAATTAATCTTCCAGGAGAAGCTTGTGGAGCGGAATGACTACCATGCACTCCTGACCAAGGGTTAGGATAATGCCACAGCACTTTCCCATCTTGGGTGAGCATTTCTAGGGGATCATGATTGATAAGGAGATTTCCTTTTGAATCACACCAACCTTGTGGTTCATCATTGGAAGGAGGCCGAAATAACCCAAAAATTCGTTTTGCTTTTTTTATGCTATATATTGGAGAGCCTGAATCATTAAATCCCTCACAGGGAATTTTCCAAACCGAAACAACATCTTTATTTTGATTGATCCAGAAACTGGAGAGATCAGGGCCTATAACAGGAGCCCACCATTCTCCCCTAAAAATAGGACCTCCAAGTTCTTCTTCTGAAAAGATTTCTAGTTCGTTTTCTTGCACAAGCCCATCTCCATTTAGATCAATCCATAGAAAAGAATTTTGAAGAGGATATCCTCTAGAAAGCGATTCATAATTCAGGAGGTCCCATAATTGCTCTCGTCCTTGATAGTTTCCTTCTTTACTATTCTTCCATCCTTCTCCTAGGAATATTGATGGGAACATTTCTTTTGCCCATTTTAATTGGATCGGATCAGCGAAAAGTTTCTCAGAAATAAATTTGGGAAGACGAAAGTTCTCTTTTAAAAAATAACTGATTTTTCCCATTGCTGTTAACGGTTTGGCATATCCATTTTCTTTCAATTCTGATATGCAGAGGTAATTTTTAAATCCACTAACGATCAAATTTCTTTGTTCAATTGAAAGAAATTGATGGTACATTTCAGGACCAAGACCAAATAAAGCAGTTGATTTGTTCGATCGCCATAATGTGCTTGCTACTCTCCATTGACCTTTTTGCCAATCTAAATCCACTTTATTTGCCATCACTATTCCTTCAGAAGGATTAAAAGGATTGATATTGCACCCTAGACCAGCATAAAAAGTTGATCCACAATATTCTTTTAAAAAATTCCCTTGGGTTGACCAAACACTAATCCTTCTTGGAGACTGGTCCCATTCTGCAACCCATAATCTATTTTTTTCATCAATAGTAATTCCAAATGGTAAAAACATTCCTTGAGGGTCATACTCCCCAAGAAGAGGTCTTCCACCATGTTTACCAATTTCTCTAAGTAGTTTTCCTTCTCTGGAAAATACTTTTACATTCATTGACCTACCCCAATCGGATACGTAGAGCATTCCTTCTTGATCCAAAGCAAGACCTATAGGATGATCAAGTCCGGATGTAATGAAAGGAAATATATCTCCTTGTTGATTGATCTTTAAAATGGAATGATTACTAATCACATAAACTATTCCATTCCCATCTGCAACAACTCCCGTAGGCTGCTCAATATGGAATGAACGGAGAATATGACCTTCTTCATCAAGTACAAGAACTTTGTTTTCATAAAACAAAGAACAATAAAGTCGATTCTTATTGGAGGTAAATCCCATTACTTGTAATTGGCACCATTTAGCATCCAAATTGCCATTTTCTATTGCTTCTCCTTCTGGTTCTCTTGGGGGAGGAGGGTTTAATGAAGGATTAAAATGATAAATGGTTATATAGGGTTGATTGTCTTTAAATAAAACTTGTTCTCCATTTTCAGCATTGAATCTGACTAACCTAATTTCTCCAGCAGGAATGTCATAATATTTGCACGATCCGCCAACAACCATGTATAGGAATGGTCCTAGTCTAGCTAACATACCACCGGCAATTCCGCCATTGCCCCATTTTTTGTGTCCTTCCAAGTCCAAAGCCATAACTGTACAAGCTCCTTCGGCCATTAAAGCAGAAACATAAATTGAATTTTTATCGCAGCTTATGGCTAAGGGGTTTTCATGATTGGAAAGCCATCCTCCTTGTCCATCTGGTGTAAGCCAAGGGGGATTACCCGGATTTCCAAAAGAAAATTCATATCGCAATTTAAAAGGATTGTGGAAAAGTCCTCTAACGAGATATTTTCCAGGAGGTAATTTTTGTCCATAATCATCTTTCCCATCCCACCAATCAATGTTTTTCCCAGCTCTTCTAGGGGCATCTCCTATAAGGTTTCTTAATCTATGGCCTGTTTGATCCTCAATCACTAGGCTAACATGACTATCGAATGGCAAATCGTAGGAAATAGGAATTTTTTCTTTTGTTGGATATAATTGAAAATTTTTTTGCTTATGAAAAGTCGTTAGAACAGGACATGCTTTAGTTAATTTAATTTGACCCCATGCAGTAGGGTCAGTCCAAAAAAAAGAACGATGAGGATTTTGTGGATTAATTAAGTGTGCAAATCGATGCTCGGGCCAATTTTTCCCTTTCACATTGCCCCAAAAAAATTCTAGTCCACAGGACAATTGTATGGATTGAAATTGGCTAACACTATCCATGCTGATTCCTAAAACTTTCCATGGAATCGCAATTTCTTGGTTGTATCCCTTTGCATCCTCATTTTTCTTAAAGGCTACTTGAATGCCTATTTTGCTCCCATCGTTAATATCAAAAGCTTTTGGATCCTTGTCCCACATCCCATAATGAAGGCTAACCCAAGGAAGTTGTTTGACAGTATAAAACCAAGAAGTGATATGAACGATGTTTGATGATGTCTTGATTCGAATTTGTACAGCATCTCCTTTCCATCCCCCTTGAGGATCAATTAAGGGATCTATCCAATTTTCCATTGGTGTGAAATCTTTGAATCGAAAGGAAAAATAAAGATTTTTTTGATCGAACATTGAAGCTATTTCTACAGAATGAGAGTCTTTGAGAGTTGAACAATCATAGCAGCTAAGAACTGTTCCGGAGAGGTCCCATTCTTTTAAGTCTCCATCAATAATTACAGGATTCTTTGCTAGAACAGAATAAAGAGTGTCATTCTCCGTTTGCTGGCTGTAAATGGTAGGATATAAAAAATTTATCTCTAATATGAAAAGAATTAGGAAGAAGTTTTTAAATTTGGAATTTATTATCATTATGCTTTAAACAAAGAAATAAACCCATTTTTTTGATTCCTTCTATTCTGTGTTGGAAAGGAAAATTAAATCTGTAGAAGGAATTCCTGGACAAAATCCAGCTCCCCAAATCCTCACAGTGCTTAATCCAAAAAGTGAGCTGATTTGTTTAGCGCCAGATAAAACGATTTTCCAACTTTTCCCTCCATTATCAGTTTTGAACAAAGACTCAGCTAATTTCAGATAATTTCCATTTTCTACTGCTGCATATCCCCTTCCAAGTTGGTCAAACCAAAGAGCCTTTACCGCTCGTTGAGTAGGGAGTTGATAAAGTCTCCAGCTTGCTCCTCCGTCTTCGGTGACTAAAATTTTTCCATAAGCCAATCCTATCCATCCTTTCCAACTTGTTGCAAAAAAAGAGAATGCGGATTGGGCAGATTTGGAGGAAGAAGAATTTCATTCCAAGTTATGCCACAATCACTACTCTTTAATAAATATGGTGAGAATGAAGGCTTCTTTGCTCCAAGAATATAAATAACAAAACCAGTGGATTCTTTCACGTCTCCAGGTATAGAAACTTTTAAAGAACCAAAAAAAGTCTTTTCATTCCATGTTTTTCCTCCATCAATACTCCAATAACTAGGAAAATCATTGCAAAGTACAAACCGAACAGGCCCTCTACAATACAAATCTCCAAATCCCTGAAGTTTATCAGGAAGAATTTCTTCCCAGTTTATGCCATCATTCGTCGAATGCCAAAGTCTTGCCCAAGCCATCCCATGCTTACCTTCAAGAAGCCATATTTCTTGAGGACCAGTCAATTGGACATGATACCAACCACCTTCTCCTTTCATTTTTTCCCATGTTTTCCCTCCATCAATGGTTTTATAAACTCCGCCATAACCACAAGTCCAACCTATTTGGGAATTCCAAAAGAAGATGTCAAGGAGCTGTCCCGAAGAAAAAGCTTTTTCCTGAATTCCTTGAGTATTGGTAATAATAAAGTCTGATTTTAGGAAGCTTGTTGTTTCGTTAGAAACCATACATAAAGGTGAATATCCCTGCCATAAACCAACTGAAAAACCTTTATACATTAGACTAAAAGCAAATATGAAAATAATATATGACTTAATATTCATATATCATGTTGTGATGGTATATTATATTTTTTAGAAGTTCCAATATGAATGTATATAATGATAAGTATTATATCAGTAATGAGTAAAAACAATCCATCAATAATAAAAAGCGTTGTAGCAGATTGGGCTTTCAAAAGAAATAGAATAAGAACTTTGCCACCTATTAACCAAGAACTGATGAGTCGATGATATGCTATTCCCCAACCAGTGATTATGACGTCCATTGTTGCATAAGTGATTCCAAGAAACATTACTATTAAAAAAATTAAAAAAGTGTTTGGATAATTGAAAGCATAATGATGAATTAATCTTCCTGCTATTATATAAATAATATAAAAAAGAAAAAGAAAAAAGGATACAGAAATAATAACATAAAAAGATATCTATTTGATTTTCGAAATCTCTCATTGCTTTTTTGCATGAGACGTAATCTTCTACATAAATAGTTATTTATAGGTCCTATTGCTAGCATAACAATCTGATTGAGTTTCTGAAACAAAGAATAGATGGCTACAACAGTACTTGTTGCAAATAAAGCGCCAAATAGTATTCCACTAGTATGAGCAAGAGAAAGAAGAATACCCGCTTGAAGAGAAGGAAAGACAAAACGCCATAATTCTTTTGGAATATATACGTAGTTATGGAAAGAATCAGTAATGTTAATAAGATGCTTTTGAACAATATTTAAGGAATAACCACAAATCATCCACCCTATTCCATATGAAAGAAGATCTATACCAATAAGGTAACTTAAATTAAAAAAAGATGAGTTAAAAAAGAATAGTAAAATTGCCAATAGAAAAAAACGTAAAAGAGGGCTAAAAGCCTGGAGCCAACTATAATAGTGAAACCTACCAAGTCCATATAGGAAAGCAAGACAAAAAGATTGACGATTTTGAAATAAACCGACGAGAAAGCTTAGATTAATAAATACAAATGGAATTTTTTCAAAGAAATTTCCTTTTAAATGGAAAGAAAAGATTAGTCCCCATAAAATGCATCCCATAACGAGAATGAGCTTTAATGAAAGAGCCGTTCCGGCCTTTTTGTAGGCTTCAAACACCTTTTTATTATTATGTTCTTGGCTAGATAAAACTTGTATTCCAGCTGATACTCCACTATCTGTCCATGCATTCACTAAAAATGATATTGTTTGAGTAATTATATAAGCAGCGAAAATATTCTGAGGTAGTTTCGCCACTAAGATAAGCATGCTTAAAGCATTTGATATAGAAACAAGTCCATAGGAACTCCATAATGGAAAGAGATTATTTACGTGTTTTTTTAAATGTTCTAAAGATTTTTGAGAGAAATTCAAAAAATCTATAGAAAATGGTATGTGAAAGATGTTAATAGATTTCACAATGTATTCTTAAATAGAACCTTCTTAAATAGAAGTTGCACTTGGCATCTTTTGGGTAGCATCAGATGGTTTATTCTTATGAGACTTATTGGAATTGATAAGCTGCATAAAATGTTTTTCGAGCATTTTTGCTGTTTTTTCAATAACGAAACATTTTTCTACTAATTTTCTTCCATTAGCTCCCATAGCATTTCTCCTAGTGTCATCCTTTAATAAATCTAAACAGGCTTTAGTAATTTCCTCGACATTACATGAAACTACAATACCTGCGTCTGCATCCCTAATCTCTCTCCAAATGTTTACTTTATTTGAAATAATGACGGGTGTTCCCATGGCCAGAGCTTCAACAACTGCTATTCCAAAATTTTCCGTATAGGAGGGCAAAATAAAAATATCCGCATCAGAGAGTAAAGCTATTTTCTGATCGCCAGTAACCATCCCTGTAAATATTACTTTTTTTCAAGATTATATTGTTTAACCCAAGCGGATACTTTCTTTCCATAACCCTCATTATCAGGACCAGCAATGAAAAGAATATTGTTATACTCTTGTATGATACGAGCAAAGGAAGGAATGAGAAGATCTAGTCCCTTTTTAAAATTAATCCTTCCCATAAAAAGCAAAATTTTCTGTCTTAATAAATATGGATGCAGAATTCGAAATTTTCCTTTATGAGTGTGTTGATATTCTTCTATTTTAATTCCTAGAGGAATGATTATTCCTGGAGATTTTATTTTTAATGGAGAAACTAATTCTTTTTCTTCTTGTGATGTATAATGAATAGCAGAAGCATGATGTAAGTTAGGAAAATCAAAAAAAAGCTCATGAGGAAGTTTTAATAGGCGATTTTTCTAAATAAAAAGGGATATAAAAAACCATGTGGGTTCATTATATAAGGAACACGAAATGAACGAGCATAAAGAGCTGCTATTGTAGGAGGAAAACGATATAAGGAAAAAATATAGACAAGATCAAATAGGGATATGGTATTATGTAAAGCCTGCATGAGTGGAATCGAAAAGTAATATTTTCTTAATGGAGCTATAAACGCATAAGTTAAAGGAAAGAAATAAATCTGATAGCCATCTTTGTTTATAGGTTGTTTTAGAGGGATATCTGAAAGAGAATCGACGTTATCATTAGTGGTATAGATTGTAATCTGATGTCTAAGACTTGCCAATGCTTTACTTTGGTCAAGGCAAGCCAATGAAGGTCCTCCATGCCGCAAGGAAAGACTACATATAACTGTAAGAATTCTCATTTATCTAAATAGCTTTTTAGAAGATCCCTATCCTTTGTAACAAAAATATCGATTATATTTTTTCGATTAAATCCATTTTTTTCTAAAAATCACCATAGATTTCTTTTTATCTTGTGATGAGTGAATGAGAAAGTAAGTTTCTACATTGCTTATCATGGTTGAGATGAGAAAATATTAGCCTTTTGATCTACAAAATCAATGACTTAGGAGATAACTGTGAAATAATATTTCTTATGCTCTCAACAAATATCTGAAATAATTGCTTCTATATTACCAAGAGAAAGTATTTCTAAATCTAATCCTGATGGGATGCGAATGAAATTTTCTTTCCAAATGACATAATGGCATAATCATTTTTGGTCTCATGACGGTTCATCGGAACAGATCTCTATGATAAATTAATAAATTAAGTTTCAGATATCCTATTGGCTAGAAGCTTAATTTTGAAACAGAAAGATTGGAAATTCTAACTTTTGTGACAGGTTGATTGATCTGAGAAGCTATCAAACAAAATCCTGTGAAAATCCACGCATATCCATTGGTTGTTCCCTGTCCAGTAATTTGGCCATTGAATAGGATAGGGATAATAAAAGCAAATAGAATAAAAGGCAAAGGATTCTTTAAAAGTCCTGTTGCTTTCCAACATCTGTAACCAAGATAAACAAAAAGAGTTATTCGGTACATTAAGAAAAGAAGGCCTACAATAGGGCCTAATTCGTAAATGTTTCTACTCCAATCATCTTCAACATAGTATTTTTGTTCACCTTGAAATATTGTAAAAGCATTGCCAGCTGTTCCTAAACCAAAACCCAAGAGCGGCACTTTATCAATAATTTCTGAAAATCTTACAATGTCTCCAACGATTCGTTCAATTGCAAGATAACCACCTTCATATTCTGTGGCGCCCGTCCATCGCTCATACATGGCTTCGATATTATTGGAGAATAGGGTGAAAGATAAAAATGATCCAACAATAGCCACAATAATTACAAATATGATTAATTGAGCGAATAACTTACTTGAATGTGATTTCAAACTAGCGATTATAGATCCCAAAAACACTATCGCAGTTAGAAAAAAAGCAGTGCGACTGCCTGAAATTAATAAGGTTGCTAAGATTGCTATACCTGTAATCCATAATAAGTAGCTATTAAAAAGTTTTTGATTTTTATTTTTAGAAAGTCCATAGATAAAAAAAGCTAAAGCACTACCAATGAAAAGAGCTAACCCCCCAGCTTGGGTGAATGTCCCATGAGCTCTCATTATTTCTCCACTTACCCCAAGATTTTTAAATGTTAATTCTGGATCTTCAGCAAAGCCTGCATTAATCGGAGAATCTGCTGGGGATATGGATTGAAAAAAACAAAGTGGTGCCATTGGAATGGTAAAAATCAAAGTCCATTTAGCAATTTTATCGAGTTGGTCTTTTGATAAAGCTCTTTCCATAAGAAAGGGCAGGGGCAAATATAAGAAATAATTTCTTAGACCATACAAAACAAATAATGGGGAAATCTCAGCAAAAAAAGATTCGTAAATCGCTAATAGTATGCCTACTCCAATAAGAAATAGGCCAGGAAGAAATATAGAATTAGGTTTTCGCCATAGGCCTAACCTCATGGCCAGCCAGTAAGTATAGATTACAAAGGGATCTCTGATAAAAAAAAGAATTCTAGAAAATTCCGGTAAAATCCATTTTCTGAGAATTCCCTCTGTCAAAAGCAAAACATAGATCACAATAAGAAGATTACTTAGCAAAATCTTCTTTTTTTCTAATACTTGAATTCTATTCTTTTGACAAGATTGTGGAAAGTAAATCATTATATAATTTCCCAATAGCTTCTGATGTATATTTTTTAAGATGCTCTTTAGCGTTTGATTTTAATGTATACATTTTTTTGGGGTTTCCTAAAAGCTCTTTAATTTTGTATGTTAATTGATTGATATCACCATTTGGGTAGGTAAGTCCACAGGGACCGATGGCTTCTTTTAGCCCTCCTTCTTCAGTACCAATTACGACACAACCGCATGCAATGCCTTCTAGGGCAACTATTCCAAAAGGTTCTTTCCTAGAAGGAACAACCAAGATTTTGTGTTTTTGCATAAGGCTTGCTACTTCTTGGGCATTTTTTGGACCTAAAATACTTACTTCATTCTCTAAGTGGTATTCTTTTTGAAGAATTTTAAGATTATTTTCATCTGGACCATATCCAACAAAAGTAGCTGTCAAGTTTATATTCTCTTGTTTTAAAAGAATAATCGCTTTTAAAAGGTTCTGAGCACCTTTATCTAGCTCCATCCTTCCTACAAAAAGAAGATCTTTCGGGCGATCTTCTGCCAGAGGTAAGCAAAATATTCTGTGATCATAAGCATTGGGTATAACTATCCCTCCGTAAGGGAGATGATCAGTTATTGCTTTACTAACTCCAATAACAATTTTAGCTTTTTTAAGTATCCATTTGTAAAGTAGGCCTTTAATTCCCTTAAAAGAAAGCCAATTTTGAATGATAACACCATACGGCTTATTTAATAAAGCGGAAGCCCAACAAAGCTTGATAGATAAATGATTATGCAAAATCACATCAGCATGTGCTGTGGCATAAAAAACAGTGAAGGGATCTATTTTGCGAATCACTTGGTAAGGGAAAGGATTTTTCTCATCACAATCAACAGATGTGAGTAGAGTAATAGAATGGGTCTGATTATACAACTCTTGGGCAAGTAATTGAGCAAAAGTTTCTAGCCCTCCAATTCGAGGCCAAAACGAATAGCTCGTTAGAAGAATATTCATTTTCTTTTAGATTTATCTTTAATAGGCTTCTAAATCTTGGTGTAGTTTCACGTTTAATTCTGATCCTAATTTTCTCTTGTTTTTAAGCCTCATTGTTTTTCTAAAGGCAAAGACCAGCTGGTCTGCGATTTTTTGTATACTGTAGTTTTTTATAATTTCTGTACTTGCTTTCCCCATTTTATTTCGAAGAGAAGCATCGTTCAAAAGGATGTTAAGCATTCAGTTAGTTTATCAACATCATTGGCAGGGAAAAGAAAACCATTACAATTTTCCTTGATAAGGTCCTGAGCACATCCAACCAAATTTGAGGCTATTATGGGAAGGCCAAAATTCATTGCTTCATTAATCACAAGGCCCCAGGTGTCGTTTGTTGAAGGTAAAACAAAAAGATCTGCAGCAACATAAGCCTTTGCAATTTCTGATTGATCTAGAAAACCAGTTATAATAACATTTTTAATTTTATCATTTTTGATCTTTTCTTTGATTTTTTCTCTTAAAGGCCCATCTCCAACGAGCAAAAGATAGCATGGGATTAAAGGTGATATTCTATGAAATGCCTCTAAAAGTAGTAGTGGGCATTTCATTTCAACAAATCGACCACAAAAAAGAATCACTGGGAGATTATTCTCCACTATCCCAAAATCTTTTCGTATTTTTTCTCTAAGAGGAAATAAATTTTCGTATTGTAACTGGAAATAATGATTGTCAACACCATGGCTTGCTGGATAGAGCCGTTCTTTTGGGATTCCATAATATTCAAGATATTTTTTATTTGCTTCTCCAATATATAATCCATATACCTGTGAAAAAAGAATTTTTAATGGAAAATATTTTACTACTTTTCTCCAAGTTTTTCTCTTATGTAGTAGTACATCTTCAGTACGGATAAAAGCTATTCTTTTATTAATTCTTTGAAGGAATGCGGCGATCCAATTTGTGATCAGATAATATCCATGAATCCAGAGGATATCGTATTTTTCATTCCAAAGATGGGTTAAAATATCTGTTCTTATTGGATTCAAGAAAAATTGTGGGAGATCACTTATGCTACTTTTAGGAAATTCGATCCATTGATAACCTTCTAAAAAAGAAACATTCCAATTTATATCCTTACCATAATCTTTCTGATAGAGTTTTCCTGTTGTTTTTAGGGAATAATAAATCACTGTAAAAGAAATATCTTTTCTTTGATGAAGTTCTCGATATCGAGGAATAAAATAGTGAATTGGATGAGAAACCAAATGCACAACTTTGATTGGTCTGCTTACTGTGTTATTAAGCATAAAAAATATAGTGTAGATTACTATATGCTATTACAAAGGAATATTAGAAATCCCTTTTTCATTCAATATGCCTCGAATGAACCCCAAAGTCATGATTTTTGCATAAATCCATTGCTTTTTTAATATATGGTTGATAAACTCTCGAAAGAAAACAACAAAACGAATACTTATAAATAAGGTTCCAATAATTGGTCCATAAACTTTTCTAGCAAAGAGAAATTGGTTACAATATTGATAGTATAAAAAAGTTTTTGATTTATTCAAAGAGTTACTTCTAACTTCATCAGAATGATGAAGTATAGAAAGTCTATTGACAATAGCAATAGAAAAGCCGGCTTTTCTTGCTCTTGTGCAAAAATCTATTTCATCCCAATATAGAAAATAATCTTCGTCAAAATATCCAATTTTTTCCAAAACATCTTTTTTGACTAGAAGACTACAGCCATGGGTTGAATGCACAAAGTATACTTTTTGATCCTTATCCCTATATTGAGGAATACCTCAGAGATTTCTAGGTAGAATATTTTCTTCTTGCTATTTTTCTTTATCAATTGGCACAAGCACGCTTGATCCAACTATCCCTATGTTACAAGATTCATAACCCTTGAGCTCTTCGAATAGATCATCTAGATAATGAGGAGGATAAATTACATCCGCATTAGAAAAGAGTAGATAGTTAGGAAGATCTTGACCAAAAGCATCTATTCCTTGATTAAGACAGTAAGCATAGCATTTATTCGCGTTTAACCGCAGAATATTTATATCATGACTATTATGAGAATCCTTTTTATATTCTTTTAGAAGATCAACTGTTTTATCTGTAGGTGCTGAATCAACAAAAACAATTTTCTCTATATGATGATTAAAAGTCAACTGTTGAAAAAATAAAAGCAATGGAATGATATATTTTTCTGAGTTATATGTTCCCACAATAATCCCTACTTTATAGCTATTTCTCATACTTTATAAATAATTTTTCTTAGGTTAAAATTAGGAAAGTACCATTATTTTATTTGTAAAATGTAAAGAGACCATACCTAGTTTATTTTTTAGCAATGAAAACGACTTCTTCTCCAGAAAAAGGAAAAAAGAATGTTTTCCATAGTCCCCAAGAAATATCCATAAAGGATGTCAGAAAAGGACAGAATAATAGAATTCTTTACACTAGATTGTGTCTTGAGCATTTTGCTTGCAGCTAACGTACCGACTTCTCCCCTCCAAAGAGTAAAAACTTCTCCTTTTAGTTCTAGTTCTTTCTGAATATGCCAAAAACCTTGTGGAGAAACTAAAACTAGATGCCTTGGAGAGTCAAGTCCACGCCATGATTTTAAAAATCTCTTAGCTAAAGTTCCTGTTGGATTTGGAGAAATGCTGACCAGTTTGCCTCCAGGTTTAAGAGCGATAACGAGCTTTTTGATAATAGAAAAAGGATCCGTGAGATGTTCTATGACATGGTTTAGAGTAATGGCATCATAAGTCTCTTTTGAAAGTTCAACTTCTTCTATTGTAGACTGAATGACCTTGATTCCAATCTCCATCACTTTTCTTGCAGCTAAGGGATCAGGCTCAATTCCTTCTGCCTCCCATCCAAGTTCTCTCATAATATAAAGAAATTGCCCATTTCCACAGCCAACATCTAGGATTTTTCCTTTCTTTGCTTCTAAAAAACGACACTGTCTTTTAGCTTCCAGGTTAATCATTGGATGAAGAGAAAAAAGATTACCAACGATTGAACTTTTTAGTTTCTTGGCTTCTAAATGAAGTTTATACCCTATTGAACATAGTGAAGCAATCCAGATTTTATGCCACAACTGAGTAAAAAAGTTCATAGAATGAGGTTTAAATGGATCCGGATCCGTAGAATTGTGAGTATAATAAGTTTTAGGATATAAATTAGGAATTTCTTGAGGAATCGGACGAGGATCCATGTATAAAGAGTAACAATTCAAACAGCGTTTATAGCTCCACTTTCCTTCAATATCAAAGCATGGATCTTCAGCATCCTTTATTTCTATTTTGCCTTTATCATTACATATTGGACAGTTGAGAACCTCTTCAAGAAGCATAGATTTAAGTAATACTTAATTAAAGGAATTTAAAAAGTTCATTCTTGTTTCTAGAATACCTGAAGCTCCAGTATTAGTTGTTGCAATTATAGGAAAAACTATTACCATCGATTCATGGATTACATAGCCAAATCTATTTTCAATTGAAGGAAGAACAAAAACGGAAGCTTGATGATAATAAGAATATACTTTCTCCCAGGAACAGGGTTCTATATTAATAAAAGAATATTTATACTGATATAAAATAGGTTTCATTAAATGATCAATAGAATCGAGGAGAATCAGGTCGGCATCTTTAAATTTAAGCCTTTTCCAAGCTTCCAATAAATCAATATGACCTTTTGGGAGAGTAATTGGTCCGACACAAAGAACTTTGAATTTTTTTGAGGGTTGTTTTTCAAGATTTTTTGAGCGTGGATAAAATCGTATGAAATTGTCTTTGTATGTAAGGACAAAAATTTTTTCAATCGAAAATCTCTGGGCTATAAATGAGTTTTTGACACTTGAATTACTTAAACCTTTGAAGAAAGTAGGAAATGGTGCCATCAGAATCATTAAAAATAACAGTCATTCAATATTCAATAAACAAATTGGAAAGTTTTCGTCCTGACATAAAGGAAGCGATTATCCAAGTCGGTTGGCTTCTCAACGAAGCTAATTGGCTCCGAAAGCTTTTTATGATTTCTCTAAGCGAAATTAATGAGAATGCTGAATGTGAGGCCAATGTCACATTGCGAAGTATTCTTTTGGCTATCCTGGCTGGGAAGATCTATGAAGGCATCCAATTGTTTTTCGAAAATAACAAAAAGCATACCAACCTCAAAAAGTTAGTCGAAAAACTGTGTCGCGATTGCCAAGAAACCGCTGATAGAAGAAAAAAATTGGAAAAACTTCTGACAGAGAATAAAAAGATTATAAGCAATATCAGACATATCCGGAATAACTTTGCCTTTCATTATCAAGCTTCTCTGATTCCAGCCCAATGGCCACCAATTGTGAAGAAAGAAACCCCATGTCTGCCGATCTACTTGACTGATCATGATGGAGACTATTTGTCTTTTCTATCGACGATCGCCTTTTTTCAGAAGCTTATTGAGCCAATCGATCAAAAGGAAAGACAGGAGATGGAAAAGTGGGATAAAACAAAATGGGAAGAAGCAATTGAGAAGATGGGGAAGTTAATCTTACATGTATCCTCTGTTTATTACGAATTTCTAGTACATATCTTTTCTAATCTCTTAAAAACATATGGTGGGGATAAAGAAGAAGAGCTACCGATTTCTCAGGCTCCAAAATATAACGAACAGGTTATAAAATTTTTTATGCATCCTCCTAGCAAAGAGGAGCTAGAAAATTATAAAAAGCAGCTGAAAAATAGGTCTCTACGTTTCAAAGTAAAGAAATTTCTAGAGTACCTGAAGAAGATCAGCATATGGCTTAAAGGTTTATGTCGAGGCAGTCAGCCGAAAAGGGATTAGTAGATCCTTGTTATTCTTTGAAAGTAAATCTTGTATTGGGAGGAAAAGATAGGCCAAATTCATTTAAGAGAATTTCTAGAAGCTCTTCATCATCTTTCAGTTCCTTTTGGAATAAGGAAGAAGGAGTTTGGACTGTAAATACTTTATTACGCAATATCTTCCGTTCTTTTGGGCAGACCGATTGAACGATTAATGTGTGGGTAAAAGGTGAATCAGGATGAGTGGAGACATAATAGTTTGCTATTTTGTAATCAATTTCTTCTTGAGGTTCTACTGAAAAGGAATAGAGAGTCGACCAGCTTTCCTTTTGAAGAAGCTCTAAGGCCCAGAGGTGTCCTATCCTCTTTATTCGATAAGTCCAACCAAAAGCAGTGGTTTCTACGTTTTCCTTTAAAGGAAGAGGAAGCAGAAGGCCATGGCCACCAAAACCAACATCTGCTAACCAATTGGATCCATCATGGTGGACGAGCAGCGCCATGTGGGTTCTAGGAAGAATTTTATTTGTCCGGTAATGAACCCTTGCAGCTAACCTAGTTATAGGAAATCCAAGGATGTTGAGGATATGAGCAAATAACAGATTGTGTTCAAAACAATATCCACCTCTTTTATTATTAATAAGCTTTCTTTCTATATCTGGTAATGCAAGAGAGATACTTTTCCCAAGGAGGATATCGAGATTTTCAAAAGGAATGTGTTGTGTATGGGATAGATGAAGATCAAATAAGGTGTTTAGACTTCTGGCGCAATCTCCTTTATAATGAATCCGTTTAAAGTAACGATCAAGATCAATGGTCGATTGATTCAGAACTTCCATAGCAAGCTTTTTCTAAACAAAAAATTTTCTATTTACTAACAACAAAACAATCTTGAGCAAATAAAGCTGTAGTTTTGAATAAAGCATAGGACCTACGATTAAAAAAAATAGAAATGTAAGGGCCTATTTTCATCTCTTTTTTATAGCTATTGGTAGCAATATCAAAATAAAATCGTTTTTTTCTTGGATTAGATTGAGGTTTTTAAAGGTATGCTTTTATATAATTCATCATTTTTTCTTTTATTAGAGCTTTATCAAATGCCTATAAAAATAGACAAAAAAGGGCTGTAATATCATTAAATTTATTAATGCGATTCTTTTAAACAAGTCTATTGCTGGATAAAAAGGTTTTTTTAAAACAAGTATTTTAAAAAAATCCGATAAGAATATTTTTGTTATATTTTATCTTTAAGCATACAAAATTGTTTTAAGTAAATTTTTTTTAAAATAAATAGTTTTTAGAATCTATTCAGAATAGAGAAAATCGGAATTTTCTAAAAATTTCTTGCATTTAAATATCTATAATTATATTTATAAAAAAACTAGTCTAGTTTATAGGAGATATAATGAAATTCGAACTACCTATTATATGGAAAAAATCAACACATCAACCTCACTTGTATGCCATTATGGATTCTAAAGGTAAATGGATTGCTGATGTGCCTGATGAGCAGACAGCTATGGTTATTGTTTCTTCTCTGACAGAGACCATGAAAAAAGGACTGCAAGATGGTGAGCAAAAGGTAGATGCTGTTGAAAAACCAAAAAAAGGGGGAACTACAAAGTCCTTACAGCAATACAATAGACTAAAAAAATAGTTGTAAAGTTTATTATTTTTTATTTTTTGAAGCAATTTCTTTTATGATCCGACGACTTTCGCTTGAAAATATCCTAAGTTTTCAATCCCTTCCTCGCCTTGAGCTCCAACAAGTCAACGTTCTTGTTGGTCCTAATATGTCTGGGAAAACTAACCTACTTCGTGTGCTTAAGTTTTTGATCCGTGCCCTTAGTCCTCCTCCAATGGGAGTGGGCGTGCAGCAAGCTATTCGTGAATATGGAGGAATGCCTGAGCTTTGTTGGAAGGGAAGTAAGGCGCTTTCTTTTAGCATTGAGATAGAAATTGAATGGTTTAGACAGGATTTGAAAAGATTGGTTCGTTATGAATATGGTCTTTCGGTTGAGGAAAGTTTTTCATCCCATAGCGTAGAAGTAAGTAAGGAACATTTATACCGTTTGGAAGGAGAAAAGAAAGAGCCAATATTTGAAGCAGAACGAGGAATCCTTCAATCCCTAACTCCTAAAGTGCTTCCTTTAAACACAACATTTCCAAGCGAAAAATCTTTTTTAGAAGTCTTTGGTGTCGAAGGTTTTGAAGGAACAATCTTCCGTCAATATATTGGCCAATGGCGCTTCTATCAACTTATCCCCACTTTCATGAGACAACCCAACTTTGGTGTCCTGATCCCTTTTCTTTTTTCTTTTAGAGAATGGTCAGAATTTTTCAAGCTGGTTGCATTTATTGCTACAGAATCATCAATTTTCTGATCGGTTTAAACAAGCCCTTACCGATCTTCTTCCTCAGATCAAGGATATACAAACTTCTCAAACTGCTTATGGGCCTGTGCTTTTATCAGTATATGAAAAGTATCTAGAGGAAGTACCCATTTCTATCTATCAACTTTCCGATGGCGAGCTTATTTGTTTAGCTTTTCTTGCTCTTATTTTGGCACCTAACGAGCTAGGAGCTTTTCTTTTTTGTATAGAAGAGCCTGAAAATTTTCTTCATCCTTATCTAATAGACGGCCTAGTCGAAGTCTATTTACAACGCCAAAGGGAGCTTGGACCACAAGCAGCGCAATTGCTGATTACGACGCATTCTCTGCATCTGATTAATAACGTTAATATAGAAAACCTTCTAATTACATCCAAAAAGAAAGGCGCTACGCATATCAGCTCTCCAAAAATGAAAAAAGAAGTTCAAGAAGTCCTTTCCCGTGAGGAACTTGGTTTGGGCGACCTCTTTTATTCAGGAACGCTAGAGGGGGAGGATTAGTGGGACGTATTGGAATCCTTGTTGATGGGCGATATGATAATGAAGTCATTAATGCTTTGATTAAGAGACAATTCCCAAATCAGAAACCAATAATCCGTAAATCCCCTCCACGCCAATTCAGCAAAGCGATAGCAATATTAAATGCAAATATGGACGACGATGTAGATGGGTTTATCTGGGTTACTGACGCTGAGCAGGATGATCCAGATGAATTATAAAAAAGCATGGAAATTGAAGTAAGAAAAAATAGGGAAAGAATTACTCGACCTGTTCAATGTGTGGTTGTAGTCCCTATGTTAGAAGCTTGGCTGCTAGCCGATCATACTGCTCTTGAAAAAGTATTAAGGATTAGTGTGAAGGAATTCACAGCCCTTAAAAACTTCTAGATCCCAAAGAGCAACTGAAAATCCTATTTTCCAAAGCCAATCAAGTCTATACGGCTAAGGCAGCCAAAAGAATAGCTGAGCAATTGGACATGGCTTGGGTGAAAAACAAATGCCCAAGTTTTAATCAGTTTATGAGCGCTATGCCAATGCTTAGCCGAATAGCTAATTGATTTACAAGCACGCACAAGATAAAGATTTAAAAGAAAAACCCTGGTCCTATTCCCAAGTACCATCCACTGCTTGGAATAAAGTCTTCTGGCCAGAGATAGATAAAATTGGCATAGAGAAGGAGTTGTTTTTCTTTTCCTTTTTGTAAGCTCCCCACCTTTCCGTAGACCGTAATAAGGCGGCCTTGGGCATAAATTTCTGGATCCAGAAAATCCTTGGTGACTACTGTAAACCTCTTTTTATTTTTGGATGAATATTTAGGTTTTCCTGAATTACCTAGTTCTCTATGTTCTATGAGGAGTTCTGTACGATCTTCTAAGGGCGTATTTTCTATAATTACTCCTCCTAGTAGCACCGAACGGTTTTTAAAGGATTCAGGGTTCTTTAAAAGCAACTCAAAAGAAGGCTGATTTTTAGCTTCCCTACGTATTTCTTTAGGAATCGGAGAAGCAGAGGCAATCAATGCATAAAAGAAGATCCCAAAAAAGAAACAACAAGCTATCTTATTTACTGACTTCATCCTTACCACCGACGAATTTTAAAAATCCTTTTTCCCTATAAAGAAAACTACAAGCCTAATTTAATGTATGAGTACACCAATTAAGATGCTAAGTTGTTATGCAAAAAAGGGGGGGAGGAAAGCGCCAAGGCTGCTTTGATGCAAGCGGCATAAAAAGGGTGACAAGAACAACCTATTTCCAGCTTTCAATGACAATTTGCCTTGATTTTTGATAGGGATATTTCTGAATCAGCTCTTTGATTGGCAACTTTTCGTCTCCTTCGCGCATGAAGTGCAGGAGCACAACAGAAGCCCAGTAATCATTTTCATATTCGGTACCTACGAGCTGAACGGGCACTCCTTTTGCATTGACGGTATGACAAGCAGAACAGCTGACGGGGCCTGCATACCGACCATCGGGTGAATACTGTAGAGCCTGCTTATGGGTGGTAAGATCCACGGTGTTTTCTTCTCCTTCAGCTCTGACTGGATAAAGCCCATGGATCGACTCATGACAGGACTGACAGGCAATTTTACCGTGCGCCTTCGAAAACCGGTAAAGCGAGTATTTACGAGGCTGATCGACAGGGAAATATTTGCCTCCCATGCTTTCTACAAAGGGAGCCGCATGGCAGCTTGCACACTTTGGTTCAGCAGGCGCAAGCCACCAATCGCTCCCTCCTGATGCCTTTTCGTAGGGCACAGGCACACCTTCTTTGGCGTTCCAGGCCAACAGCTTTAAGTTGCCTTTGCTATCCTTTGTAGCCTTTACTAGGGTAGCTCCTTGATGATTATTGAAAAACTCATAAAGCGGATTATTTCCGTCTTTTATTCTCGGATCAGCCATATCCGCAAACCGCTTAGAATCTCCATCAGCTAGCACCTTGATGATTTCATCGACACTCTTATTCCTTAATGTTTTGCCTTCCTGGCTGACTGCATTATCCAGATCGTCATACTTATAGAGTTCATGAGAAAGTTGATTATGACAATTCGTACAGGTAAGCCCGCGGAGCTCCGAGACCGGCTGATCGTTCTCATCTCTAGTACTGACGTTTTCCAAATACCACTTCCCAAGAGAATTCAAAAAGAACGGTGGTTTGACAGCCGGGTTCGTATGAGCATCCCTTCTTAAATAGCACCCGCCTCCAGCAGTCCTTTGATCAGCATTCGCGTATTTATTGTTCCCGTTAGAATCGATGATCTGATAGGGATTCGTATCAAAATTATTCATGTTTGGATTAGTCCAGTGCGTAGGATGGCAGGCCTGACAGCTAACGGTTCGGCCGGCTTTATCATTCATATCAGCTAGGAAGTTCGCATGTACGGCATGAATAGATTCGGTCAGAGGCTTTGCTTTGACAGCTTTATAACCAGTAGTTCCGGGTCTTGGTTCCTGAAGATTTCCAGAAACGTTATCCCCATGACAGTCGGCGCAGTTTACAGATCCAACCGATCCGAGCCGATTCGAAGAAGCATTCGGGTTATAGTCTTTTAAGAAATTGGTTTTAAACATCTTATCGTGGAGTTCGAGCAGATTAATGGAAGAGGCTGAAAGCCTTGCCATGTATTCGGATTCATCGGGATAATTCTTTTTCCAGTACTCGTATTCTTTTTCAAAAAGGACAATGCCAGCTTGTCTGGAAAGCTTCGCTGCCTTGCCATCTCCTGAATGGCACATGACACAGTTAGGAATATCCACAGGATTGGTCCCAAAAAATTCGACTTTTTTCCCTTCGACGGTAATCGGGTTTCCGGAATCGTCATGCAATTGCACGGTAGAATATTGATAAGGTTGAAAATCTTTATCAGTGATCGTTCGAATAGTTCCTTTCCTTACCGAATCATTAAACGCAGTCAGCGGCAAGCCAAGAGCATCCCAGATATTCGAAGCAGTTAGTTTAATGGCAATATTTTTCACTTCTGGGATCATCGAATCGGTAAAAACGATATTCCCACCGTTATCGGGGGCATACTCAAGATAGCCTCCCGCAAGGGGCTTTCCGGAAGGCCCTGCATCGATTGGCACCATGACATCTTTTCCTATATGGATCCGCTTTTTAATCGACCAGTCTTTGGGCAGAGTGCCTTCTAAATCTTTATAGATAAAAAGGTGTTCCCAGACGTAATTCGCCATGTTATCCCCAGGGTCAGCAAGGCTCCCGTTGCCGTTAACGTCTTTTAAAACGGACCAGTATCTCATTTTGTTGCCTTCCGAATAGCTATTGTCTTTGAGATAGTAATAGAGCTTGACTTTGTCCTCTGGGGTTAGCAATTTTGGAAGGGTTCCATTGAGGCCGGAGGCAACGGCTTGAGCTTGGATCGAGTTATAAGGGGGAATGACACAGCAGTAGGAAATATCAAAACCGACACAATGCATCCCAAGCTCATAGTTGATGAAAATGTTGTAGGGATTTTTAGGTTGATAGCCTTGGATGGTTTTTTGGGTTAGGGGATCTTTGATTTCCACAGGCTTAAGTTGCTCCAATCCAAAAGGCGGGTTTGGATCATAATAATCGGCTGCCTGAAGAAACGACGCTGCCCAAAAGAAGATATAACTGAGTACTGGTAGTAAAACTTTTCTAATTTCTCTTTGAAGTCTATGCATGGCTATCTTTCCCAGTAGAAATCTAAAGACTGAATTTGATATCACATATTATATCGTCTATACCAAGTAATGAGGTATTTTTTAAAGAAAAAAATGAGAATAGATAGGGAAATATTATGGGAAAAACAATAGGGGAAAAGCTGAGTCCTCTGCAGAGATAGCAGCCAAACTAACCGCGTATGCCTTTTAGAAAGCTTGAGGAATGTGCTTGGCAGGAGGAGAAAATCAGGCAGTTGTGTTGTCCGCAACTTAGCAAAAAAAAGCTATGGTTTCTGGACTTAGCCTTAAAAAGTTGGCTTAAAAGATCTTTTTTTCCAACGCCTCCTTCATTATTGGATCAATAGATTTGGTTAGGGCTTTCCGGAACTGTTTTGCTCGTTCCATGCGACCGATTGGTTGATAGGCTTTTAGCCTAGGGAATAGCCTAGAGTCTTTCTTGAGAAGTGTTGGGGGAGCAATAACTCTTTATGGCATCTTTGATTGAAGTATTCTTATAGATAGCTGCAAATGGCATTTGATGCCTTTTCCCATGCCATCATTAGTCCTCTGAAAAGTGATTGTTCTGTCCACAACCATCCGCTCAATGCATCATCACGATACGACACCCATGGCATGAAAAGCCTGCACCAAAACTAAACAACCAAAGTTCCTTTTCTATTGGCTGAGATTCAATTCCCTTCTGAAAGGCGAACATAACCGAAGGACTGCTCATATTGCCAAAAGCTTTAAGAACAGCCTCGCTCTCTTCGAATTTGTCACAAGGCAGGGCTTTTCTTAATTCGATCAATACCTCTTTTCCTCCCGGATGGGCAATAAGCCTTTTTGAATCAGTTTGAGAATGCTTTTCGAATCTGTTATAAAGTTCGGATACTGCTTCTGTGGCAAGCACAGGCACAGTTCGATGAAGCTTATTACGGAGTTTCCCAAAAGCGTTTTCGAATCTTAGCTTTTCTCGATTTTTTGGAAGATGCAACGATAAAAAATCTTTGCAATGCCATCCTAACCCCTCTTTCGTATGGTGCCATAGGGTTGTATTGACTCCATCAGCAAAAATACAAAGGCTAACCAGACATCCTGGATCATCGTCCACGTAGAAAGCGGTAGAGGAAAGTTCTACGGCAATGGCAGCAGCGTAGCAATCAGGGTTTTCTTTCAGAAAACCTTTGACCGAATGCAGCATAGGTAACGCTGCTCCGCAGCCATGGCCTACGATATCTATCAAAAAGCTATCGGATCGCATCCCTACTTTTTCAGCAATGTGACTGGAAAGGCCTGGACAGAGGTAGCCTGTGCAGGTACAAACGAAAAGGGCGTCTAGTTCTGTGGCCTTGAGTCCAGATTGGTCCAGCGCAGCTTGTAGTGATTTTGCAGCCAGTGCAGGTGCTAATTTTTCAAAGGCCTTGTTTAACGCTTCTGCCGACATTTCAAAGACGGACTCGATAGGGTCCACAGCAAAATACCGCCGTTCAATCCAACTATCTCCAAGTAGAATTTTTTTACTAACTCCAAAGAAGCCTCTTTCAGGGTTTTAGCCGCTATGGACTGGCCAAAAATTTCCCAGCATTCAGCTTGCGTATAGCCATGCTCGGGGACCATGGAGCAGATGGATTGAAGTATCATAGTCTTTTTATGCATAAAATATAGTTTAGGAGCGGTCAGGAGACTAAACGAATTGTTGGATTTTCCCTGTATTCGTAGCCAGTAGTTTGACTAAGACTCCATGGATCTTGTCAGGGTGTACAGAAAGGAAGCGATGGGCTTTTTGATCAGTACCGATTGGAGAGGAGATTTCTTAAAAAGAAAAGGATGCAAGCAAAGGCCAAGGGTGATCCGAAGGGCAAAGGCCTTTTTCAGTTTTTGGTGGATTTGCCTTGTCGTTTCTGTCCAACTTTTGGAGCCTTGGCCGTAGGCTATGAGCTCATCGAGGGCTAAAGCAGCCGATTCCATAGCCATGGCCATTCCGTTTCCTACAAAAGGAGGGAGCACGCCAAAGGCATCCCCCAGGGCTACCATAGGTTCAGACGTAGTCTGTTGGAACCCGAGAGAAAAAGAAGGAATGGCTACAAAACTCTTCTCCAGAAAGTTGGCCTCTTCTAGGTATTCGTAAGGCTTTGCTAACTGCGATGCTTTAAGATAAGAGGCAAGGAGTTCTTTTTTAGACGCAGCCGAAAATTTCTTATTTTTGAATAACCCACAAAGATTAACGGTGCCATGATCGATTTTGCAAAGCCCAACGTAACCGTCTTTGGCTGCATACATTTCCAGCTCATGTGTTAATTCAATCCCTTGGAGATGCACTTTAAGTCCGATCCAGGGTCCACCCATCGGCTTTTTACCGGTAGCCAAGACAACGGCTTCTTGATGAGGGATAGGATCGCACCGGGTTTTTGTATAGAGGCTACCCCCATGCTCCACGAAAAGTTGTGCAAGCTCTGTGTCTAGCCGTTCTCGAGCGGTTACATACACGGGCAATGTGAAACGCAGCAGGGTCGGTTTACTATCTCCGATCGATAGACTGGCCGATGAAGCGAGCGGAAAACGATTGAGGATCGGCATGATTCCTAATTGCTGGATTACCCTTTGAGGCAGCCCTGAAAGGAATTCCCCGCAGACTTTCTTAAGCGGATAATCGTTTCTTTCATACACAGCGACTGGAATCTTATAACGACGCAGGCCTATGCCTAATGCTAAGCCAGCTAGTCCTCCGCCAATGATCGTAATCGGTTTCATTTTTTTATGGCTTCTAACCGGTAAGCTCCCAAAAGGCTGACATCGATCTTATATTGCCACTGTTTGGGACTGAGATTTAAAAACTCAGGCAGTTCCATCCCCATAAACCCACTCTTGATGCTTAGCCAGCCGTCATGGAAGGTAATTTGATTGAGTCCAACCAATCTGAGCAAGAACAGTTCGAAGAGGGAAAGAGGAGAACGGAGGGGTTCAATACAAAAAAGGCAAAGGGGAGCAAGCTGCCGGATCCAGTTACCGATCCTAGCCAGTTGAGCCGACGAAAAGTGATGCAGCACCATATTGGCTACTATGCCTTGGTAGCTTCCAGGGACAAAAGTACCAGTGTCGATCAGATCAAAAAGATCGGTTTGAAACCACAGCCAATGCACAGGCCAGTGTTGTGGCCTAGGGATCCTATCGATTCCAGTTAACAGTAGATTTTTTTCTAACAACGGATCGGCATAAAGGAATCTTCCCATGGACCCATCGCCAGCGCCTATTTCTAGGAAGTGCACGTTTCCCTGTGAAGAGACTACCTGCCGAAGCCTTTTTTTAAACCATACAAAATTTCCCATTAGGTAGTTAATTTTCTTTAGCCCTTCTCTTCCTTTTTTAGCCAGATGAGAATCATATGCCAACTCATCCAGGTATTCCTTTGCTTCGAGTTTTCTTTGCATGCATCCTCCCCCTCTCTCTTTTTTCCCCCAAGATAGAGCGTGCCAACCTTCTTAAAGTTCTCCAACAAAAAGGAGAGTGTTAACCAAAAGAAGGAAGGACTAGATCTTTCTTTCTCTCTCTTTTTAAAAAATATAGCCTAGAGTAAAGAAAGGAAACGGGAAAGATCTTGTGCCAGGCTTTTCATGCTTTTTAAAAAACTCATAGAAAAGTTAAAACCCAACAGATCAGCCTTTGGTGTACCATCCTTGGGTTTTTTTAACGATTGCCACAACAGAAAGCATGACGGGAACTTCGATGAGCACGCCGACAACAGTCGCTAGTGCTGCTCCAGAGTCTAGTCCATAAAGACTGATGGCGGTGGCCACGGCAAGCTCAAAAAAATTACTGGCTCCAATCAGAGCCGAGGGACCCGCAGCACAGTGAGCCACTTTAAACTTCCGGTTGAGTATATAAGCTAAGGCCGAGTTGAAATAGACCTGCACCAAGATAGGAATAGCAAGGAGCAGAATGACAAAAGGGTTTTGCAGAATGACTTTTCCTTGAAAGCCGAATAGCAAGATAAGAGTAGCCAGCAGGGCAAAGAGGGTAGGGGTATGGAGCAGTTGGAGTACCCTATCGAGCTTTTGTTTCCCTCCCTCTTTAAGGATCCTTGCACGGAGCCATTGACTAAAGAGAAGGGGGATGAGGATATAAAAGAGGACAGAGAGCAATAAAGTGCCCCAGGGCACGTGGAGGGAAGAAACACCAAGGAGCAATCCAACGATGGGTGCGAAAGCAAACACCATGATGGTATCATTAAGAGCGACCTGGCAGAGGGTAAAGTAAGGATCACCGAGGCAAAGATGGCTCCAAACAAACACCATTGCTGTGCAGGGGGCTGCGGCCAATAAAATTAGTCCTGCTAGGTACGAATCGAGTTGATCGGGGGAAGGAACTGGAAAAAGATTTTTTTCAAAAAAAGCCAGCCGAAAAAAGCCATGGAAAAGGGTTTAATAGCCCAGTTGACAAGCAAGGTTACGAGCATGCCTCGGCTATGGGTTCTTACTCGGTGAAGCACACTAAAATCGATCTTCATTAGCATGGGGATAATCATCAGCCAAACAAAAAAGCCGACGACCAAATTCACGTGCATGAGTTCTATGCTTCCAAGGAGCTGAAAAAGGCCTGGGAACAATTTCCCTAATCCGATCCCAGCGCCTATACACAGGGCTACCCAAAGCGTTAAATACTTCTCAAAAAACCCAATCCCCCTTTTTGCTCTAAGGGCTTTTCCTCCATGACTTCCGATTTCATAGAAACTTCCGATTTCATAGAAAATACATTAACCATTATTCTAAAAATATGGAAATATATTTTTTCTTTTTTTTACTTAGTTTGTGATCCTCCGTTTTTTTTGCTTTTCTGTCGTTTTTAGTAACATTTAGGATTGAATATTACAACAGTTCCAATAGAATAAAAATATCATTCGTTGTAACTATTCGATATGGATAATAAGACGGCTCTTTTGATTTTAAATGCGCTGGCGCATAAAACTCGGATTGAGATCTTCAAGCTGCTTATAGCTGGCTCCAAGGGGAGTTGTCCTGGGGAGCTGGCTGAAAAACTGCAAGTGCCTTTAACGACTCTTTCCTTTCATTTGCATCATTTAAAAAATTCGACGCTTGTTGAGGCCACCCAGAAAGGCAGGCAGATTGTCTATCGTGCTGATTTTGGAAAGATCGCTGAGTTAATCGGTTATTTGCTTGAAGACTGTTGCGGCAAAGATGTGGAATCGGTGATTCAATTTTTCTGTAAAACAAAAGAACAAGGAAAAAGTCCACTTTCAACTGAAAGGCAGACCTGCTGATGATGCTCCCATTGCATGTTTTGTTTTTGTGCACGGGCAATTCGGCCCGATCGATCATGGCGGAGGCCATTTTAAATCATTATAGTGGAGGCCGTTTCCATGCCTATAGTGCGGGGAGCAGGCCAAAAGGACTAGTGCATCCTCTTGCTTTGGAAACGCTCCAATTCCATGGAATTTCCATCGATGGGCTACGAAGTAAACCATTGACTGAGTTTTTGCAAGCCAATGCCCCTGCGATCGATTACGTGGTGACGGTTTGTTCTAGTGCTGCAAAAGAGGCCTGTCCACTTTTTCCTAAAAAAGCGATTATTGAACATTGGGATTTGCCAGATCCGGCAGCTGTTGAAGGGGACATAGGCAAACAAAAAGAAGCTTTCCAAAAAATCTTTGACGCCTTGCATCAGAGAATTTTCCTTTATTTTCTTAGTCGCTAAGCTCTTTTTGGGTGGGTTTCTTGTTGACCAAACGAAAAATTTCTCGATTCTGAGCTAATAAAAAAATCTATTTTTCAATAAATGGTTTTATAAACTCAGGATCGTGAAGATTTTAAAATGGATTTGTCCTACGAAAAGCAAGCCCTGGCTTGTATTATCTTTCCCAAGTTCAAGGCTGCTCATACCCTCCTTTTGTCTCTTCTTCTTTTTCCCTCTTTTTTTTCTCTTTTCGGTAGAAATGCTCCGGAGAACAAAAACAAGAAAGATTTAAATAAGAAAGACTTAATTCTTTATTTAATCCCTCTGCCTTGCAACTATCCAACTTGTTCCGCTCAGTGGATCCATGGAAAACTCTCTCTGAATCAAGAGCAAAAGGATCTGCTAGATAAACTTTCTGTCCTCCCGATCGAATCTCCCGAATGGTTCGGATGGGTAGAAGGCCGGCACGAAGGAGTCGGGGTGGGAATCGACTATGTTTGCGATCGACTCATAGTTCAAGAAAAGAAAAAAGGGAACCCTCGCCAATTAACACTTAAAAGCGCCTATCCGTTCATAGAAGCTTGGCTTTTTTGCCGGATCGAAGGCTTAAGAGACATGGCCGTAGGGCTTCGGTCAAGGGATTTCAATGGCCAAATACTGGTGGAAGTCTTTGATTTGGATACAGGCAGAAGGATTAAGGCTGAAGATAAACTAGAAGTAAGCTTTGGGAGGACTGCTTGGGAACAGCTCCTTAGGGAAGATGTCGATTTCCTACCCTATGTGTTTCATCATGGAGAGGCTAAGGACGACTATCCCGTTGCCATCGTCGGCAAAGTGTATGACACAGAACCTGAAAAAAAGACTACCGTGGTGACTCTCCTCTTTAAAAGTGGTAAAAGAACTGAACTAAGGTATCCTGGGCTCTGTCGAAATTTTAAGATTGCTCGGAACGGGACGGCAGGATGGATTCGAGAGGCTCAAAGTCCAAGGGGTTGGTCTTACCTCGAATTTTACAAAGACGGTGCCATTTTTTTAAGAGTGTTTGGCAAATACCCCCAGTTGATCGACTGGTATTTTGAAAGGGAAGGCCAAGGAGTGGTGTTTGGTTCAACAGAAAAAAACCAGGCTCCTTTCTATGAACGCTACGATTTGACCATAGGCAAAAGAATCGATTCAGAAGAAAAACCGGTGTATGACTGGATAGAACTAAAGCCCTGGGCAAAACCTATTGAATCGGAGGGTAAAACGATTTTTTGGTCGACGCAACTGGAGTTAAAGCCGCAGCAGGGAACTGGCTTGTTTCGATTAAATTCAAAGGAACCTCTTTGGGTTCGACGACAATGATGCCGGCGTCACTCGAAATGGAATTTAAATAATCGGAAAGCCGTTTATCTATATAGACCTGATGGTGTGTGGAAGAAGCATGGAGGAAATGAAGAATACCTTGAGAATCCCTGTAGGCAATTCCGACATGGGAAGTATAGGAGTGGAGATCGTGTGTCGTAATGGCAATGATATCCCCATTTTTGATTTTTGGTTCGATGGCCGGAACAGCGGCTTTTGGGATATGATAGACCTTAAGGGCTGAGACCCGATCTTCTATTTTTGCCATGGCGGGTAGAAGATTTGGATTGTGCCGCAGGTAGCGATATTGGTGCCAGCCGACTGTCATTTCCCTGACCTTCCTGTGGATAGGGACGCCGCCAAGGCTTTTGGTCTTATCGACTAAAAGACCCCTTTTTTGATTATCTACAAAGAGTTCTTCTAAAAAATGGATCCTTGAGAGATAGCTTCCAGTGCATTGTCCGTTCCGGTACCTTTCAATTTCAATGAGTTTGAGCAGGGTTTCGGGACTCCAATAGCTTTCGTCATAATGGAGCATTCGGGCGAAAGCTAAACTGATTTCGTAGAACGTCCAACAATCCATGGCCTGGAAATTTACCGAAGGCGATTCGATCTGATCGTCTATTTCAAGGGTATAATGCCGATAGGGGGTGCCTACCAGATAAAGTCCGATTCGGACGGTTCTTTCACCCAAAGGAAGGGCCGCTAAGCCTTCTTCTTTGGCAAAGCGTAGGAGCTTCTCAAAGGTATCCATGCCCACGAAGACCCTGGAAATAGGAAGACAAATCCTACCATGTGCCGAAAAAAGGAGGAGGAAAAGGAAGAAAAGCAAAGGGAAAATAAGCTTTTTTTGAACTTTTCCCACTCTTAAAGCCTATGCCGCTTAGAAAAAATATCAACTAAAATAATCGAGATTAAGGGTTGGAAAAAGATTGTCGGTATATTCGCAGTATTCAAGCAAGCTTTTATTAACCTTTTGTTGGATAATCCCTTGCTGAGTTCTGAAAAGCGGTTTAGATGAGTAATGACTCGTAAATAGGCATATTCTTTGGCAGTGGACTTGCTAATCAAAAAGGGCCAGTCGCTTGCCTGGGCAAGCAATAGCTCTCTTGCTGCCTGTTTCAAAGAGCGAACAGTAGGTTTATTGCCATTTTTATATTTTCTGACGAGTTCCACCAGCAGATAAGCGGCCTCATGCAAATGCTGATAGATAAAATCATTCGTTTCATTAAGCCACATTTTGGAATATCCCTCGAGTCCCCAAGACGAATAGGTTGGACGGCATATCTGCTGGGTAGGATAACGTAGGAGATATTCCAAAGGAGTGGTTAGCTCAAGGATTTCGCTCTGGTGCGCCTTCTTTATGAGTTCTTTTAAAAAAAGCGGACCTTCGAACCACCAATGACCAAAGAGTTCGCAGTCGAAAGGACAAAGGAGGATTGGCTTAGTGTAGGGGGGAAAAAGCGGTGCCGCTTTTTTAATTTCTTCTTCTCTTTTCATGATAAAATTTTCTGCGTGTTCTTTGGCTTTTTCCTGGGCTTTTTGGGGATTATAGAGCGCTTTTTGTTCAGTTTTGCCTGTAATCCTGTAGTATTTGATGCCTGTAAATTTCCTCTGTCCGGTAGGCAGGATGTATGGCCTAATGTACTCTAGATCAGATTCAAAACCTAAATCCCAGTAGAACTCTCTATACACAGGATCTCCAGGATAGCCTTCTTGAGCGCTCCATACTTCTTTGCTTGAAAGCGAGTCACGGCCAAAGGCGGCTGGACCATAAGGAGTGTAGATTGGGGCAAAAAGCCCCAGAAACGGACGAGGCTCAGAAAAAAGGAGGCCATGCGCTTCCAGGACGAACCAGCGGATTTCAGCAGATTGAAGGAAAAATTCAATTCCTGGATAATAACCACATTCGGGCAGCCAGAAGCCTTTAGGATAGGTCTGGAAGGAGTCAAAAAAACTCTCAATAGCCACAAAAATTTGGGCGTTAACTGCCTGTTCTGGATTTTTTAGCAGCGGCAAATACCCGTGTGTGGCCGAAGAGGTGGCCAGTTCTAAAAGGCTTTGTTGTTGATATTTTTTAAACTGGCCAAGCATATCTTCAGCATACGCTTCTGTAAAACTCTTCCAGGCATTCTGAAACCTCTCCTTATAAAATTTCGCAAGCAGCCATCTTTCAGGATCGGCTGTAGCATACCGCTCTATTTCTTTTGAGCAAAGTTCAATCCGTTTGAGAAGGTATCGTTTGTAGCGCTGGATAAGCAGGGGATCCTTTAGCATTGCACAGAGGGTTGGACTTAAGGAAAGGGTGAGTTTACAGCGAATCTCTGCCTGATAGAGTTCTTCGAGCATCCACAAAAGCGGAATATAACATTCGGTGATGGCTTCAAAGAGCCAATCTTCTTCTAAAACCTCCTCATCCTCAGGATGACGCACGAAGGGTAGGTGCGCATGCAGTACTAAGGCTAGATAGCCCAGAGGGGATGATTTCATTGACAATCTCTAGCTGTAAGCCAACGGCCTTTAAGAGTCAAGGAGAAGGAAAAAAGGATTAAGCTTCAGGCAGAGGCCGACTGAAACGGGAAAAGAACAAAACGCGCTTTTCTGTCTGCTGACTTTCTTGATCAAAGGCTTCAATGGGAACTTCATAAATCCCATCAGCAAAATCGAACCGATAAGCAAAAGAGCCATCTTCGGCAAGTTCTATCTTTTTATTGTCGACTTTTAGGAGGGCTTTGGGGGAAGTTTTGCCTCGAATAACGAGTTCAACTTCTAGTTCCAAAGGAAAATGCCTGGTTTCTGGAGGTTCATTCTGTGGGAACGATTCCTCTTTTGGTTCAAATCCAAAAGAAGCAGGCCAAAGGAACTGGAGAGGAAAGCCTTCGGCTTGGATCCACGGAAAGAATTCAAAGCTAGAGGATTCTTTGAGAAGAGTATAAGGGAGGATAGGAAAAGCATACGAACTAGCTAAGGAGGGGTCGTGGGGAAAGAGAAAATTTTGAATCGAATCTGGAAAAGAGAAAAGATCAGAGGTTTGTTCTGAGGATTGGACCAGGGATTCTTTTTCAGTGAGGAGCTGTTGGATTTTCTGAGGAGGAAGCTCAAAGGCCTCAGCGATGGACTCTTTTTTAATGCCTTTTTTTGTGGCTTTTTGGATAAGCTTTTGAAAGGAGAGCTGTGGGGGGAGTGTGGCCAGTCGTATTTCGTTTTTTGCAGAGAAAGAAAGAGGAGGGGTATGGGCTTCAGGGGATTTGGCAATGAGGATAAAATGATTGCTGCTGCGAATATAAAACCCGATTTCAGCATGGTAGCGGGTGTTGGGTTTTGCTTTGGTATAATAGATTCTCTGTGTGGACTCTTCTAATGGCAGTTCGGCTTCCAGTTGAGAGCCATTACTAATCAGCCGAAATACCCAGCGACTCTTTTCGAAAGGCCTAAAGGCATTTTGATCCATGATCCAGTAGGCATGTAAGGAACGTGGGTCTACTGCAAAAAGATAGAAAAAGAGCTGTTTTCTCTTAGTCTTTGGAAGCGAAGCAAGGAGCGGAGGAAAGGCAGAGGGTTGGGTCGCGGCAGCAGATATTTGGGTCTTAGTTTGCGTTTTTCCTTGACCTTTGGAGCTGAAAACTGCTTTGGTCTTGAAAAGAATACTCTTTTTAGCTCCATGTGGTAAAGGAGGGTGGCTGGGAGTAAAGCTATTTAATTTTTTTCCAGTTTTTTTCGACATATTATTGAGATCTGCAGTCTAATAACTTGAGGAAACAAAAAGAATACTTATTTTTGATGATTACAACGCCCATGGAATCCAAAGTTACTTAAATAAAAAAAATTTGAATTTTTTTTTCCTATAAACAAAAAGGTTTTTCCATCGACCAAAAGCTAAACCATTAAAAAGGCAGAAGGTGATTAAGTCAATGAACACTTTTCGTTATCGAAAAGTTTTACTCCTTTTTTTCTTGACTTTTTTCTTTTTAAAGGTTGAGCTTTATGCTCCATTGGTCTGGAGACCTGGAGAAGGCTGGGTTGATGAAAGTACAGGAACGGGTCTTTCCGCTTCCAGTTCAAGGGATCAGCTCAATCTAGCCAAAAAGTTTGAAGAAGCCAAAGATTATGACAACGCCTTGAAAGCGTATCGGATCCTCATCAGGAAATGGCCCTATGCCGTGTTTGCTCCCGAAGCACAGTTCCGTATTGGACAATGTCTGGAAAAAAAGGGGGATTTTCTTGGAGCAAATAAGGCCTACGATCGGATGATCCAGAAATATCCTTCATCCAGTTTTTTCGAACAGGCGCTAGAAAGAAAATTGGCTATTGGGAATCTTTATCTTGCCGGTGAGCCCAAACGGCTGTTCAATATCCCCATGGGTTCAGGGCTGGATATCGCAGCGGATATTTTTGAAAGCATTATTCGGGCGGCTCCCTATGGTCGTTTTGCTCCGCAGGCAGAATTTCAGCTTGGGTTAACTCGGATTAAACAGAAAAAATTTACTGATGCGATTGCCACTTTTAATCGTTTGCTTGATAAGTATCCCAATCATTCCCTAGCGGATGATGCCCAGTATGAAATTGGGTATACGTGGTATGTCGCGTCACAGGCTTCTGAATACGATCAGAGTGCAACGGAAAAGGCGATTGAAGGTTTTGAAGATTACATTGTTCGGTATCCTTCCGGGGATAAGGTAGAAGCGGCTAAAGCCCATATTGCTGAACTCAAAGGAAAGACCACTTTGGGCAGTTTTCATATTGCCCAGTATTATGAAAGGGCTAAAAATTTCAAAGCCGCCTACATTTATTATAGTGATGTGATCAAACAGAACCCCACCTCGGATCAGGCAAAAATTGCTGAGCAAAAAATAATCCAACTGCGGCCACTGGTTGCTAAAGATTTGGGATTGCCTTCCTTAACCTCCAATCCTCCTTCTGCGCCTTCCCCCAGTGGGAACGCTGCTTCCTCCTCCTCCGAAACCCAGCAAACGAAAGGAACCCCTTAATGACACATCGAAGCGCGACCTTTTGGCTATGGATTGTGGGTTTTTTCTTTTGTATGGGTGTTGTTGGATGTTCAGGTGGATACCGGCTTGGTAGTATTGGCGGACCTGCGATTCAGGGGATTAAGACGATTTATGTCCCGACGGTAAAAAATAAGACGGTTATTCCGGGGTTACAATCGATGGTGACCAATGAAATCATCAGGGCTATCGACAATGATGGGACCATGCAAACGTCTAGGAATGTTGATGCGGATGCCGAACTAGATGTGACGATTCTGGATTTCAACAGGGTTATCCTAAGGCCTGAAATTTTGGATCCTTTTACTACCGCTGAGTACAAGCTCATCATTACTGCTTCGGTCACCTTAATTAATCGGAAGCTTGGCAGAGCAACGATAAAGGGGGCTCAGGTCAGCGGCTCTTCCTACTATTTTACTCAAACCAACATGCCTGAAGCCCAAAGGCAAGATCTTCCGTTAGTCGCAGAAGATTTGGCCAATCGGATCGTTAATCTATTGACAGAAGGCTGGTAACTACTCGGGATAATTGAGTCTTTGGAGATCTAGAACACGCTTGCTTTTGTTGTGCAAAAGGAAGAGCGGAACTGAATAGCGTTCTATCCGAAACTTCCCTTTTTTGATTGATCCCTAGGATGGAAAGATCCGGCTTGCTGATTAGCCAGCATGAGTATTTTATTCTGGATATGAAGGGCTTTCCTGTGCCTTTATTAGAGAATGAAAGCAGTAAGGATTTATACTTTTGGACTTGGTGGACTAGTCATGGAGGATCTTGCTGATCCAAGGGAACCCAAAGATAAAGAAATTCTGGTGCGGCTTCGGGCAGTTTCTTTGAACTATAGGGATTTGTTGATGGTCAAAGGGCTGTATAACCCCGATCAAGCTTTGCCTTTGATTCCGTGCTCTGATGGAGCGGGCGAAGTAGTGGCGGTGGGCAAAGCAGTCCAGTCCTTTCGACCTGGGGATAGGGTTGTTGGAACTTTTTTTCAAGACTGGCTAGCGGGTCCGTTCGAAAAAAAATACGGTCAATCCGTGCTGGGCGGTCCTCTGGATGGTACCCTTGCCGAATATATCTTTTTGAAAGAAGAGGGGGCGCTACCGATTCCTAAAAATCTTAGTTTTGAAGAAGCGGCTACGCTCCCTTGTGCAGCACTGACAGCCTGGAATGGGGTTGTAGAAGAAGCGGCCGTCTCTCCTGGGCAAACTGTCGTGGTACAGGGCAGTGGAGGCGTAAGCCTTTTTTCTCTGCAATTTGCGATGGCCTGTGGGGCTCAAGTGATCTTTCTATCACGGAGTGACGAAAAAATAGAAAAAGCCAAAGGACTGGGAGCCAAGGAGGGCATAAATATCACCAGGGAGAAGAATTGGCATAGAAAAGTCCGGGAGCTGACGGAGGGAAGAGGTGCCGACGTACTGATCGACGTACTGGGTGGGGATTTGGAGGAAAGCATTAAGGCTGTCAAACATGGGGGGATGATCTGTTCGATTGGGATTTTGGTTGGATTAAAAGCCCAGATTGATGTGGTATCTCTTCTTATGAGACAAGCAAAAATCCATGGGATCTATGTCGGGAATCGGCTGATGTTCGAGGCGATGAATAGAGCCATTACCACATTGGGAATTAAACCCTTAATCGATACCGTCTTTCCTTTTTCTCAATACAAGGAGGCATTTCTGCGCTTAGAAAGTGGCAAGCATTTCGGCAAGATTGTCCTTCGGTTAGGAGATTAACCGGAAGTTTCCTAAAAACCTCATTGTGGAGGCAAAAAATAAAAGGGACCGATTTGGATTTCTCTTTTTATTTTTTCATAGAGGGTGTGTTTGGCTTTTTCTACCGCGTTAGGTACTTCTAAGCCTTGGGCAAGAAAAACAGCAATCATAGAAGCCATAGAACAGCCCGTTCCATGGGGATTGGCAGAAAAAATCCGCGGCAATTCAAACGAGTAGGTTTTGCCATTGTGGTGGAGCACATCGAGTGTCGTTTTCCCTTGGAGATGCCCACCTTTGATCATGAAGGAGGTGTTGTACTGTTCAGCCAAATCTTGAGCTACTATAGGTAAGTCTTCTGGACCTTCAATTATAAAACCGCTCAGTATCTCGGCTTCTTCTATGTTGGGAGTGACGAGTGTGGCTAAGGGAAAAAGGTTTTTAGGCAGTTCTTCTTCCATTCCAGGTTCGGCAAGGGGATCTCCGTTTCCGGCAGCTAGCACCGGATCAATGACTATGGGAGCTTTAATGCTAAATTTTTGGATTAATTCCGCAATTTTTTCTGGGAGTTCTTTTTTATAAAGCATCCCAATTTTGATTGCTGAGATCGGAAAAAAGTCTAGAATGGAATGAAACTGAGATTCAATAATCGAAAAGGGGAGGGGATATAAGGCTTCAACGCGGCCAGGATGCTCGGCAACAACGCTGGTGACAATGGTTGTTCCGTAAGCTCCAAGGTTAGTAACAGTTTTTAAATCGCCTTGTATGCCCGCTCCGCAACTGCAATCTGATCCACCAATAATAAGTACGCCAATCATCTTGTTAGATCCTAGAAATAAGATAAAATGGATACAAAGAAAAACAAATAAAGATTCAAATGGAAGAATTTTTAAAAGTCAATGAGATCAAAGTAATTATTGAACATCTCGAATATGAACGCTCCAAAAGCCATTCTTCCAATTATCTTTATGTCTGTTTTTATTATATTTCGATTCTGAATTTTAGTCCCAAAACAGTGCTCTTAAAAGGTAGAAAATGGATAGTGACCAACGACTTAGGTGAAAAAACGGTAATTGAAGGCATGGGGATTGTTGGGACTTATCCAAGGTTGAAGATGGGAGAAAAGTTCCGTTATTCAAGCCATCATTTCTATTCGAGACCTAGCGTCGTCGAAGGCTCTTATTTTGGCATTGATTCAGAAGGTTCTCTGATTGTGATCCCTGTCCCTAAGTTTTCTCTTTTGATTCCTGAAGATATTTTTTAGCCGATTAAGCCTCCTGACATAGACTTTTTGCCTACGCGTGGCCACTTTTTTAAGAAATCAAAAGGAGCCTTAATAAAGGGCTTGAGGTGACTTTTGAATGAAAATCCAAAATTAAATGAAAAAATTTTGAACAAATCCCATTTTATTCTATTTTTTTATAGCGGGAAATAAATCAAAAGGCCTGCGGGGGTTAGTGAACGGAATGTTATCACTTAGTTGGTGGCTAAAAACAGGTACAATAGCCAAAAAAGAAGGTATAAGATTGAAGGGCAATTCAATACAATGTGAATCCAGTATGGATGAAAGGGAAGGAATAATTCACCCGCATACGTTCCTTCTTTTAGAAGAGAATGCGTTTTTTCCTGTGCCCACGCGCAGGAAAGACCATAATAGGCCTTCTCTCTTTTTTTTCTTGGGACTATTCTTTATTTTAGCCGTGTGCAAAGGTGTTTACACAAAACGGTTATTCTCATTTGCTTTTTCTCAAATAAAAAGAAGGGAACCATCCGCAGCCAATAATTATCCTCATCCAACTGCTGGATTCCTTAAGAAAGGAAACAACAATGAAAGATCGTCAATTAAGAAGTACTTACAGAAAAGATTCTTCTCGAAGATATTCCAGAAAAAATCGGTATGCCTTACGTTCCGAAGAGACAAAAAAAGTCAAAACTTCTTTTTGGAAGAGTTTAAAAGAAAAGATTTCCTCCTATTTTGGAAATCTTTTTGGTTCGCACCCGACCAAATCTGTTGCTCTTACAAAACGAACGGATAAAAAGGAGGAGACAAAAACCGAAGATAGGAAAGTTCCAGAGAAGTCTTATACAGACGCAAAGGCACTAAGCAAAGCGACTGTGGCTAAATCTAAAGAGCAGGTAGCGACCTATCAGGAATGGTCACCGAAGGCTACCGCGGATCAAAGCACTGAGCCTACCGAAACAAAAACAGTTGCTGAGAGCCTAGAAGAACAAAAAGAAGAGCAGACTCCACCTCCTACACAGTCTATCGAAGAGCTGGTTACTTCCACCAAGCTCTACGTGGGGAATCTTCCTTATAATTTAACCGATAGCGATCTGTTTGAGATTTTTGCCAAAGTCGGACCAATAAAAAATGTGGAGATTATCCGAGATAGAAGGACGAATCGTACCAAAGGTTTTGGGTTTGTAGAAATGGCAGATCTTGATTCCGCTCGCAAAGCTGTGACTATTCTCAATAGAATAGAGGTTATGGGCAGGCGCATCATCGTCACTGGGGCAAAATCCGAAAAAAAAGATTCCACCCAGGGATAAAATCTCCTAAGAGAAAGCTAGGTTCCTATCTTTTTGAACGAAAGGCCATGGAGGTCACCATTGAGCGATGCACCCTCTTTTAAAGATATTGACTAGAGGTACCGAACAGGTCATTTCAGAAGAAGAGCTAGACAAGCTCCTTAGTAGCGGAAAAAAGTTGCGGATCAAGTTTGGCGTGGATCCAACCTCAGCCAATCTTCATCTTGGTCATGCCCTTTCCTTGTTGAAGCTCAGGCAATTTCAAGACTTAGGCCATCAAGTGCTTCTAGTGATTGGTGATTTTACTGCTTCGATTGGTGACCCAAGCGGAAGAAACACTACAAGGCCGCTGGTGCCCAAGGAACAGATCCTTAAGAATGCCCAAACCTATACTGAGCAGGCTTTCAAAATCCTTGATAAAGAGCGCACGGAAATTTTTTGGAACGGCAGCTGGTTTGGGCGCCTATCCGCCGAAGAACTGCTCGGCCTAGGAAGAAGAGTGACGGTCAATCAGCTTCTGCACAGGCAGGATTTTCATGACCGGTTCACTGCTGATCAATCCATCTTCCTTCATGAACTATTTTATCCGCTCTTGCAGGCTTGGGATTCGGTCATGGTGAAGGCTGATATTGAAATTGGTGGAAGGGATCAGCTCTTCAATATGTTGCTAGGAAGAGATTTTCAAAAGGAAGAAGGCCAGAATCCCCAAGTGGTGATAACTCTTCCTATTTTGGAGGGCTTGGATGGCTCAAGAAAAATGAGTAAGTCTTTAGGAAACGATATCGGGATTACGGAGCCTCCGAAGGAAATCTTTGGTAAAACCATGAGCATTTCAGACAGTCTAATGAAAAGATGGTTTCTGGTTCTTTTCGGAGAAGAAGTAGATCCCCTTGCTAATCCGATGGAAGAAAAGAAAAGGCTGGCAGAAAAAATTGTGACTCTTTTTTATGGGAAGGAAGAAGCCATCAAAGCCAGAACGGAATTTGAGCGAGTATTTTCCAAGAAAGAACTTCCCGAAGAGATGCCTGAGTTTTGCTTCTCTCAAAAACAGATGCCGATTGTAGAGCTATTAGTGGCTGTGGGAGCAGTAAAAAGCAAATCAGAAGCCAGAAGATTGATCACTCAGGGTGGAGTCTCTTATCAAGGCAAGAAGGTTACCGATATCCACCAGTCCGTTGAGATCCAACCAGATGCTGTTTTAAGATGCGGGAAAAGATTTTTTGCTAGAATCAAGCCCTCTAGCTAAAACGCTTTTTTTTTGACCATGGGTGCGATCAACCCAGCCGTTTAGGCCTAGAGAGGTGCAAAAGGAGTAGCGGCTTAAGCCAGCTAGTCCTCCCTAGGCTACTGCGTGTGGGATCTGTTGCTGCTATTGGATCGCATGGGGCAAAAAAAGAGGATCATTTTTTAGGGAGTTTTTCGAAGAAAATTTTGACTTCACTCTCCTTTTTGCCCAAAAGTTCTTGAGCCCTGATGAGGGCCTGGCGAGTCGAAAGATTGGGTTGGGTAGGAATCAGTGGGAACACATTTTTTCTACCGATTCGATCTAAGACCCCAGAGTTTCTCAAGACGCGGAAAACAGGACGAATCACCCCACTGATCAATAGAAACTTCCCCTGTTCGGTGAGCCAATGATGCAATTCTTCTAAAGCCATAGCATTGGTAGCATCCAGGTGATGGGCATTCCGCATTCTCAAAATGACCACTCGTATTTTTGGATTTAGAGCAAGGATCTTATTGATCTGGGTTCTAAAAAGTTCTGAAACTCCAAAAAAGAGTTCTCCTTCGATATGGATGATAGAAATATCAGGATGAACGGTCGTTTCCCCTTTTATCTTTTCTCTTAGATCCCCCTGTTCGGTATCAAAAGTGTATTCGACAAAAAAGGGTTCCCCAGCTTGTTTGAGAAAAAACAGAATGGAAGCTCCAATACCAAGGCCGATGGCAAAATCCAGTGGAGTAAGGAGTGCGCCGATGAAGGTGACAACAAAGACCGTAAAATCGAATCGCGTAGCTGTCAGCGCAATTTTGATTTCATTCGGATTGATAAGGGACAGTCCAGCGCTAATGACGAGGGCCGAAAGAGCTGGAATGGGAATATAGCCTAGAAGCGGACCTCCGAATAGCAGGGCTACTGACATGAGGATACCGCTCCATAAATTGGCAAGCTGGGTGGCCGGTTTGCTTGCCCAGTTTAATGCGGATCGTGTTAAGGAGCCTGATACAGGCATACCACTAAAGAAGCTGCATCCGATGTTCGCAATCCCCTGAGCGAACAGATCTCGGTTTAGTTCTAAAGGTTCTCCGGACCTATTGGCAAGCGATCTGGCAATGCCTGTGCCTTCTACGGCAGCAAAAAAAGCGAGGGCAAAAGACATGCTGGCTAGGGTTGAAAACCAGTGAAAATTCATCGTTGGGAGCGTGATTGGCCAGGTGGCCATGGGAATAGGTTTTAGGAATTCAATTGGGAGATGCAAAGAACGCATCAAGGTGCCTAGAAAGCTCATCAAAACAAGGCTAAGGGCAATAGCTGGGAGTTTTGGAAACCGCTTTTTAAGCCACCACCAACAGCCAAGCGAGCAGATACCAATAGCCACAGAAGGCCATTGGATGAGATGCAGTCGGCTCAATGTTTGCACGACAATATCGAAAAACGTATAGGCTTCCGAAAGCTCAAACCCCATCACTCGGTGCAGCTGACCCGCAATAATAAGGAAAGAGGCCCCGGTAATATATCCAACAATAACCGTTCTGGAGACGTATTGAGTGAGGCCTGCCATTCTAAAAAGGCTGACGAGGATCAAAATGATTCCCACAAAAAGCAATACAAAGGGTAGGGTAGAGAGTTTGTCTACTTGCTTCTGGATGTTTAAATAGGTACTAAACAAAAGGACTGAGGTGGCATTGGTGGGACCAAGTACGACGTAGCGGGAGCTTTGAAACAGAGGGCCAAGCAAAGAGGAGATAGCACAAGCATAAAGTCCATACTGGACAGGCAACCCAGCAATGAGAGCATAAGCCATTCCCTGTGGGATGGATAAGAGGGCCACATTGATGCCTGCTTTGAAATCAATTTGAAACTTTTCTTTCGAATAGTTTTTAATTGTGTCCCTGAACGGAGCAAGATCAAAATGCAAATCCTGAATTTGCTCAATAAACCGTCCTTTCCATCGGTTAAAGGATGGAATAGCACGCCTGATCAGAAATTTGATATTACGCTTGAATCTAAACCCATCTTTTGGAGCCATTCTTTGTAAGCCTCGGGGAAAATTTCTGAAGGTTTAATTTCGCTTCTTCCTCCCCAAAAAATGTTCGTATAGGAAACTGGGATACCGACCGACTCTAAATGTTCGTCGATCGCTTTTTTGTGGGATTCCAACAGCCCCTTGTCCTTTCCATGGGCTACAGCCATGATATTGACGTTTTTAAATTCACTGCCTGCTTCCCTCCAATAGCAATGAGTAAGAATTTCAAATCTTCCGATTTGACCACCCGCTTCCCTTTCCATGCCTTGTGGAACAGCCCAGTGGAAAAGGGCATTAAACTTCGTCACTTTTTTCCCGTCATACAAGGGTTTCACATGTTCCAAAAAGGTAGAAAACCGTCCTAAAATCCCAATTTGTTCAAGCTCTTTGGCTATTGAAAAAAATTCCTGGCTACTCATCCCTATTTTGCTTGCTCTTTTTTCCCATAATCCCTCGTCAATTTCTTCCAAAGTCAATTCTTCTTTCAAGGATTTCAGCACAAGCCACTGTTTTTCACTAAGCGTTTTGATGGCAACCGGATGCATGACCGCTGCCCTTGGCGATTTGGATCCAGGAAGAATCGTTTTTCGGCGGATATGTCCCACCCCTAAAGTAAAGATTCCTTTGGCGGGCATGATCCTGTAGTCTTCAGCACCGATAAGACCTTTGAGTAGTTCGCAATGGGTTTGAATAGAAAAGCCTTGGGGGACTTTTAAGGTGCTCCATAGTCGGTACCGGGCACCTGCCGCCGCTGGATCTGTGGAACGAATCACGACATGGCCACTGAATGGATCTTTTTGAAACAAAAAGTCAAAAGCTGCGTGTAGACTATCCTCGGGTATTTTCCAAGCCACTAAGGCACCAGGGGCTAAATCATTAGCTAAAAGAGTTAGCCGGATGCGCCGGATGGTTCCAACAGAAAACATCAAACGGATTCTTTCTAAGACCAGAGCAAGGGGTAGGTTTGTCAAATGGGCAATTTCCCTAAAAGGATCTGCAATAAATCCCTGCAGTCGGTCTTCTGAGACCGAAAGGATTTTTTGATTTACCTCATCTTCAATACTGGCAGTGGAATCAAAAGCTGAAAGCGGCATATTCGTATAAATAATTGGTCTAAATACTATACTTATTATAAAAAAAACTGCATTTTAAGATTTTTTTCTTCAGCTCTCTTGCTGTTTTTTCTTCTTGAAATTTGCTTCAAGCTTCTGAGCTACTTTTTCAGCGAACTCTTCGGTCGTACAATACGTAGAGGAGCCTTTCGCAATGTCCATCGTTCGATACCCATCTTTTAGAACGTCTCTTATAGCATCTTTTATAGCTTGGGCAGCTTCTTCTTCCTGAAAACTGTATTCGAACATCAGCGCTCCGGACAATATTTGTGCAATAGGATTAGCTATTCCTTTGCCAGCAATGTCAGGAGCGGATCCTCCGGCAGGCTCGTATAAGCCGAATTTGGTGGATCCAATGGAAGCACTGGCTAAAAGCCCAAGGCTTCCAGCAATGCCCGCAGCCTCATCACTAAGGATGTCTCCAAAAAGGTTTTCGCAAAGTAGGACATCGAACTGCGTGGGTTTTAATACAAGCTGCATGGCCGCGTTGTCTACATACATAAACTTCAGCTCGACCTCAGGATAGTTTTTGGCAATTTCCTTGACGGTCTTTCTCCATAACAAACTCGATTCCAAAACATTGGCTTTGTCAATAAGGGTCAAACTCTTTTTTCTCCGTAAAGCGATTTCGAAGGCGACTGTGGCCACTCTTTCAATTTCGGAAGTATCATAAACAAGGGTGTCGATTGCTCGTTCCCCTTGCTCAGTTAAAACTCTTCCTTTGGGCTGACCAAAATAAATTCCCCCTGTCAGTTCTCTTACGATGAGCAGGTCTACCCCAGAGGCTATTTCCGGTTTAAGGGGGGAAGCCTCGATGAGTTCTGGATAACAGGTAACTGGCCTGAGGTTGGCAAAAAGCGAAAAAGTTTTTCGTAGGGGAAGCAAGGCAGCTCGCTCAGGTTGTTTTTCTGGCGGCAGACTTTCCCATTGTTTTCCTCCTACTGCACCAAAAAAAATGGCTTGCGATCGCTTACAGATTTCCAAGGTTTCAGGTGGCAGGGCTTTACCCGTTGCTTCTATAGCCGTCCCTCCCACTAAGGCTTCTTCAAAAATGAGTTCAAAACCGTACAGATAGGAAGCTAATCGTAGAATTGGAATAGTGACTCGGACCAATTCTGGACCTATACCATCTCCAGCAAGAACAGCGACACGATAAGTTTTCATAAAGGATAAACAAAATTGAGACGCAATAGAAAATTAAGAGCGTGCGGGAATCATTCCCGTTTTTTTTGCATAGTTAAATATTCCACCTGCTTCAATAACCGCTTTGGCATCTCCAAGAGGCTTTAAGGGATACACCTGATCAGCCACCAACAGCGTCTCTGTTTCTAGGTCAACGACCAGTTCTTGGCCAGTCTCTATTTTTTCTGGAAATCTCTCTCCGATCTCATAAGGAAAAAGAACCCCTGTGGCAATACAGTTGCGAAAGAAAATTCTTGCATAGCTTTTGGCAATTACCACTCGACAACCAGCAGCAGCTAGAGCAATGGGAGCATGCTCTCGAGACGAACCACAGCCAAAGTTTTTCCCTGCAAGGATAATGGGATAGTCCGTCTTGGTTTTTCCTGCTTCGACAAACCGGAGGGGATAGAGCGATTCAGGCAATCCGCAAAGCGCATAGCTGCCCAATTTTTCGAGTTCTTCTGGAACCGTTGGGACATACATTAGATATTGTGCTGGAATAATTTGATCCGTATCGATATTATCCCCCACAACGTAAGCTTTACCAAAAATTCTTTTTGTCATTTTCTTCTTTATCTTCTTTCTATATTTTTCTCTAGATCAATGCAAAACTTAAAACTTGATGCAATAAAAAGAAAGTGGAAAAGAAAAGATTTAGTTTCTTTAGAAGCACTTGATTTGTCTGAAATCGAAGCCATTTTACTGGCGGCCAAAGAGTTTAAGACAATTCTAAAAGAAAACCTTCCTCTTCCTTTTTTAAATAGGCGTACGGCCCTGGCCTTAATGGTTGAACCAAGTACCCGCACACGGGTTTCTTTTGAAATTGCGGCTAAAAAACTAGGCATTTCTTTCTTATCGATTGACTACAAAACGAGTTCTATTCAAAAAGGCGAATCCTTGAAGGATACGGCTAAGAATCTCGAAGCCTTAGGGATCGATTTTCTCATCATTCGTCATCCAGCAGCGGGCTCTGCTGCTTTTCTGGCAAAACTCCTGAACATTTCGGTCATTAATGGAGGGGATGGTGCCCATGAACATCCAACGCAAGGGCTTCTTGATTTGATGACTATTGAAGAGCATTTTGGGACCGTCCGTGGGCTTAAGGTATTAATCGTTGGGGATATTCTGCATAGTCGAGTGGCCCGTTCGACCTTTTGGGCTCTTTCGAAGTATGGGGCAAAGGTGAAATTTGTCGGTCCTATCACCCTCCTGCCTAGCTATTTCAAAGATTTTGGGGCAGAGATTAGCTACAATCTGGATGAGGCCTTGCCTTTTGCTGATTGCATCATTCTGCTCCGACTTCAGCATGAAAGACAAAGAAAAGATCTTTTCCCTTCTATAGGCGAATACATTGCCTCTTATAGCTTGACTACAGAAAGAATGAAAAAGTGCAAAAAAGATGTTCTCATAATGCACCCAGGTCCGGTGGAAAGAGGGGTAGAAATGGAAAGCGAACTGGCTGATTCGCCCAATTCAGCCATTCTAAAGCAGGTAGAGAATGGTTTAGCCATCCGAATGGCTGTGTTCTACTTGCTAGCTAGCTACTTTGAAAATCGGTAATAAAACCAGGTTGGTACACAATGACAACAGAGGAGGCTTATTTAATTTCGGCTGGCCGGCTCATTGATCCGCTGCTAAGGCGCGACGAGGAGCCAGCTACTCTTTATGTAGCCGAGGGTAAAATTGTAGATCCTGCCAACTATCCCAAAGATTTTCCCTGGACGAAAATAGACGCGCAGGGTCTTATCATTCTGCCTGGATTGATCGATATGCATGTGCATTTGCGAGAGCCTGGCGAATCTAGAAAAGAAACGATAAAGACAGCCACGATGGCTGCTGCTGCAGGCGGAATAACGACTGTGGTGGCGATGCCCAATACTATTCCACCCGCCGATCATCCCGACACGATCGCTTGGATCCGTAAAAAAGTGGATAAGGAAGCGGTAGTAAAAGTCTATCCTACAGGATGTATCACTGAGGAGCGGTTGGGAGAAAAACTGGCTCCCTTTCAATCTCTTATTCAGGCTGGAGCCATTGCTTTAACAGATGATGGCAGCTGCGTTCAAAACGCCCGAATTATGCGCCGGGCAATGGAATATGCCTCTGTTTTAGGTGTGCCCATTCTGGATCATTGCGAGGATACGGCGCTATCGGATGGCGGGGTAATGAACGAAGGGCTATGGAGTACGCTGTTGGGGTTGCCTGGTTGGCCCAGTATTGCTGAAGAACTGATCGTTAGCCGTGATATCCTTCTTTGCGAAAAAACCGGGGCTAAAATTCATTTGCAGCATTTAACTACAGAAGGATCCATTCGGTTATTAAGGGATGCTAAAAAAAGGGGGCTTCCTGTAAGCGCTGAAGTTTGTCCACATCATATTGCCTTAACAGAATCTGCCCTCAAAGAGTATGATCCGCGCTTTAAAATGAACCCTCCCTTGCGGACAGAGAAAGATCGAGAAGCCTTGATAGAGGCTCTGGTGGATGGTACTGTAGAAGTCATTGCTTCGGATCATGCACCTCATGCTCTTTTCGAAAAAGAAGTGGAGTTTGAAAAAGCCCCCTTTGGAGTCGTCGGTTTAGAAACGCTGGTGGCAGTTTGTCTCAAAGAGCTCTATTTTTCGAAAAAAATGGATCTGATGGATTTGTTTGCTAAATTAACCGTAGGCCCCAGTCGAGTCCTTGGACTAGAGCCACCCTCCCTACGATATGGATCGGCTGCAGACCTTATTTTGCTAGACCTCAACGCTTCCTGGCAAGTCGACTCCACTGCCTTTTTTTCCAAGGGCAAGAATACACCTTTTGAAGGAATGCATCTAAAAGGAAGGGTTGTTTTGACCATGATAGATGGCAAGATTGTATGGAGGGAAAAAAGGCTAGTGGAGAAACAAAAAACGGTATAGAAAAATAGGTTGAACCCATAAAGATGAAAAAACAGAAAAAGAAGGCATGCTTAGTCCTTGAAGATGGTACGGTTTTCAGTGGTGAATCTTTTGGAGCCGAAGGTACAGCCATTGGAGAGATCTGTTTTAATACTTCAATGACTGGCTATCAGGAAATACTGACGGATCCTTCCTATCGAGGCCAGATTGTGTGCCTGACCTATCCAGAAATCGGTAATTATGGACTTTGTCCTTTTGACCATCAGTCCAGGGATATTCAAGTAGCCGGTTTAGTCATCCGTTCTCTTTCTCTGATACCAAGTAATTGGCGAGCTTTCTGTTCGCTGCCTGAATTTTTAAAACGGAAGGGAGTAATTGGGATCCAAGGAGTGGATACGAGACGGCTGACGCTACACATACGGGAAGCTGGGGTATTGCGTGCGGTCTTGACCACAGAAGACATGGAAAGGACTGAGGCGGTGGCATTAACCCAAAATTGGGACTATTCCAAAGTCGATTTTATAGCTCAGGTAACGACCCCAGTACCCTACCGGTGGGATGAAATAGAAGCGTTGACGCCGATCATTGAAGAGATGAAAGGGGTAGACGGCTGGGATGGCCATAAAAAGGCATTGATTGAAAAATGGAAAGAGAGGCTATCCCGCCTGGCCCCACCCATTTATCGATTAGCGGTCATGGATTTTGGCGTCAAGTTCTCTACTTTACGCTATCTTCGCAGTAAAGGTTTTGATCTGCACGTATTCCCAGCTTATGCGTCTGCAAAACGTATTTTAGAAAGCGATCCTGACGCCATTTTTCTCTCTAACGGTCCCGGAGATCCTGCGTTTTTCGAAACATTACATGCAGAAATTAAACCGCTTTTAGGAGCCAGGCCTGTCTTTGGTATTTGCCTGGGACATCAACTTATCGCTATTGCTTTAGGAGCGAAAACTTTCAAGCTGCGCTTTGGGCATAGAGGAGCGAATCATCCGGTAAAAAATCTCTTTGATTCGACCATCAAGATTACTTCTCAGAATCATGGGTATGCGGTTTGTGCTGAATCTATTCCTGATTGCTTGAAAATTAGTGAAATCAACCTCAACGATGGAACCATTGAAGGGCTGGTGCATAAGACTAAGCCCATTTTTTCTGTGCAATATCATCCAGAAGCTGCCCCAGGACCGCATGATGCGTTAGGCTATTTTGAAGTTTTTTTCAATAAAGTCCGGGCAAGTAAAATTTATCAGGTAGGATAAAACACGATGAAATGGCCGTTGCATGCCCTTACTTTCGAAATTAACTCTGGTAGGGAGTTGGATGAAGGGCAAGTTCAAGAAGCAGTAGCATGGCTATTGAATCCATCTTTTCCTGATTCAGAAAAGGAGCAGTTTTTGGTTTCCATGGCGCGTCGGGGAATGCGGCCCAAAGAATTAGTAGCGTTTGCTAAGGTCTTTTTAGAAAAGAGTCTGAAACTATCCTTTCAAAAGCACTGGGACAGTCTCCCCCTTTTTGATTGTTGTGGAACGGGAGGAGGGGGATTGTCGCTGTTCAATGTTTCCACTGCCATGGTGTTCGTCTTGGCTTCTCTGGGAGTACCAGTCATCAAGCATGGGAATAAGGGGATAACAAAAATCTCAGGCAGTGCGGACGTTCTGGAAAAGCTGGGGATCGCCTATCGGCTTTCTCCAGAAGGGGTGGATCGGTCAATGAGGGAGACAGGTTTTGCTTTTGTTTATGCGCCAGATTATCATCCTAGCTTTATGCAGTTAGCTCCTTTAAGGAAAAGGCTGGGCGAAAAAAAGATACAGACCGTTTTCCATTTCCTTGGGCCATTACTCAATCCTGCTCGACCAATGGTGCAATTAGTCGGAGTGTTTCGAGAAGAGCATGTGGCTCTTTTTGACGCGGCCCTGGAGGCTATGGGGATCGAACAGCGGGTCATCATATATGGGCTAGATGAGCAATCGAATCCTCTGGGAGAGCTAGGGGTCGAAGGGTTAGGAAAAGCTTCAGGCATAGCTTTAGAAGAGCTACGGCCTTTACTGAAAAAACATGCTCTCAAAAGGGGGTATGCTCCCGGATCGATGGCGGAAGCATTGGTGCATTCTCCTCTAGAAAGTGCTCAAAAAATCGAAGCGATTTTCAGAGCTACCCTAAAAGGGTATGCCAGGGGACTGGTGGTAGCAAATTCTCTGGTAGGCCTCTTACAGTGGGGATGGGAAAGAAAAGTAGAAGACGCCCTAGAGGCTATTGAAGAAGCGATTGATTCAGGCAAAGTCTATAGAAAATTACAAGACGCAAGGAATTTTGCCATCGTGTGGCAGAAAGCCTCTTCATCTTATTAAAGCATTCAGAGAAGAAATGAATTTTTTATCGAGAATCTTAAAAAAAGAGCCTATCTTTTCTTTTAGCGTGTGGCAAAGCCTCAGAATGTAAACCAGGAAAAACTCTGATGAATTTTCTTCCCTTTGATTTTAAAGGTTGGTCTAGTCCTCTTTTCTCTTTTTCTCTCTATTCTTGTTTAGAACGGAAGCAGAAAGGAATCGTTGTTTTGGGCCTATGCTTTTTTTTCTTTCTTTCTTCCGGCTGGTCCCAAAACAAAATCCCTTATCGGGCCGAAGATGAACCCACGGTGCTAGTGGTGCAAAAGGTGATGCCTGCCGTAGTCAATATCAGCTCAGAAAGAATCATACAGAAAAGAGTACAGGATCCTTTTGATCTTTTCTTCGGCAGGTATTATAGTTATAAAGAAAGAGTCAAGAGTTTGGGCTCTGGGGTATTGGTCAGTACCGAAGGCTACATCATCACCTGTGCGCACGTAGTGGAAAGGTCCATCGAGCGCAAAGTCCAAGTGACGCTAAACGAAAAAAAGTCTGCAGTAGAAGGCAAAGTGTTAATCGTTGATCCCGCTGTGGATCTAGCTCTTTTAAAAATCGAATCTAAAACTGCCCTTCCTTTTCTTGATATTCAGAGTATCTCCCCCACGTTGCTTGGTCAAACGGTCATCGTTCTGGGAAATCCAGTGGGCTATCAGAATAGTGTTTCCAAAGGAATCCTCAGCGCGATGGACCGGACGATTGAAACCGATGAAGGCAGGATCGAGGGACTCCTACAAACGGATGCCGCGATCAATCCCGGCAATAGTGGCGGGCCAATTGTGGATATTTCAGGTAAGTTTGTGGGCATCAGTTCTGCTAAGTTTGCTGGAGAAGCGATAGAAGGGATAGGATTTGCTATTCCTGCTAAAAAAGTGAATATTTTTTATCAAGAGGCATTGTCCGAAATTAAAAACGGACCTGCCTCTCAAAAACCAGTAACGATTGAGCAAATCTTAGCTAAGAAATTTGGGCTGCATGTCCAAGAGATGAATAGGGAGTTAGCAGAAGCTTTCCATGTGCAGGAGGGAATGGGCTTACTCATTTCTGATGTAGAACCCAATAGCCCTGCAGCCAAGGCGGGAATCAAATCTGGAATGATCCTTTTAGCAATTGGCAACCGGAGAGTCGATGAATTGGAGTCCTATCCCATGCTGCTCAAGGATATTAAAAGTGGAGAAGGAGTCTTGATGACCATTATGGTGGTGCGGGAAAGCCAAGGGTTTTTCCTCAGTCAAACCTCTACGGTGCAGGTATTTTCTAGATAAGATTTTTGCTATTAGCTATCGAAGAGAAAAGCGTGTATTTTTTTCTAGATTATTTTACACATAAAATAAAAAAAGAGTTTTTTCTCTATTCAAGATTGTGGAATAGAAAGAAATGATATGATAAAGCAATTGCTTCAAAAAGTATTTGGCTCCAAAAACGAACGAGAGCTGAGCCGACTTTGGCCCATTGTCCATAAAATCAACGAGCTAGAAAAGGATCTTTTTGCCCTTTCTGATGAGGCTCTGTCCAATAAGACTTTTGAATTTAAAAAACGGCTTAACGCAGGGGAAAGCCTTGATGATCTCCTTCCCGAAGCTTTTGCTGTGGTAAAGCATGTATGCCGCCGGTTTAAGGAAAGCGGTAAAGTGGTTATTGTTCGCGGTCATCCGGTTGTTTGGGACATGGTCCCTTTTGATGTCCAGCTTTTAGGAGGCATTGTCCTGCACATGGGAAAGATTGCTGAAATGGCCACTGGCGAAGGAAAAACTTTGGTTGCCACTCTGCCTGTTTATTTAAATGCATTACTTGGTCAAGGGGTGCATGTGGTCACTGTCAACGATTATTTGGCAGCTAGAGATAGTGAATGGATGGGGGAGATTTATCGGTTTTTGAATCTAACGGTGGGCTGCCTCCAACAAGGACAATCTTATGAGGAACGCAGAGCGCAGTACGCCTGTGATGTTACCTATGGGACCAACAGTGAGTTTGGCTTTGATTATCTTAGGGATAACAGCATCGTAACGCAAAAAGAGGAGAAAGTCCAAAGAGGCCATTTTTATGCGATTATCGATGAAGTGGACAGTATCCTCATTGATGAAGCTCGCACGCCATTAATCATTTCTGGTCCTGCTACCGTTGGCGCTACTCAGGAATATAGTCGCTACAAGCCTCAAGTCAGCCGGCTTGTGCAACAACAAGTGATCGAATGCGCACGCATGGCTGAGGAAGTGCAAGGGTTGCTGAAGGATAAGGCTGCCAATAAAGAAAAAATTGGTCGACTCCTTTTCAAAATAAAGCTGGGTATGCCCAGGAATAAACAACTAATGAAATTCTTGGAAGACCCAGAGCTTAGAAGGTATGTGGATGATGCCGAGCTTTCTCTTTACCAGGATTCGCGTAGAACCGAGTTGTATGCCATAAAAGAAGAACTGCTTTTTTCTATTGATGAGAAAAACAACGAGGTAGACATCAGCGAAAGGGGAAGAAAGTTTTTAAATCCAACCGATCCTGATTATTTTGCACCTCCAGATTTAGCGGCTCTCTTCGATCAGTTAGACAAAAATCCTGGATTGGATGTTCAGGAGAAAGAAAAAATTCGGTTACAAGCCCAGCAAAAATATGAAGAAGCAACCGAAAGGATCCATTGCGTTTCCCAGTTGCTAAGAGCCTACTGCCTGTATGAAAAGGATGTCCATTACGTGATTCAGGACAACAAAGTTGTGATTGTCGATGAGTTTACAGGGAGGCTTATGCCTGGGAGACGATGGAGCGAAGGGTTGCATCAAGCTATAGAAGCCAAAGAAGGGGTACAAATTGATCGAGAAACGCAGACTTTGGCGACCATAACCATACAAAATTATTTTCGGCTTTATAAGAAGCTGGCTGGAATGACAGGCACCGCAGAGACAGAGGCCAATGAGTTTCATGATATATACAAACTAGATGTCGTGGTTATTCCGACGAACAAGCCCTGTCGTAGAATAGATTATGAAGATACCATTTTTAAGACGCGCCGGGCGAAGTACCAACATATAGTCCAGAAGATAAAGGAGCTGCATGCTAAGGGACAACCTGTGCTGGTTGGTACGATTTCCGTAGAAGCTTCCGAGCTTTTAAGTCGCATGCTAAAAAGAGAAAACATACCGCATAACGTTCTCAATGCCAAGCATCATCAACAAGAAGCTGAAATTATTGCGCGTGCGGGCTTACGTGGAGCGGTGACGATTGCAACGAATATGGCGGGAAGAGGGACGGATATAAAGCTAGGGGAAGGGGTTGCGGAGCTCGGAGGACTCTATGTTTTAGGAACAGAAAGGCATGAGGCTAGACGGATCGATCTCCAGTTGCGAGGTCGATGCGCCAGACAAGGAGATCCAGGGATCTCAAAGTTTTATATTTCTCTAGAAGATGATCTGATGAGGAATTTTGGGGATTCTAGGAAAATTGCTTCTCTTTTGACTAGTATGGGAATGAAGGAGGATGAGGAGCTAGAGCATCCATGGCTGACTAAGGCGGTGGCGGCTGCGCAGAAAAGGGTGGAGCAGAGAAATTACATGATTCGCAAACACACCCTACAGTATGATGACGTGCTGAATCTGCAAAGGGAAGTGGTGTATGGGTATCGCAACGAAATCCTTGAAACGGATAATCCGCGAGAAGAAATTTTTGCAGCCGTTCAGGAAGTGATCGAAAAGGAGGTCAAAAGCAGGGTTAGTAGCGGCGAGCATCCGGATTTTGTGGGGCTTACCCATTGGGTAAATCAGATGTTCCCGGTGGTGGTGAAACCGGAAGAAATTGAAAAATTGGGGACTGAGAAAGAGATAAGCGACTATATTTTAGATAAGGTCAGGAAGGCCTATGAATTAAAGATTAAATTTGAGAAAAGCGACGAGTTGATTTCTCTGGAAAGATACATTGTCCTTTCGGCTATTGACAAGCTGTGGCAGGAGCATCTCTACTCAATGGATGGGCTTCGAGGCAGCATTGGATTAAGAGCCTATGGGCAGAAAGATCCGTTGATCGAATACAAGCAGGAAGCCTATCTTCTTTTTGAGGATCTTATGGATCGAATCAAAAAAGAAATAGTCCATAATCTATTCAGATCAGCTTCTAGTGTTGTCGCTTTTGAACAATTTCTTTCTTCTTTAACCCGCAGTGAGCATACCAATCAGCTGCCGGCGGCAGTTCCTCCTGTTGCCCACGAAGAGGAGGAAGAGGGGGGGCAAGAAAAAAAGGCAGCCAAAGTAAGCTTGCCTGTAAGAAGATCCGGGCCAAAAATGGGAAGGAATGACCCCTGTCCGTTGGATCCAAGAAAAAAATTTAAAAATTGTTGTGGTGCCCAAGGAGCCAAATGCTGTTTAAAGATAGCGATGGATTATCCCTATCCAGAAGAAGGGCATCGAGAGGCTAAGAAATGAGCTTAGAGGAGCCTGGAATAGTTCCTTTTGATGAGAATTGAATTGATCAATACGGGGACAGAAATCATATTGGGATATAAGCCCAATACGCATCTAGAATTTTTAGCAAATCAACTCTTTTTCCTGGATGGAAAAATTGCTTTACAACAGACGGTAGGGGATGGGGACGAGCTGAAAGAAGTGATTAAAACTTCTTTTTATCGTTCCACCGTTACGATTGTTACAGGCGGCTTAGGCCCAACATCGGATGATTTGACAAGAGAGGCAGCGGCCGCAGCCCTTAATCTTCCATTGGTCTTTTATCCAGAAGTTTCGAAAAAAGTAAAATCCCAATATGAAGCCCAGGGTATTCAAGCTCCTGAATGGGCAGTGCAAAAACAGTCGTTTTTCCCTGAAAACTCTCTTATTTTGGAAAACCCTTATGGCACGGCTTGTGGCGCTATCATTGAAAAAGAAGGTCATTACTTAATCTTGCTTCCAGGACCACCAAGGGAACTCGAACCGATGTGGAAAAAAAGCGTTATTCCCTGGTGGAAAACGCATTTTCATTCCGAAAAAACCAACCGGTTAGTTTGCCGTATCATCGGAGTGCCCGAATCGGTCATACAAGAAAAAATAGAATCGAAATTGAAGTTAGCGGGGATAGAGGAAATAGGGTATTGTGAAAGCCCCGGAGAAGTCTCTCTAAGATTACTTTTCAAAGACCCAGCTGCTACAGAAAAAATTGCTCAGCTTCTGATCGAAGCCTTCGGCGATGATTTGTATACCCTAGAAGACCAAACGCTCGAAGAGGTCGTAATTAAAAATGCTGCCGCAAAGAATTTGAAAGTTGCTACGGCTGAATCCTGCACGGGGGGCTTGATAAGCAACAGGCTTACCGATGTTCCTGGAAGCTCAGCAGTCTTTACCCATGGTTGGGTGACCTATTCGAACGAAGCGAAAATCTCTCAATTGAAAGTCAACAGCCATCTCTTTTCTTCCGTCGGTGCCGTTAGCAGGGAAGTCGCAGAAGCGATGGCATTGGGTGCTTTGGAAGCAAGCGGTGCAGATCTATCCCTTGCTGTCACTGGCATTGCTGGACCTCAAGGCGGTACTCCTGAAAAGCCCGTGGGGCTTGTTTGGTTGGCCATCGGACGAAAAGGAAAACCGATAAGATCCTATGAACGGTTTTTCCCTTCCGATAGACTAACTTTTAAACGACTTGTATCCCAATTTGGTATAGATCTATTAAGACGATCTATTCTCGACAAAAATTTGCCTAAATGTTAAGAAAATTAAATGTTGCATTAATTTATTTTTTGTTAATTTTATAACCGTGGCAGCTGTCATTCTAAATATTTTTCGGATCCAATTTCCAGATGTAGCGAAAGCCGATCCCGATGGACTGGTCGCGGTGGGTGGGGATTTATCGATTTCTAGGCTGCTAGCGGGGTATCGTTCGGGCATATTTCCCTGGACCGATCGGCCACTTACGTGGTGGTCTCCTGATCCAAGAGCGATATTTGATATAGCTTCTTTCAAGCCTCCCAGACGCCTAGCGCAAAAAATAAGGCAAGGGCAATTTCAATTTTCTATCAACCAGTGTTTTAGCGAGGTGATTCAAAATTGCGCCAAGCCAGCCCCTGGCAGAGAACATACCTGGATCAGTCCACGGTTTATAAAAGCCTATACCGATTTGCATCGCTATGGGTATGCACATAGCGTGGAAGTTTGGTACAAGGGGATGCTAGCAGGAGGCCTCTATGGCGTTGCGATTGGTGGGTTCTTTGCTGGCGAATCGATGTTCCATAGGGTGACGGATGCGTCGAAAGCGGCTCTGGCTTTCACTATTGCCCATCTAAGAGAAAGAGGTTTTGTCCTATTTGATACGCAGGTTGCTACGCCGGTCACCCGGCTGATGGGAGCTGTGGATATTCCGCGCAGTGAGTATCTTCAAAGGCTCTCGCAAGCTTTAAAAGTTCCGACTAGCTTCGTCTAAAAACCTAAAATTTTTCGGGCAAAACTTTTCTTGTCATGGTCTTCAAAAAAGGCAAAAAATCGAATGGTTCGATTTTTTTGACTTTCCTATGAATCAACGTGCTAGAGATGGGTTTTTCTTCTTTTCCGGTGGCATTTGCAAAAGGATTTTAACTTTATCCTCTAAAATGCATATTCAGGGGCTAGATAAAATTCCCTTGAGCGGAGGCTGTCTGCTTGTTTCTAATCATATCAGTCATTTTGATCCCATCATCTTAGGCATGTATTCTCCTCGGCCAATCGATTATGTAGCCGATGGCAAACTGTTCAACGATCTCGTTCTTTCTCAGATTTTGACGAACCTGAATGTCATTCCAGTGGATAGAGAGCGGATGGATCCAAAAGCCGCAAAATCCATAGTCAGTCGCCTCAAAGCGGGTCGATTGGTTGGGTTATTCCCAGAAAGAGGGATCAGGCATGGGAAACATTCTATTTTGCTGGGAGCCAAACTTTCGTTGAGTCCAGCCGTTCTTTGTCAATTGTCCCAGTGCCCAATTTTGCCTACGGTCATTGTCGGCTCCGATCTTCTTTATCAGCCAAAGACCTGGTTTTATAAACCAAGAATATTCGTAAAATTTGGAGAACTGATTTATCCAGAAGCTTCGGAAAAAAGAGGGGAATTGACCAAAAGAATCCATGAGTATCTCCTTATGCTTTTTTGGCAGCTTGTAAAAGAGTATAATATCGATCCGTTTGAATGGCCTTGCTCAGCTCAGCAAAGGTGGAAGGAAAAACCTCGCCGTTTTTGAAAAAAAAAGCAATTCTTTAAAGCTCTTGGCTTCTCTCCTATCCTTTTGATGCGCTCTCTTTCTTTTATTGCCTCTAGCTAATAGGGATTCTGTGAGCACTAGCCTCGATGCTGGTCTTTGATCAAGCTCGCAAGGCAACAACCCGCTGTTTTGTTGCTAAGAGTTAAGTAATGAAAGCGCCGTATTGATCGCTGAGAGATGCGCCTGAACTCTTTTGGCAATATCCCATTCGGATGGGGTCTCGATTGTGTAGATTTTCTTGCAGCCTAACTGAAAATAAAAATAAATCGCTTCTGGATAGCCATTTTTTTCAAACCAACTTTTTTTGACGGGTCTAGAGAGGACGCCCCCATTGTGTTTTCGTCCTTCAATCTTGGGTCGGGTATCGATAGCACAGAGCTTCGATACTTCCTCTAGGATCTTTTTGCCTAAGCAGAGGTTTGCTGGAGTTTCATAAAGATAGACCCCGTGTGCATCGTAGTCCTCATGTAAAATCAAAGCTAAATCAAAGGGCGTGCGATTTTCTAAAAAGAGCCGGATTTCCTTGATAGGAGATAGATCAGCTTTGTGAAAAGCTCTGTTAAGATCGATTCCCTGCTCGTTTAGTCGACTGTTATGTTTCAGTCCCCAGGGATTGATAAGAGGAATCACAGTAAATTGGTAATGGGAAGGAGCCGATGCAAGATTTTCCAACCATTCAATAAGAGCTAGCACACCTGCTGGTTCATCTCCATGGATGCCTGCAGAAAGATAGACATGTTTGGTAGAGGGGCTGGGTGCCGAAGAAAAAAGAGCTGTGATGGGATATTTGCCAATAGTAGCCAGGTGCTTTTTTTTCCAGCCCAGTTTTTTGCTGAGACTTGTAATTTTTTTCTGAACCCACAGTGGATCATGAAACGGTACTGTCATAACTAGAGAACATTTTGAGGAACTAGCCTCTTTAATAACAATTTTTTTTGTCCAGTTCGAAAATCATTAAAATATATAATAGAATTGGAAACTCGGGGCTGATAGCCACGCATCAGAAGCTATTGGCCTTTTTTAAGGAGGTAGCTCACACTCTTTGTTGACTAGTAGTTGAGCTATGGTAGCTAAAAAACATTGGCATCTATCCAGCTTAAAGCTACTCCGAAATAGTGCGCTACTGTGCCCGCAGCATGCAAATTCAATCTTTTAGTTATTTTAGCTTCCTTAAAGATACAATCAAGTCGAAAACGAGCAGGACAGAGCCTTCATTCTATCCTCTAACAGACCGTTAGGAATATTCCTCTTTGGCTCTTTCCCATAGCCTGTCCAGTTCTTCAGGAGACACTGGATTGGCTTTATCTTTGAGTTCTTTTTCGACAAACCGACATCTTTTTTCAAAAGTCAACAAGGAGGCTTTCATAGCTTCTTCTGGATCGATCCCCAGCAATCTTGCAAAATTGATTGCTGAAAAAATAAGATCGCCAATTTCTTTTTTGATCTTTTCTAGGTCCTTTTCCTTGTAGGCCTCTTTGATTTCTTGGAGTTCTTCTTCCATTTTCAAAAGGGGACCTTCTGGGCTGGTCCAATCCAACTGCATTTTGGAAGCTCTGGATTGGAGTTTTATGGCTTTTAGCAGGGGTGGTAGAAGAGATGGAATACCGTCGAACAAGCTTTCTCTATGCGGTTTTTCTGCTTTCTTAATTTTTTCCCAATGCTTATGGACCTCATCGGTGGTGGTGGCTGATTCGGTACCGAATACATGAGGATGACGGCGTATTAACTTGGTGCAAAGATCGTCTAGCACTTCCAAGAAAGAAAAGTTTCCTTCTTCTTGAGCTATTTGTGCATGGAAAAGGACATGAAGAAGGATATCTCCAAGTTCTTCTTTCATCGATGCCATATCTTCCGAGTCAATGGCTTCGATCAGCTCGTAACATTCTTCAATGAGTTTTGCTTTCAAACTCTTGTGGGTCTGTTCTCTATCCCATGGACAGCCTTGGGGCGATCTCAAAATGGTCATAATAGAAAGGATCCTAAGCAAGGGGTCTGTGGGCAGAGAGTCGTATGGATTCATGGCTGACTAAAAAAAGAGAAAAGCAACATTATAATACAAAAGCAAAGTCTTTCAAACAACAGTTTATCTTTAGGGAGGAAAGGAATTGCGGAGAACCTGAATTTTTCTACTGTCAGCTATACCAAGACCATATTCTTCAGCCGTTTGAATGTAATGGGAATAAGGACTCAGTGGGGGAATTCTTGCCGAACTCCTCCAGGCATCCATTTGAGGAAGCACGATGGAATCAATGGCGACAGGATCCGTACTCAAATAGATACTGCCAGTCACTACCGCATATTCTGGGCTGAACTGTGGGCCTCCAGCATACCCGGCAATCAATGCATCCATCACATGGAGGATGACCTTTTTCCTGACGATGGGTTGATCAAGGATTTCAGCGATGGCTGGATCCCCCCACACCCCTTCACCCTGGAACCGCCGCGTGTTATCGACCATTCCTAGAGCAAGCGAAGCAAGACAACCATTCAGTCCGATGTTGGGATTGTCGCAAAACACGGGCACGTTAATAATTTTTGAGCAGATCTGTGTGACAATTTTCGCATAGAAGGATTTATTGCTTACTCGTCTTTCAAGGCTGCTGACTGGAACTCCTTTTTCGTATAATTTGGCAACGTTCTCTTCTGAGTCCGAAGCCTGTTTCTTTTCAAATGGCGAAGGCTTGAGTCCTTGAAAGAGCATGTCTCCCCAGATGAGTTTGCCTAAAATTTCGTTGACATAAAAAACCTTTGGATCAAATCCAGTTTGGGGGATTACCGATTTAACCAGATAGCGGCTATCTTCGGTAAGCGGGAGATAGTTCGCGTTATAAAGATCATCTTCGTATTTATCCCAAACGATGATATGCTGGGAAGGAACCCCTGCTTCCATAAGACTTTCTGCTATGGCATTGACCAAAGCCTTTCTTGTGGACATGACGGTCCCTCCCGATGCGTTGATCTTTATGCCCACCACATCCTTTGAGCTGATATGAAAAAAGCTTGACCAGGCCTCTCGGCTGGAGGATTTCTGAGTGTAGGTTTTCAGAGCGGATTGAAACATCGCTTTCACTATTGAGAAATTAGCTTCATAGCCTACAACCGAAGCAGGATTTTCAACGATGAGCACACGGTGTTTTTCAGTCGTTTGGGCCCAAAGAGCAGGTAACAACAAAAGACAAAATTCAAGCAGTAAAAACCAAAAAGTAAGCATTTTAGAAAAGTCCAATTTTTAGTTCGGTTTTTTATTCATAATAGCGTAAAATAGATTGACACGAAAGCATAGGGTCATCATCCGACTTTGCGATGGATACAATCGGCTTCAAAGAATTTGTGGAAAGGGTACGTAAGGCCAATGACATCGTTGAGGTGGTGAGTGAATATGTGGTCTTAAAAAAAGCCGGTTCAAAGTTTAAATCCCTCAGTCCATTTAAAAAAGAAAAAACACCTTCTTTCTTTGTTGATCCGCAAAAACAACTTTTTAAATGCTTCAGTAGTGGGTATGGAGGGACGGTTTTTGATTTTATCATGTATTATGAAAAGCTCGACTTTTTAGGGGCATTGAAATATTTAGCCCAAAGAGCGGGAATTGCCTTTCCTTCTTCCTTTCGGTCTTCGGAGAAGACAGAAAAGCTATCCCTTCAGCAAAGGCTATGGGATCTGCACAGAGCCGTTGCCGAATATTGGACAACAATACTGCTGGAAGAGCCAGAAGGGGAAGTAGGAAGAGCCTATCTGAAAGAAAGAGGGATAGATCTAGAGACGGCTAGAACCTTTGGCCTCGGCTATGCCCCAGCTCGCTGGGATGGATTGCTCAGATGGGCTTCAGAGAGAAGTGGGTTTCTTGAACTGTTGGAACCTGCTGGTCTTATCGTCCGAACTGAAAATTCAAAAATCTACGATCGGTTCCGTGGCAGACTCATCTTCAGGATCTCTGATGAAACTGGAAAAATTGTAGGCTTTAGTGGCAGGCTTATTGGAACGGATCAGGGTCCTAAATATTTGAATTCTCCGGAAAGCCCGATTTTTTCGAAAGGCAAAATTCTCTACGGGCTCAATGTAGCAAAAAAAGCGATTGTGGAGTCTGACAAAGCGATACTGTGCGAAGGCCATATCGATCTGATCCGACTGCATGCCTCTGGATTTCCCACCGCTGTTGCCACGCAAGGTACGGCCCTAACCGATTACCAAGCTGCTCTGTTGAAGCGGTTTTGTTCGGAAGTGATAGTCGCCTATGATGGGGATAGGGCTGGAGAGGATGCGGCAGTCAGAGCACTGGATATCCTTTTGGAAGAAGGGCTTGAAGTGAAAGTGGCGCAGCTTCCAACTGGAGAGGACCCAGATAGTCTCATTGCAAAAGGTGGCCGAGCCGCTTTCGAACGGATCCTTGCCACCGCTCTGCCTTATCCCTCCTTCGTTTTGAACAAGGCTGCTATAGAGTATTGCCCACAGACTGCTGTAGGGAAAAGTAAAATTGCTGAAAAGATGGCTCGACTCATTGTCAAAATCAATGATCCCATACGTAGGCACGTTGCTAGTCTAGAAGTTGCTGCCCGGATTGGAGTCAGTGTGGAAGCCTTTGAAAAAAAAATAGAACAGACGCTACTTGCTCAACGCGATAGCCAGAAAGCAGTCGAAGAGAAGAGATGGGTAGAAAACAGTATTAGTCCAGCGGTTTCAGAAACGATCTGGTTTTTAATAGAAAATCCCGAGTATGTGCCGCGGTTCCAAGAAGCTCTGCCTCCGGAGGCGTTGAAGGAGATTCCTGGAGGAGAGCTTTTGGCAAAACTGTACAGAGTGGATGCTGAGAGAGAGCAGAACGGAACAACCAATTTTTTGGAAATGCTTTCTCAAGAAGAAAGGGAAAGTGTCGTTTCTTTTTTGTTTCAACTCCAGCAGGAACAACAGGAGGATTATTCTAAAGAAGAACATTTTTTGATGCTAAAAGAGCGGCTTTCTTCGTTATGGTGTCAGCACCGAATAGAAAAAATAAGGCTACAAATCGCTTCTGAAAAGCTATCCTCAGAAGAAATTTCAGCAAAATTAAAGGAGATTGTTGACTTAAGGAAAAAGCTTCTATAATTTAACTACTCGTTGTCAAAAATGTCCAAAGACTGATTCCAAAAGCTCTTCTCTATGAAAAAGAAATCGAGAAAAACCAATGATGTTGTCTCTCTATCTTCATGCTGCTCAACGAATAATAATGGTTCATCCGATCCTTCCAACGATTCGGAGGGGAGGTACAAAAGGGAGGAGGGGGCTGAAAAATGCCTGGATGGTTCTCCAGGAAATTATCCGACTGACAAACAGTGCTCAACGAAACTACTCGTTTTAGAAGACCGTCAGATTGCCTCGAGGCTTGCTAAAATATGGGAAGAGTATCCAGACAGGCAGGAAAAGCTACGCTCTTTGATTAAGCTAGCCAAGGAACAGACTTATCTCACTTACGATGACATTAATGAAGCTCTTTCTGATAGCATTAACAATCCCGAAGAAATCGATGCAGTCCTCGACTTTTTAAGAACCCTAGAAATTGAAATTATAGACAGCTCGGATGTAGATAATGCCAAATCGGCTGTAGTTACTGACATAGAGGAAAGCGAAGGAAGAGAATCGAAGTTGGACATCGTTGATGATCCGGTTCGAATGTATTTGAAGCAGATGGGGCAAGTGCCTCTTTTGACAAGAGAACAGGAAGTGGAAATTTCCAAAAAAATCGAGCAGTCTGAAGCCAATGTAAAGAGCTGTCTGCATAGTTTCCATTTTATTGCGAAAGAATATTTAAATTTGGCAAAGAAATTGGGTCAGGGTAAGGAAAGATTTGATCGGGTCATTCAGGATAAACATGTGGAGTGTCGCGAAGAATATTTGACGAAGTTGCCCGAACTAATCGAACGGCTGGAATCTTATATAGCCAAAATAGAAGACTTATATGCAAAGTTAGTGAAGTTGCCGGAGAAATCCAAAGAAAGAAAAAGTTTGGAAAAAGAGTTCCAAAGAGCTAAGGGTTGCCTTGAGAAAATTTTTGACAAGCTATATTTCAAGCAGAAAGTCATCGAGGATTTCGTCCAAGTTAGCGAATCTTACTATCAAGAAGTACTGAAGTTAGAAAAAGAAAAAGAAGCTTTAGAAAAAAGTGAGTTGGACCCTGAAGCAAAAGAAAAAGAATGTAAGCAACTCAGCTTGAAATTTGAACAGTTAGAACATCAAATCCATTTGCCACTCGATCTTTTCAAAAAGAAGCATGAAGAATTAAAACAATGGCTTAACGAGGCTCTAAAGGCAAAAAGCTGCATGGTTGAAGCAAACTTGCGACTAGTCATCTCTATAGCCAAAAAATATAGCAACAGAGGCCTTTCTTTCTTGGATTTAATTCAGGAAGGAAATATGGGCCTTATGAAAGCAGTTGAAAAATTTGAATACCGCAGGGGCTATAAATTTTCGACGTATGCGACCTGGTGGATTCGGCAGGCGATCACACGGAGTATTGCTGACCAGGCGCGGACAATTCGTATTCCTGTGCACATGATCGAAACGATCAATAAATTGATGCGCGTTCAAAAACAACTAATACAAGAGCTTGGAAGAGAGCCTACCCCTGAAGAAATAGCTGAAGAAACGCAGATGAGCGTGGATAGAATCCGAGCTATCATCAAAATGGCACAACATCCCATTTCCCTTCAAGCTCAAGTGGGAGAAAGCGAAGACACTACCTTTGGAGATTTTATCGAAGATAAAGCTGCTGAAAATCCCTCCGAGATGACCGGCTATTCTCTGTTAAGAGAAAAGATTAGAGATGTGCTCCATACCCTCACAGAACGCGAAAGAACGGTGATCGAACAACGATTTGGGTTGCTTGATGGCTACCCTCGAACTCTTGAGGAGGTAGGCAAACAGTTTCGAGTAACACGGGAAAGAATCCGGCAGATCGAAGCCAAAGCCCTTCGGAAAATGCGTCATCCAACCAGATTACGTCATTTGAAAGGCTTTCTTGAAATCGATCAACTTTTTTAAAGCCTTTTCAGAAAATCATTGTTAATAGAAAAAAAAAGATGGGCTTTGAAGGGTGGGGTAGGCAGTTTTTTGCTGGATTAAGGAATCAGGGTGATATCTTGGCCACGGACCCAACGCCTTAGGGGTATACCGCCCGTAGCAAAGACTAGAAAAGAAGTAAAATGCTGAAGAAGCCTCTGTTTCTCTAGTCCCTAATGGCAAGCTTTTGGGTTAGCGTTTAGGCGGCTGTTGGAATTTAAGGAAAGGATGCGAAGTGGGTGAATGGGATGTTGGTTTAAAACTTCTATAAGAGTAATACCTACATGGACTTTTGACCTAACCCCATTCCAACTGACTAGGATAGTCTCACAGTGGAGACCTTCTGCCTGTTGGAGTACGCAAGCCGTTTCAGACAGTGATGAAGCAAAGGGTTTATGGGACTTAGGGCGATCCCCTAGGCATCACTAGCATAAACTTCCTATTTTGTTCTTTTGATTTCCTAAAAATCCTGTTCGATCTGGAGGAGAAATGCTAAAATAGGATAAAGGAGTATTAGAGTTATGGGAACTAAAGTTGAGGATAAATCGCCATTCAAAGATAAAAGCCTAGAGCTTGCGATTCAATCCATTGCCAAAGAGTTTGGCGAAGGATCGATCTTGCGGTTAGGGGATGATCGCTCAAGGCTTAAGATTGAAACAATCCCCACAGGTTGTTTAACCATCGATAGGGCACTTGGCGTAGGTGGCTTTCCTAGAGGCAGAATCATAGAAATTTATGGTCCAGAATCTTCTGGTAAAACAACCCTTGCCCTGACGGTTATTGCCCAAGCTCAAAAAATGGGGGGAGTCGGAGTGATTATCGATGTTGAACATGCTCTGGATCCTCATTATTGCCGGAAATTAGGCGTGAACATGAACGAATTGCTAATTTCTCAGCCGGATTCAGGCGAAGAAGCTTTGACAATCGCAGAAACGCTCATTCGATCCAATGCTGTGGATGTGATTGTGATCGATTCAGTGGCTGCTTTGACCCCTAGAGCCGAAATAGAAGGGCAAATGGGAGATGCAGTTATGGGAGCGCAAGCCAGACTCATGAGTAGTGCCCTTAGGAAACTGACGGCGCAGATTAGCAAGGCCAAAACCGTTTGTATTTTTACCAATCAGCTTAGAGACAAAATAGGAGTGATGTTCGGTAATCCCGAAACAACCCCTGGAGGCAAGGCATTAAAGTTTTATGCTTCGGTCAGAATTGACATTAGAAAGTTGGCTCAATTAAAGGGACCAGATGGGACGGTTTATGGGAATAGAACGAAGCTAAAAGTCGTTAAGAATAAGGTTGCGCCTCCATTTACTGAATGTGAATTTGATATTCTCTATAATGAGGGTATATCTCGGGAAGGCTCGTTGATCGATTTAGCTATTGAAGAGCAGATAGTCGAAAAAAGAGGCTCTTGGATTTATTTTGAAGGAACGCAACTTGGTCAGGGACGGGAAGCGGTTGTCAATCTCTTGAAGTCAGATCCCGTTCTGTGTGCTAAGTTGGAAGCGGCAACCAGAGAAAAAGTTTTTGGAGCCGATGCTCCTGTTTCCTCGGATAATTGAAAAAAAAGAAAGGAAAACTTTAAGAAAAGTCAATAGCAGATCCTACAACATAACATATGGAATGGATACTGTCATTCACCATCATCGGTTCTCTTTTTGGAACCATTGGTTCTCTTTTTGGAACAATGGTGTGGTTTTTTAAACGCATCGACAAACACTTAGAGGATTTCCACTCGGACATGGATGCTAGGTTGGAAGCTCAAGGGCAGCAGATAGAGAATCTTCGCTTAGAGATGGATGCCAAGATTGAAGCTCAGAGGAAACGGATAGAAGATCTACGTTCAGATATGGATGCTAGGTTGGAAGCGCAAGGGCAGCAGATAGAGAATCTTCGCTTGGAGATGGATGCCAAGATTGAAGCTCAAGGGAAAAGGATAGAAGATCTACGCTCGGACATGGATGCCAAGATTGAAGCCCAAGGGTGGCGGATAGAAGATCTGCGCTTGGCAATGTATTTCAAGTTTGAAGACCAAGGGAAACGGATAGAAGATCTGCGCTCGAATATGGATGCTAGGTTTAAGACTCAAGGGCAGCGGATAGAGGATCTCCGCTCGGAAATGAACGTAGGCTTTGAAGGAGAGGGGAACCGATTAGAACGAATCGAAAAAATTATGGCGAAGGCTCTCAGAGTGGAGTTCGAAGAATTGAAAAAAAGTAGCGAGTAAGCTGAGAAAGAGAACTGGATTTCTGAGAATGGCCTACGAACAACCTCAATCAGTCGGTCTGGATACTACTAATATGTTCCAATTGTTCTTCTAATCTTTTAATTTTTACATCAATAACGTTCTTCTCTTCTTTCCATTGTTCAATTTTTTCTTTTGGGGCTTTAGAAAGAGTTTGTTCGTCGGTTAATCTTTTTTCTAAAAGCAACTGATCTTTTTTTAGTTTAGTTAGTTCTTTATCAATCCGTTTCTTTTCTGACTCAAAATCGATCAATTCCAAAGGCAAGTATAATTCCCCTATTGGGGTAGAGACCAGTGGCATTTTTGGAGGTCTAACATCAATGGAAAGAATCGAGGTGGCCCCAATAAGACCGCAAAGTACCGCTTTTTCAAGGTAAGATATTTCTTTGTCTTTCTTAATCAAGAACTTAATTTTTTGGTTGAAGTTAGGACAATATTGAGCTCTAAGATTACGCGCAGCTGTGACAGTTTCATAAATAGCCTGGGCAATAGACGCAGCCTGTGGATCATAGAGCGGTTTTTTTAAGATTTCCTCTAGCTCTCCATTGGGCCAAGGTTCGAGTTGAATAGTGGTATGACCAAAAGCCATTCGCTGCCACAGCTCTTCTGTTACAAAAGGAACAAATGGATGGAGCCATCTTAAAATAACCGACATGGAATAATCGAAGGTTTCCAAAGCTCCCTGATGCGTTTCTTTAGAATCGAAAGCCAATTCCCATTTGGTTGCTTCGATGAATTTCGAACAGAATTCATTCCAAACAAATTCATAAAGAATGATGGCAGCCTGGTTGAATTCAAAGGCCTCAAACGCTTCATTTAGAATTATAGAGGTTTGAGCCAGTTTTCTTAAAATCTCTTGGGAAAAAGAAGATCTAGAATAATCCCAAGGCCTTGCCTTAGGATTGATGTTTCCAAAACGGATCCGAAACCGACACGCATTCCAAAGTTTGTTGCAGAAATTTCTGCCTTCTTCAATTTGTGATTCCTCAAAACGAATGTCTTGGCCTTGGGGAGCGATACGGAGCAGGCCAAACCGCAAGCCATCGGTTCCGTATTTTTGGATAAGATCGATAGGATCGGGAGAATTCCCTAAGGACTTGGACATTTTTCTTCCCAGCCGATCTCTAATCAATCCAGTAAAATAGACCTTCCGGAAGGGAATATTTTGATAAATGTCATCCGAAAGACTAGGTTTAAATTCTAATCCTGCGATTATCATTCTAGCAACCCAGAGGAAAATGATATCCGGGCCTGTTACCAGAACGTTTGTTGGATAAAACTTTCTCCTTGTCTCCCCGTCCATCGTTTCATAGGCCCAGAGCCATGAAGAAAACCAAGTATCCAGAGTATCTGGATCTCGTTGCCATCCTTCCCCAGGAGATTCCTCTTGGCAGAGGTATTGATCATTTTTCCACCATACGGGGATAGGATGCCCCCACCATACCTGTCTTGAAATACACCAATCTTTAATATTTTTTATCCAATGTTCGTAAACCTTTTCCCAGTAAGTAGGGAAAAATGTGATGAGTTTCTCTTTTACGACTTCGAGAGCCTCTTTTGTCTTTGGATATCTCAAAAACCATTGTTCACTAATCCTTGGTTCAATGGGTACATCTGCTCGTTCGCTGAAACCCACGACATGACTGTAAGGTTGTTGGGATTCGAGGAGACCAAGAGAGGATAAAAGTTCGATGGACTTTTTGCGGGCCTCAAACCGGTCTAAGCCATGAAGAGCCGGCAGTTCAGGGCAATTGATCTTACCGTCAGCTGTAAGGATATCCCTGATTGGTAAATGATGCTCGCAGCCAATCTCAAAATCGAGTGCATCATGGGCAGGAGTAATTTTGAGTACCCCAGTCCCGAACTTTGGATCCACCCTAGTATCGGCAATCACAGGTATTGGCTCTTTGGGAAAAGGCCTCAAACAGAACTTTCCGATAAATTTCTGGTAGCGTTGATCCTCCGGATGAACTGCCAAGGCTGAGTCAGCTGGAATGGTTTCGGGTCGGGTCGTGGCAACGGTCAAAAAAAGAGAGGGCTGATCCGCTAAAGGATAGCGTACGTAGAAAAGAAAGCCATCTATTTTCTTTGGAATGACTTCTTCGTCAGAAAGAGCCGTTTGCGAGGCCGGACACCAGTTGATCATCCGTTTGCCTCTATAAATTAACCCCTTATGATAAAGTTTTATGAAGGCCGTCGCAACGGCTTTGCTATAAGCAGGATCCATGGTAAAGCGGGTTCTTTCCCAGTCCGCCGAGCAACCAAGTTTTTGGAGCTGCTCAAGGATTCGCTTTGAATGACTCTCTTTCCATTCCCATACAATCCGTAAGAATTCTTCTTTGGATAAGGTCCGTGGGTCTATGTTTTTGGTCTTCAGCAGGTATTTTTGAACGGCGACTTGAGTGGCTAAACCGGCGTGATCTAATCCAGGCAGCCAAAGTACCTCGTAGCCTTCCATGCGTGCTTTTCGGGACAAAATATCTTGTATGGTATTGTTTAGCACATGGCCTAGAGTCAGCACTCCGGTAATATTGGGAGGAGGCATGACAATGGAAAAAGGAGGCTTGGAAGAATTCGGGTCGGCATGGAAAATTTTTTGATCGAGCCACTCTCTATACAGCCGGTCCTGAATAGCAGCTGGCTCGTAAGCTTTCGGAAATGTCTCTTCGGTATGCATTATTTCAAATTTATCCTTATTGGGACAAAGGAAAAAAACTTTCTAGCCCCACGGTTGTCTGTTTCGATTAATCTTTAAATCAATCTTCTGCGCTTGCAAGTTCAAATGAGAAGTTATAGAAAAAGGAAAAAGAGATTGTTTTTTTTTGAAATTTTTGTTCTACTAGTGCTTCTAGCTTTATGCCCACCTATTTCATTTGGAATTCCATCTCCGAAGAATTGTCTCATCAGATCCTTCTTTGCGCTCAGCAGTCTGATAAAAAACTGTACCGACTGCTCTTAGACATGGTTTCAAAGGGATTCGGAATTCGGATCAACAAACTGCTAGAAATGCCCAAAATAAAACGGCATGCGTTGTGCAAAAAAGTCCTGTCGCATCCTCGAAGTGAAACGATGAGTTTTTATCTTCTTTCCCACTGGCTTATAGAAACTCAAAGCCCGATGTTATGCCGTTGGCTAGATATGCTAGGCATAGCTCATGATGAAAAAGGCATTCTTGAGGTGGATCCTGAAGAGCCTCCTTTAGAAACCTTACAACAAGCTGTGAACACGCTTTTTGAGGAATTCCCAAAAGAATATGTTTCTATATATCTTCAGGGTTTTTATGAGATGGAAGGAGTGAAGTGGAAAAATCTTGGATCTTTGATGGCAAACGATCCACGGTTTAAAATAGGAACCTATCAACCAGTGACTTGATTGCCTATGAGCCAGATTGACAAGCAGAGTGGGGGAGAAAAAGAGATGCGATTTGAGGAAGCTTTCAAAAGACTCCAAGAGATCGTCAATAGCCTGGAATCTGGTCAAATGCCTTTAGAAGATCTCTTGCAGAAATACGAAGAGGGCAGAAGGTTATTAAAGATTTGTGATGAGAAGCTTAACGAAGCGGAACAAAGGATCATTGTATTGTCCACTAAGCAAGACAACGGCGGTGGAGCCAAGGAAAACTAAAGGAGCAGGTTTTTTCAAGATGGAGGAACTATGGATAGACTCTTAGACCAAATAGACAGTCCTTCGGATCTTAAAAAAATTCCCATTCCTGAATTGCCTAAACTGGCTGAAGAGATCCGGCAGGAAATGATCACAGTGCTATCTAAAAACGGAGGGCATCTTGGACCAAATCTTGGGGTGGTGGAACTGACCCTCGCCTTGCATTACGTTTTTGATGTTCCCAAGGATAATTTTGTATTCGATGTCAGCCATCAAGCCTATGTCCATAAACTGCTGACAGGTAGGAAAAGTAGGTTCCATACCATTCGACAACCAGGAGGGATTTCGGGGTTCATGTGTCGAGAAGAGAGTGAATATGACTGTTATGGGGCAGGGCATGCGGGAACGGCCCTATCGGCTGCTCTTGGAATGGCTGTAGGAAGGGATCGGAAAGGGGGCAAAGAGCACGTCATAGCTCTCTGTGGCGATGCTGCCTTTACTTGCGGCATTACCTTTGAAGCATTGAACAACGTTGCCTCGACAACCCAAAGACTCATTGTCATTCTGAATGACAACGAATGGTCGATTGATAAGAATGTGGGGGCAATAGCGAGTTATTTTAACAAGATCGTTACCAATCCTGCCTATTCCTACTTGCGGGATCGAGTGGAAAAGGTGCTAGAAAAATGGCCAGGCAAAAATGTTCTTAAAGTCGCTAGAAAAGCTGAAGAGGCCTTTAAAAGTCTTCTCTGGCCCAGTGTTATTTTTGAAGAATTGGGCCTGACTTATCATGGTCCTATCGATGGCCATGATATCCCACGGTTGATTTCGACTTTTGAGTTTCTAAAAAATCAAGAATATCCGGTGTTGCTGCATGTGATCACGCAAAAAGGCAGGGGATTTCCTCCTGCCTTAGAAAAGCAAAAGAAATTTCATGGCCTAGGGCCTTATAATCCCATTACGGGGGAAACTCCTACAAGCCCAAGAAAAACATTTTCGGAAGTGTTTGCTGAGACAATGATCAAGCTGGCTGACATGAATAGGAATGTTGTAGCGATCACAGCGGCGATGCCTAATGGGACCGCCTTGGATAAGTTCCAGCCTAAATTTCCGGATAGGTATTTCGACGTGGGTATTGCAGAAGAGCATGCAGTCATTTTTGCTGCTGGCCTTGCCACCAAGGGATTCAAACCTTATTGTGCGATCTATTCAACCTTTCTTCAAAGGGCTTATGATCCTATCATTCATGATGTCTGCCTGCAGAAATTACCAGTAGTCTTCTGCTTGGATCGTGGAGGGCTTTCAGGAGATGATGGACCGACTCATCATGGGCTTTTCGATGTAGCCTATTTACGGACCGTACCAAATATTACGATAATGCATCCGAAAGATGAAGATGAGCTAGCCGATATGCTTTTTACTGCCATGCATCATCCTGGTCCGGTGGCTATCCGGTATCCAAGGGGAACAGGCAGCGGGGTAGCGGTCAAAGAGCAACCGGAATTGATACCTATTGGACGGGCTGAGGTGCTTCAACATGGTAGGGAAGTGGCTATCTTTGGACTAGGGGTAATGATAGAAATGGCAAAAGAATTAGCGGCAAGATTTGAAGAGCTTGGCTATTCAGCAGCTGTGATTAACCCAAGGACCGTCAAGCCATTTGATAGAGGAACGCTTGAGTTTTTTGCTAGGCACGTCGAGCTAATTGTAACGATTGAGGATCATGTGCTAGCTGGAGGCTTTGGCTCGCTTGTGCTTGAGGAGCTGCAGCAGCTCGGATTGCGAACCCCGGTAGTTAGAATTGGCTGGCCAGATCAGTTTATTGAACATGGCAAAGTGGATATCCTCAGGAAAAAATATGGGTTAACGGTCGAGAACGCTCTGGAGCAGTCCTTGAAAATTTTAAAGGGATCGAAGGCCGGAGGCCATCTAGAAATTGCTTGAGACTAAAAGGATTGCAAAGCGCATGAAGATCGTCTTGGCTTATTCAGGGGGATTAGATACTTCGGTGATATTGCGATGGCTTATCGAGCAGTATCAGGCCGAAGTCATTGCCTATTGTGCAAATTTAGGTCAGGAAGAAGAACTCATAGGATTAGAGGAAAAAGCACGGAAGCTTGGTGCTTCAAAATGCATTGTGGAAGACCTCACCGAAGAGTTTGTCAAAGATTATGTCTTTCCGATGCTTCGAGCAGGCGCCATATACGAAAATCAGTATCTTTTGGGCACAAGTATTGCTAGACCCCTAATTGCTAAAAAACAGGTGGAGGTTGCAAGGAAAGAAGGGGCTGATTCGCTTGCGCATGGAGCTACGGGGAAAGGCAATGATCAAGTCCGTTTCGAGTTGGCTTATGCCGCCTTAGCACCTGAGTTTAAAGTCATTTCTCCATGGAGGGAATGGAGCTTTCAGGGAAGAGAAGATCTGATAGCCTATGCTAAAAAACAGGGTATTGAGGTGCCAGTCAGTCGAGAAAAACCTTATTCAATGGACAGGAATATTTTACACATTAGCTATGAAAGCGGTGTTTTAGAAGATCCTTGGCAAGAACCGCCTCAGGACTTGTTTCGGTTAACTAAAAGCCCCGAAGAGGCACCTAACACCCCAGAAGTGGTAGAGTTAGAATTTGAAGAAGGGAACTGTGTGGGGGTCAATGGGGAGAAAAAAAGTCCGGTCGAAATTTTAAAGTCTTTGAATAAGCTTGGAGCAAAGCATGGAATCGGCAGGATTGACATCGTAGAAAATCGTTTTGTAGGAATAAAATCTAGGGGCGTCTATGAGTGTCCTGGAGGCACGATCCTTTATTTTGGGCATCGGCAGCTGGAAACGATCACACTGGATAGGGAAGTCATGCACCTGCGGGATAGCTTCATCCCAAAATATGCTGAGTTGATTTATAATGGATTTTGGTTTTCTCCTGAGAGATATTTCCTCCAAGCTGCATTCGATCAAAGCCAGCGTTTTGTAACAGGAACCGTTCGGCTGAAACTCTTCAAAGGCCAACTCTACACGCTTGGGAGGAAAAGTCCCTATTCGCTTTATAACCCAAAGCTGGCGACGATGGAGGCGGATCAAGGTGCCTATGACCCAAAGGATGCCACAGGATTTATCAAGCTTCAGTCTTTGCGGCTTAGAACAGTTGCTCAATCTCAAAAAGGCCTATTCGGCTAAGCAACAAGCCATTCTTGATTTCTTTATTCCTAGCTGTCATATTTATTTTTGTGCTTCATGAAGGGATCAAAGAAGAAGTCAACGTAACGATTGGGGAAGTTTATCTCCCTGGGACATTAGAAATTCCTCCTGGAGCAAAGGGGATCGTCCTTTTTGCCCATGGCAGTGGCAGTAGCCGCTTTAGTCCGAGGAATCAGTTAGTCGCTAAAGTTTTAAGAGAAAAAGGGTCCGGAACCCTTCTTTTTGATCTTTTAACTTCGGATGAAGAAGCCGAAGACGAGTTTAGTGGCATCTACCGGTTTGATATCGGACTTCTTGCAAAAAGGCTGGTAGGAGCGGCTCATTGGTTAAAAACACAAAAACAAACTAGAAATTATCCAATAGGCTTTTTCGGCTCAAGCACAGGAGGAGGAGCTGCTTTAGTTGCTGCCGCAGAACTTGGAGAGAGAATAAAAGCTGTGGTTTCTCGAGGAGGAAGGCCGGATCTTGCCGGTGAATCGTTAAAAAAGGTGAAGTCTCCGACCCTGCTCATTGTTGGGAGTCTAGATGAGTTTGTTTTAAGGCTTAATGAACAGGCACTGGAAGCCTTGCAGTGTGAAAAAGAACTGGTGGTGATTCCAGGGGCTTCCCATCTTTTTGAAGAACCAGGAGCCCTCGATAAAGTTGCTGCGGTGGCTGCGGATTGGTTTTCTGCTCACTGGCCATAATCCGCTCTCCTTTCATGAACTGCCCCCCCTTTAATATCATACCAGTTGGTTTAGGGATTCTTTTAAAACAGCAACGATTTTCAGAATATCTTCTTCCTTAACGATAAGAGGTGGGCAAACTAGCACCGCTTCACCCGAAAAGCCGTCAGCCATTCCTTGACAAGGATAAAAAAATACTCCAAGTTCTAGCGCCTTTCTTAAGAACCGGTTTAAAAAGCCTTCTTCAGGAGGGAAAGGTTCTTTGGTGATTTTGGATTTTACAAATTCTACTCCCCAAAAAAGGCCTTTGCCGCGTATTTCTCCAACAAAAGGATGATCCGCCAGTTCGTTTTTTAAGGACTGGCCAAGTAGCTCCCCCATTTTCATTGAGTGATCAATAAGATTTTCCGCCTCCAAAATATCGATCACTTTTTTTGCAATCGCACAGCTTAGTGGATGGGAAGTATAGGTAAAAAACATGAAATTTTTTGCTACTTTTTCACATCTTTGGACAAGCTCTTCTCTGACAGCGAGCATTCCCATGGGGATATATCCCCCGATAGGCCTTTTGCACTGACAATAATGTCTGGTCGAAGCTTCCAATGTTCAAAAGCAAAGCGTTTACCTGTCCTCCCAAAACCAGTCATCACTTCATCGACAATTAGTAATAGGCCATGTTTTTTACAGATTTCCGCAATGGCAGGCCAGTACTCCTCAACGGGTACAATCGCTCCGCCACTAGCTCCAATAATAGGTTCGGCAATGAAAGCAGCCATACTATTGCCTGTTTCGGAGTGGAGCACTTCCTCTAGTGCCTGAGCACAGGCAATACCACAAGAGGGATAGGTTTTAGTCCATGGACAGCGATAACAATAGGGAGGAGGGATTTTAGGCCAATCAAGGAGACAGTGTTCCAAATGCTCTCTTCGTAACCGATTGCCACTAGCTGATAAAGCGCCAAGGGTAATGCCATGATAGGAGGTCCAACGAGAAAGGATTTTGTTCTTCCAAGGCTTATTCTCAGCTACTTGATACAAAAAAGCAAAACGAAACGCTGCTTCTACAGATTCTGCGCCTCCCGCCGTAAAGTAGAACCGATAAGGCTCGGTTGGAAACCACTCGGATAATTTTTTAACAAGCCCTGCGAGTGCATCCGATAACCAAACGGGAACAATATAATCTAGTTTTTTTATTTGCTCCTGAGCTATTGCCGCGATTTCTTCTCTGCCTTGACCAATATTGACAACAACTGCCCCTGAAGCCGCATCAATAATTTCCTTGCCTTCTTTAGTGTAGAGATAAATGCCTTGAGCCCGCTCTATAAAGAGCGGTAGGGTTGTTGGGGTTGGCTCAAAAAAGAAATAAGAAGAAGGCAGGCTCATAGGAATGTAAAGTAGAAAATTAATAGGCCTGCTGACAATCGAAAAGAATAGGAGAATTAAGTGGTATTTTCAGTAGAAACAAGGAAAATGGGAGGGGAAATGATCGGCCTTAAGAAAATATCGGCTCTAACAGCTATCTCAATCGTAATCGCTAATATGATAGGCACGGGCGTATTTACAACCCTTGGCTTTCAAGTGAAGGAAATTGGTTCGCCCTTTGTCATCCTTTGCATTTGGATTTTGGGAGGCATTGTTGCTCTTAGTGGAGCGCTTTCCTATGCAGAACTTGGAGCCATCTTTCAAAGATCAGGAGGAGAATATCTGTTTTTAAGTAAAATTTATCATCCGATGGTAGGGTTTTTGGCAGGATGGCTTTCGGTTACTGTGGGCTTTGCTGCTCCTTCTGCGGCCACTGCGATGGCTCTTGGAAAGTATTTTCACTATGTCTTTCCCATGATACCACCTCTTTGGATTTCTTGTTGTGTGTCAGTTCTCGTTTATGCTTTGCATCTTCGGAGCCTTCGCTGGGAGTCAATTTTCCAAAATATTTTTATTCTGGTCGAAATCTTTTTGATTTTGTTTTTTATTGTGAGTGGGATTGAGCATGTAGAAAGGCCAAAACTCGATTTTCTTCCAAAACCAGAAGATCTAGCTGTTTTTTTTAGCCCGCCTTTTGCCTTGTGTTTCATTTACACGATGTATTCCTACTCCGGATGGAACGCTGCAGCCTATATCGCTGGAGAGATTGAAAATCCCAAGAAAAACATTCCTCTTGCCCTTATTTTAGGAACGACCATCGTGGTCATCATCTATACTTTTCTGAATGCGGTCTTTATATTTTCTGTTCCTCGAGATCAAATTTCAGGTCAAATTGAGGTCGGCGCCATTGTGGCTAGAAAAATTTTTGGGGAGTGGGGAAGCCGGTTTGCCGGGTTTTTAATTGGCGTAAGCCTCATTTCTTCTCTGAGCGCCATAGCATGGACTGGACCAAGGGTGGCTGCAGCTATAGGAGAGGATTATCCTTTTTTTCGTATTTTAAGTAAACGTTCTAAAGAAGGCGTACCTTACGTGGGGTTATTACTTCAGGCCCTTATTATGTTTTGCCTTCTGTTTAGTTCTTCCTTTGCAAAGATAATCACTTACGTGGAGTTTGCTTTGGGCTTATCAACCGTTGTTACGGTGCTTGGAGTGATCATACTGCGTTGGAAAGCCCCTGAACTCAAGCGTTTTTATTCTACATGGGGCTACCCATTGACTCCCTTACTCTATGTCATCATTGAGTCTATCATTCTGTTGCAGGTATTCAGACAAAGACCAGTGGAATCATTGCTAGGACTCTCTACTTTTCTATTGGGTGCCATTGTTTACTTCTTCTCGAAGAAGGCTTGCTCGAAGTAAGGCCTCGGAGATAAAAAGTCTACTCTAAAAGGTTGGCAGGGCTTTGGGGATCAAAAAGTCTTGCATCTTACCTTGCGGTTTTCTCAGGCCGACTTTACCGGAGCTGGTGCTAACGCACAAAACAGCTACTAGAGACTTTGAGCCTGTCGGAGGAATCGGCTACCTTTAGGAGTTTTGTAAATCCGTTTTTTGCTAAGCTAAAGGTAGTTTTTTCTAGACGCCTCTAACCGCTCGATCACACTTCCTAAAGAACGGACTCGCAGGCTATGCTTTGAAAGAGGTTTTTTTCTCTATTCTTAAAATTTATATTCCTCACGAGTTTTTTCTCTTGATTGATATCCATCGAACGATTATCACCTTTTTTTCGATGCGCTTCTCTAATCTTGTCTTTCAAAAGCCTATTCTTTGGGATCGAATCAAGCGATGGAACAAAAAATAAATATCGAATCCAAATCGAAAATGCCCAGAAGCCTATGGCTTCTTTTTTTTGTCTTTGGTTGGTTGGCATCTCTTTTTGGACAACTTGAAGAAGAGGAGGCAATCCCTGAACAAACAAAAACAGGAATTGATGCCATTAGTTTGTTTTTAGGGGGATTGCCAGTCAAAGAACATGATTCTGCTTTATTATATGCTTACGAAAAGTCGCCAGCCTGGCAGCAGTATGCCCAGTTACTGGAAAAGCAGTGGCAAAAACGCGACTCCTGGTCCTGGACACCCATTCGAGTTTTTTCTGAAAATAAAATCAGCAAACTGGATGATCCCTATCTGCCTGTATTCTATCCTTTTAGTGGGCCTGACTTAATGTTCGCCTTGGCTCTTTTCCCTTTAGCTTCCACCTATGTTCTTGCCAGTCGGGAATCTGCTGGAAACTGCCCAGATATTGAATCAGTAAAGACCTTTGAAAGGACTTTCCCCCTGATCCTTGCTTCCTTACACAGTTATTTTAAAGCCGGATATTTTGTGACAAAAGAATTACGTCAGGATCTTCCTATGCTGGGCGGCAATGTGCCTCTTTTTCTCATTATGATTGTTCGCTCTGGTGGTAGAGTCGTCGATTGCAAAACAATGGGTTCAAGAGCCATTATTCGGTTTTATTCGAAAGGGAAGCTCAAAACCCTTTACTATTTCCAGTCGGATCTCTCCAATGGGGGATTTGAAGGAAGCCTTATGAATTTTCTTTCTTCTTTGGGGCCTTTCAATACGGTTATTAAATCGGCTTCTTATCTACTGCATGGGAGCAATTTTTCATCTCTGAGAGAGTTTCTCCTTTCCCATAGCGAAATGATCATTCAAGATGATAGTGGTATACCCTATCGGTATTTGTTCGCTGGTGGACGGAAAGTCGAGCTTTTTGGCGTCTATACCCCGCCTTTGAACATATTCAAGGAATTTTATCAAAAAGATCTGGAAGAGGCGTTTGCTCAGCAGAAAACCGAGCCTTTGCCATTTGGCTTTGGCTATAAATGGAACCCTAAGGAAGCAGGATTGATCATTTCACTAAAAACTCAGTAAGAAAAAGCAAGTGGATGGAAAGGCTTTAGCGAATCAAGGATAGGCTATTGATTTTTCCAAAAAGCAGCTTTAAGAAAGTCCTGTCTGAAAACCCACCACCATGTGACTGTCTAACGATAATTAAGTGCATTGAAGGAATAACCAATAATCTTTGATTGGCTGAACCAATCGATTCAATAAGATCGCTAGGCGCATCGTTACAAAGACTGCCTCTATGCCAGTTTTCTTTTTCCCAAGGTTTGCTTAGTTCCTGTTCAACGTCTATTTCTCGTCCATAGGGCGCCAGAGTATTTACCCAGAAACCAATCCCGTAGAGGGGGTTTACTGAACTACCTTGAAAGCATTCTTTTAAATAGGGCCATGAGATAATATTTTTCCCTCCATACCAGCCTTTCTGGAGGATCAATTCGCCAAGTCTTGCCCATTCCCTTGGGGTCAATCTAAAGCCTGCGGCTAAAAGAGGATTGCCATGTCCATCTTTCTTAAATTCGACTTGTTGAATACCCAGTGGGAACAGTAATTTTTCTTCGATATATCTAGAAGTAGTCATCCCCTTTTGCCTTAGTTTACGATTGAGGATCTCGCAAAAAATCTGTAAATGACTGGGGCCGTATGTAAAAACGGTTCCCGGCGCTCTTACTGGTTTTAAAAGGAGGGCATGAAGATTCCTATCCAAAAAACCGTCGTTGTGTAGATAGAAGGCAGGCTCTATGCCATCGGTAAAATGCAAAAGATCATAAATTGTTATTCTTTTTCTTGGATCATTATGGTTGCCATTGCTCCATTCCTCTATTGTTGAAGCTACGGGTTCTTGTAAGGAAAAAAGCCTTTCTTCCAAGGCCTTCATGGCAATAACCCCCCAAAAGCCTTTTGTTCCACTGAATATCCGGTGCCGAAGATAAGGGCTGTTGCCCGGCGCATATTCTTCGTGAAGGACTTGGCCATCTTTGATAATAAGAAGGGACAAATGGTTATGTGCTCTGGAATAGGAAGCAGCTTTCTGGATTTGTAGATCCGAAAGGTCGTAGGTGGGTTTTGAAAGAAGAAAGGAACGACCGCTACCAAAGAGAAAGAAAAAATAACAAAGGAAATAACCTAGCGCCCTTAAAGACCCCTTCATAAAAGCTTGCAAATGCGTTTTTACCAGAAAGTGGCTTGAAGAAAAAGTCTTTTTTTAACTAAGGAAGCTTTTGGTTCCTAAGAGAGTTTCCATCTTTTTCAGTTGTTTTCTTTTCTTAGTTTTTTTGTGAAACACATGACGATGGGCGTCAGTGGGCCTAGAAAGAGGCGCCCAAATTTCAGGTACAGGGCTAATCCCAAAGTCTCCAAGCCGCTTTTCTTCATAGATCCCTTTGGCAAGGGCTACCGCCAGGGTCTGTCTATAAGAAGGACTAGCCAAGAGCTTGTTTTCATATGGATTGGTCATAAAGCCACATTCACAAAGTACGGAAGGTATCGTAGGATTACGAGTGAGTCGCAGCCTGCGTCGAATCACGCCAAGATCCTTTGCTCCGGTCATTTTCACAAGACTTTTTTGGATCCTAGTGGCCAAACCATAACTATTAGCATGCCAGAAATAAGTTTTTATGCCCCTTAATTTCCGATTGGACAGAGCGTCACAATGAATGCTCACTAAAACCGCTCGTTTCCCAAGTTCATTAGCGATTCTTACCCTTTCATCTAGATCGACAAAACGATCATCTGTTCTTGTCATGATGACTCTGAATCCCATTTTTCTCAGTTCGTTGGCAAGTCTTCGAGCTATATCAAGAGTCAATTCTTTTTCCATCAAATAATGAGGCGCTTTTTTCCCACTGCTGCCTCCATTATCAATACCACCATGTCCAGGGTCAATGAGAACGGTCGTAAAGGAATCAATCGCTAGCAGAGAAGTCGGCAATAAAAGAAAAAGATAGAAAAGAAGTGTCTTAGAAATTTTCACAACCAAATGCCATTTTTTTTGTTAAATGCTTTTCCATTTTAATGCATAGCTAGCCTTTCGCAAGCTTTTGTACGCAAAGTTTTATAGTGTCAGCGCCGGGACATCTGTCCTCTTCAAAGGATGGTACATAGGCGCTTATTTGCCTTGGCCCTCCTGTTTATATTGGCAGATGTTCTCTTTTGAGAAGCTTTTTCCTTTTGTATTCAGATGGGTTATGCCTGTGTCCAAAACTACTCTCCTTTAGCATGCCTTTTTTCAGCGAAGTCAACAGGGCTTACATAACTTCCTTAATCTCAATCTGTTCAGTAGGTAGACGATGATTATTGGCATCAATCAACGCAAGGTGGATATGGTATAAGGCGGTTGAGGTCCTTCTCTATGGTCAGCAATGTCAATCCCCTTAGGCCTAACACTCTGCAATGTTCTGTAAGTGGCATGCCTTATCGTTCTTTGCCTTGCTATTCTTTGCCGGAGTCGAAGTCTGGCAGGGAGGGCTAGCGTAGTCAAACTTTAGTCGCAAGCATGAAGTGCGACACCAGGATATGGTGAGGGTATCCTACGGAAAGAGCCTATACAGACTGCAAGATGTGGTTAGAAGCCCATCCCATTAAGGGGATAGCAAATTATTCCTGCTGCTTCAGGTGTTCATCGGCATGATAAGAACTGCGGACTAAAGGACCGGATTCCACATGGCTAAATCCAATTTTTAATCCATATTCTTTCCAGCTTTGGAATTCTTCTGGACTAACCCATCGGTCGATCGGAAGATGATTTTTTGAAGGCCGTAAGTATTGCCCCAAAGTAAGGATTTGAACGCCCACCTGTCGAAGTTCTAAGAGGGTGTTTTCTATTTCCTTTTCCGTTTCTCCAATTCCAAGCATGAAGCCGGTTTTCGTTAGAAAGCCTTCTTTTGCTGATGTTCTAAGAACTTCTAGGGATCGGTCGTATCGGGCTTGAGGACGGACCAATTTTTGTAACCTTGGGACAGTTTCTACGTTGTGGTTCAAAACATCGGGTTTTGCCTCGAGCACCTTCCTTAGGCTTTCTCTATTTCCCCGGAAATCTGGAATAAGGACTTCAATCTTGGTATGAGGGTTCAAGGCCCTGACTTCTCTAATCGTTTGGGCCCATATGTCCGCTCCACCATCTTTTAGATCGTCTCTAGCCACAGAGGTGATGACAGCATATTTCAGTCCCATTGCTTGGATGGCAAGAGCAACGTTTTTCGGCTCCTCGGGATCTACCCCTAAGGGCTTCGCTGTAGTTACTGCACAGAACCGACAGCTGCGCGTGCATCGATCACCTAGAATCATTAGCGTTGCCGTTTTCCTGCCCCAACATTCTCCAATATTCGGACAAAGAGCACTCTCACAGACCGTATGAAGATGGTAAAAACTAACTATATTGCGAATTTCGTTATAAGCAGCTCCTCCAGGTATTTTTGCCCTGAGCCAGGCGGGTTTTCTTGCCATAAGTGATTGTTCCATAGCTAAACAATTAATTGAGATCTTCTCAAAGAAGCAATAGATTTGTTCGTGCGAATAAAAAATGATATGGGGTGGTTCTAGGAGAGAAGAAAAACAATGAAGGTATTGATCACCTGCGGTCCAAGCTTTGAACCAATCGACGAGGTCCGAAGGATCACAAATTTTTCCACTGGTAGGCTTGGCATTCAATTATCCTCCTTTTTTTCCCTTTCTGGCGTTGAAGTGATCTGTGTGCTTGGCAGTTTATCTACCGTCCGACCGCAGAATCCTCCATTTAAGCTCTATTCTTTCGATACAAACGAAGGACTATGGAATACCGTTAAAGGGCTAGCTCAAGAACATAGCTTTCAAGCTGTCTTTCATGCGGCTGCGCTTTGTGATTTTCAAGTTAAAGAAATCGTTGATCAAGAGGGAAAAGAAACAGTAAAAGCCAAAATAGCCACTGATAGAGAATATTGGATGCGGCTAGTTCCGGCTAGGAAATTACTAGAAAATTTTCGAGAAGTTTTTCCAAAAGCCCTACTTACGGGTTGGAAATACGAAGTCAGTGGCAATTACGAGACGGTCTACAAAAAAGGAAAGCAACAGATTGAACGGTCTGGATCAGATTATTGCGTGCTCAATGGTCCTGCCTATGGACAAGGATATGGAATTTTAAACAAACAAGGAGAAGTCTTTCATGCCAATTCCGTAGAAGACATAGGAGCATTTTTTATTGATAAAATAGTAGCCTCTTCCTGAAGAACGAATGAAAGATTCCCTTCCTTTTTTAAAATTCCTGTTTGACTTAGGGCTTAGTAGGTATCCTTTTCATTTTGATGATGGAATAGAGAGTGGCAATTCCTACATAACCGAATCCTATGGTATGAAGGAAAAGAGTGGGAACAGATACCCAAAGATGCTTCTGAAAAGCTTGAAAGAGCGCGATACTAAACACAGTAGCAGCGAATGTTTCCAATAGGGGAAGGGTTAGACTATGTTCGACTTTGTAAATCGGTTTTTGGGGATTATAAGAACCATTTTTGGGGGTGCGCACAAATATATTGTTTTTCCCAAATAAGCCGTCGATGACCGATTTCGTATTGGCAAAAGTCATGCCTAGAGCCATTGCCATAGAAAAAGGCAAAATAAAAAGAGTGCTAAGCTCGAACTTCTTACTCAAGATCAGAATGACAGACAGATAGGAAATGTAAAAAAGAGAAATCACGGAGAAAAGCATCCCAGCAATTATTTGCACTGAGGATTTTTCTTGAGGTGCAGAGAAAAAAGTAACGGCATTGAGAATAACCAGAAGCGCAACGATAGGATGGATAGAATGGGCAAGTAAGTGAAATAACCCTTCAATTTTGGAAGTTGTAGGAAAAGAGCCGCGCAGTAAAGAAAGAAGGTGTTTTTTTGCGGTTTGAATCGCACCTTTGGCCCACCGATGTTGTTGGGTCCTAAAAGCGACAATAGGGGATGGAAGTTCGCTTGGAACAACCATTTTTTGAGTATACACAAATTTCCATCCTTTAAATTGCGCTCGGTAACTGAGATCTAAATCTTCGGTTAGAGTGTCTCCTTCCCATCCGCCCGCATCAATAATGCATTGTTTTCTCCAGACCCCAGCGGTTCCATTGAAATTGAAAAAAAGATTTTGTTTGTACCGAACGGGTTGTTCCAAAAGAAAATGTCCATCAAGAAACAATGCCTGACAGCGGGTAAGTAGATTGGAATTGCGATTTAAATAACCCCATCTAGCTTGAACCATGCCAATTTTTGGAGAGGAAAAGTATGGAAGAGTATTTTTAAGAAACGATGGAGGAGGAATAAAATCCGCATCGAAGATGGCTATAAACTCGCCTTTTGCTTTTTCCAGTCCATATTGTAAGCCGCCTGCCTTATAACCTGCTCTTGTTCCTCTTTGGAGATGTTGAATGTCAAAACCCTTTTTTTTAAAATCAGCGACTAGATTCGAAACGATGGCCGTGGTTTCATCCGTAGAGTCGTCTATAATTTGAATTTCCATTTTCTCTTTTGGATAATCGATAGCACACACCGCATACAGCAAGCGTTCTACTACCGATTTTTCATTATAAATCGGAAGTTGGATCGTTACTTTTGGACAACAATCCGCAGCGAGTATGCCCTCTTGCTTCTTTTTCTCTGCATTAGATCCTAGGAATAGTCTCAACACAAGGCTGATCCGATAGATTCCATGAATCAAAAGCATCAGTGCAAGCATCAAAAAACCGAAGGATATCATAGAAAATCATCCTTAGTAGTGAATTGTTTTTTTGGACAGCTGAGCATATGGCTCGAGACTGAAGAGAAACAAGCAGCTAAAGGTAGCCTTTTCCATAAAAAGAAAAAAATGACGAATTTTCTCTTCGAAGCCCTGTCCATAACCGGAATTTTCTAAAAGTGCATCCTTAATTTCGCGACGAATATATTCGGACAACCAAACGATTATCAAGCCAAACCATTTATCTGCTTCTTTTTGATGAAATCAAAGAAAAAAACAAGACAAGATTTTCATAATTCTGGAGTTGTAATGGTTGCTTGCTGCTAAATGGTTACCAATCAATCCTTTTAGCATCTTTCATTGATTAGAAAAACAACAATCAGGATATTTTTCGACATTCATATAATTTTTTTTGCTAGAACTGCTGCCCAAAGTTTTAAGGAGCCGTAATGGCCACTTCTTCTAAAATCCATTTTCCTCCTTTCTTTTTCCAACGCACATAGTCGCAGACTTTTGGACTTTGTAAAAAAAAGCTTTTATCTTTCTTTTTCCATTTGCCTTTAGCCTCTTTCTTAAGCAGATCACGATAGCTTAGAGCTTCAGCATGAGCCGTATCAAAAAGTTCATTATAGGTTGGTCCTTCCATTTTTGTCTTGTAAAAAGATCGGTTCGTCTTTTTTGTTTCATCAAAAAAAAGATGAAACAATGGACCTTTAGATTTGAAATCCTTTTCGATTTTTTGTTGATCAATTCTCCATTGGAAATTCGGATTAGAAAGATTCCCTTGCGTATAAATAAGAACGAGGGCGGGCGGATTTTTGGGAAAAAAATGAATGATTTTGGATTCCTTTTTGTTTCTTACCGCTTCTATATACTCTTTCATTGCCTCTTTGACACTTTTGGAAGAAGCAATTGGAAGGATAGGTAAGACTGTCATAGCTAAAAGAAAAACCAAAACTTTTTTACAAGAGGAAGGCAAAAGAGAAAAGGCTGCCATATCCAAGTGTGCCATCTTAAAATTTAAATGGAGTGCAGCTTCCATGTAACGTTAAGTAAGCTACTCCAGTAAAAAGAATTATGTAGCCTAAAATGCTAAAAATTTCGTTCCAATTCGGTCTTTTTATGGCATTAGTTTTAGCATTCAAAAAGATAAAAAAAAGAAAAAAATAGTCTTTCTAAAACAATTATCATCAAGAAAGATGAGTCCTCAAAAAGAAAGATTTATCCCTTTTTCTTCTTCTTTTTCTCTAACAGAGATACCAGCTAGAAAGGGATCCTATCTGCTTATTTTCTTTTTAGGCAAAACAACCATTTTTTTTAAACAAACCAAGAGGCAGATAGCTGAAGGATGGTATTGTTATTGTGGTTCGGCCAGGGGCAATGGTGGCTTACGCAGCCGTCTTTCTAGGCATACGTCAGTTTTTAAAACCGTTCATTGGCATATTGATCTTTTGACCCCTCAGGCCTGTTTTGTAGCTATCTGCTTGTATGAACGCTTAACTCCCTTTCTAGAATGCTTGCTGAGCCAAGGATTGATCCATTTTTATGGTTTGAAGACCCCTTTGCCGGGATTTGGCTCGACGGATTGCCAGAAGAAGTGTATAAGCCATTTGTTGTATACTCCAAAGGAGTTGGATTGGGAAAAAATGAGCACAAAAATCATAGAGAAGATCGAACACCATGAAAAACAAGAATAGACTGAAGCTGAAGCTGTTGTTTTATGTCCTCTTTTGGGCTATTCCACTGCTTCGATCAGCCATGGGTGAAGAAGCTGGCTTTATTGAAAAGAATCTGCAGGCCAGAGCAGCCCTCGTATGGGATGTGGACCAAAAAAAAGATCTGTTTAGTCGCGATGCCGACTCACAGTATTATCCGGCAAGCACAACAAAAATCATGACTGCACTGATCACCTACGAAAAGACCAAACTGGAAGGGACCGTTACCATCCAGTCTGGAGACCTCGGTCTATCGGAATGTCCTGTGGTTCGCTTTCTGCCAGGAGAAAAATACTCGGTCAAAAGTCTCCTCTATGCCATGCTTCTTTCCTCGAGCAATGAAGCGGCTATGGCTTTGGCCAGACATTCCGGTGGGACTGTCATGGCCTTTGTCGATGAGATGAATAAAAAAGCAAGAACTCTAGGATGCTTGCACACCCATTTTCAGAATCCTCACGGGATTTCTTATCCAGGTCACATGACCTGTGCAAACGATTTGAGGAAAATCTTTGAAGCTTTTCTGGCTGTCCCAGACCTTGTAAAAATCGCTGCTTCTCCCAATTATGAACTATTGACTGTGGATGGTAAACCCATCCAATATCTCATGTCGACCAATAAACTGCTCGATCTTTATCAGGGTATGGTGGCTGGTAAAACTGGTTGGACCCCTGAATCCAGGAATACTTTCGTTGGGTTGTGCCAAAGAAAAGATAAAAAACTCATTATTGTGATCCTAGATAGCCCTAATAAATGGCACGATGCGCTTGTGCTCTTACAACCTTTTTTGGGAGGTCCATTGCCATAACCCGTTGTAATGGCAGCCTAGAATAGAAGCAAGGCACATGGCTCAAGGGCTCTTGTCTAAGCAGCTCATGGTGGAGGGAATACTCTGCGAGGAACCCGCTTGCAGGCGCTCTTCTCCTCACGGCTGCGTTCGGCAACTCTAAAGGGTTCCTAGAAATCCTGCCGACCATGAGGACAGCTTGAGCGTGAGCGACATGTCCATTAGTGACAATGATCAGGTGGTATATTGTCTAAAATACATCACCTATCTATTTCCAAGAAGTCGTTAGGGTAATAGTAGCCTGGAAAGGGGCCAATGCTCTCTAGCTTCAGTCGTAAACACCATTTCGGGAATACGATCTGGGAAGAAAGAGATGAGATGAGAGGCTCATCCCATTTAGGCAATAGGGAAGTGTCATTCTAATAGCTATTGCCTATGGCGTAGTGGTTCAGTAAGATATGCGTTGAAGTATTTCTTTCTGAATGAGGACAGGTGCCAGAGCGGTTGATTGGGACGGTCTTGAAAACCGTTAGGGAGTTTCCCTCCCTCGTGGGTTCGAATCCCACCCTGTCCGCCATTTCCGTGTACGTAAGGCAGGTGGGCTTTTATTTGATCTTTTCATGGGCATTCCCAGGCAAAGAGCTTGCACTGACCAAAGGAAAATTCTCAACCGCTTTGACTCAAGGTGGTTTTCTTCATGTTGGACAATGTCCAAGAAATTTTTTTCCTCTCTTTTTTATACCTCCCCTGTAAGGATATTATTTCTCCGATGGGCGTTACTGAAGAATCATAGATCATCATCCAAAGTTTTTTTAAAAGAAAACATTCTAGAGCATGGGATTGTCCATTGGGTGTGTTTACCTGTACCAGGCATACCATTCTGCTTTAATTTTTTGATCAATAGAATGAATATTTTGCCACTGCCAATAGACTCTACCATTTGAAGTTTTGTAGCCATCTGGAGAGAGTTTAAAAAAATTGCCGCATAACCATTGGATAAAATAGGGAGAGTTGGGTTTTCCGATTCCAGGAATGATTCGATTGATAGAGCTGAGATCTAGAGTAAAAGTCATATACATGGGTTCGGAAGAGTTTCCGTTGACAATATAATGGAATTCATCAATTTTCCCTTGTTCTTGGGCCGGAAGAACATTGAATTCAGCTTGTATGATATAATTAAAACCACCATGGGCATGAAAAGGCTCTGAAAGCCAGACATATTGGGCGTAGTGGGATGCATAATGTCTAGCAAAAATTTTTTCTGCTTCTTCTCGTGGATATTTTTTCATAGGAATTGGAGAGCCATTAAGCCATCCCCTGACCCACAATGCTGGGAATTGAGGGTCCTCAGGCAAAAATAGATTGCCAACTCCTGGTATAGGAGAAAGTACTGAAGAATAGCGTTGATCAAAAAAGATGTGCGGTTCCTGGAGCATGGTTCCAGGCTTTTGAGTGAGAAAGAGTCGAGCATAGGTGTCTAATTTTTCATAGTAAGCGAAAAAGAAGAAGGAAAGAAAGAGAGACAAAAAACCCATTTTGCCTATTTTTGATGAAAAGGCGTTATTCTGCAATTCTTTCTTTCTATCTGGATTGCGGATGCTCGTTGGTAGGTTGTTGTGAGATAGAGAGGAAAGGGTGTTTTGTTGACTTTATTCTTGGTGCTTTTCATAAACATCAGCCACAAACAGAAAATAAGGTAACAATTGACAGAACTCCAAAGCCTGCTTCTAGAAGGTTCATTTCGGTATCGGCTAAGTCTGCCACAAGTTCCGCACAAAACCCCATGCCATGATCAGTATAAATTGTGTAATGCTGGGCGTCGAGGGCTTGTAGGGGGGGAACATGTCCAGGACAGAAGCCGTCACAGCCTAGCCACCAAGAGGGAACATTCGTTCTATATCTGGCCTAAACAAGCACCTCTTCAACAAAGACTTAGGCAAGTTATGCCGTTAGCAGGGCTACAAACAGAAATGGCAGAACGGCTGGTTTATTTCTGGCCCACCATAAGAACATAAGTCGTATCTACTCGAGCCACGGTCATGGGTCGGCGACCAGCCGCTAGAGGTGGCTCTTGTTCAAGTCCTAGGAAAGTCCTTTGAAAAAGTCACCGATGTGGTCGGCGTAATCAATGGGCTAAGGGTGGCGCACGCTCGTTTTGTCTGTGAAATGAGCGATGCAGTAGGCTCTCTCCAGTAGGAATCTATCGAAGTAGCTTTAAAGCTGCTTAACCCTTTGCCTAAGTGACATCGGAAACTCCGGTTTTAGGCAAGTAGGGATGTCAAAGCTCTAGTTATCAAGGATTATCAAATGGAATGACACAAAGTAAATATTAAAAAGTAAATATTAAAAAGAAATAACAATAGCAACCATCCAACTTTCCGCGAAATATTGGGTCAGTTAGCATGGTTAGAATGTTTTTGAGTAGGCTTTCTTATTAATTGGAATTTCTTCTCATCTTTTACTTAAGAGCCCTTGGAACATTTGATTTGCTTGAGGGAAGAAAATTAGCCCTTCGGCTATTTCTTCTTTCTTCGATAGCAGCTGCTAAGCAAATAGCTCGCTGGCAAACCTAAAGTTTTTGGGAACGGTTTCATAGGATTGAGAACTGCTGAGGCAGGGATAAAACAGAAAAAAAACAGCCTTGGAATGCTCCCTAATAGCATTGGAAGCCTATATAAAAGATATGCAAATAAAAGATATGAAAAGATACAACTGGCGTAGTGAGAAGCGGATAGTTTTCTTTTTCCTTTTTTTTCTTTGTACCGTAGAGCTCTTGAATGCTGAACCCAAGCTTTCAAATTTATTAAGAAAACCCACGCTGGATATTAAAGACATTAAAAATCTTGTCCAGACGATGACATATAATCCGTTATGGGTAATAGCAGAAAATAAAGACTTTAGGGTTCAATATTATCCCAGTTACCATCCAAAAGGAAATAAGGATGTCGCCATTTACAAAATCGCCATTTCCAAAACGGTTTATACCTATACTTGCCCGAGTACTAGTGATCGAGCCATAAAAAAAATTGTAGCGGTTGATAATGAAAGAAAGGAATTAATCGATGCGCCTATACCGACTCTTTCTGGGAAAGCGGTTATATCTTATAGTAAGAAAAATATCGTTATAACATTTGATGGGAGTAAAGTTCAGTGTCGTCCTGAGGATATCATAAAAGGCTTTGGGAGTAAGAGAGAGCATTGGGAAAAGGATGGTTCTTTAGTGATACCTTTTTGGAAACAATATTCAGAAATACCGACTCCTCTAAGGTATAAATTCATAGCCAATAGGCTAGTCGAATTGCAGATTAATGATACAAATTAATGGTACCACCAGATCTTTCCCTTCTCTTCGACACCGCATAGGCTAAAAAACTACAACTAAAAAACTACAACACTTGCTGAAAAAATGAAAAGAGCTTTAGCAGTCCTTGTAGGAGAAATCCACACTACAAATCACTATAAGTCCTTGATCAACGCGCTACCTCAACTAGACCAACAAGGCTTTGTAGTAACCTTGGAACTAGCAAGGGATTTTAATCCGCTAATCCAACACTTTATGCGGAAAGCTAGCCAGATATATGAAAAGGCTAACGAGCATAAAATAGATGCGCAAGAAGCCGAAAAAAGAGTCGATCAGCTGGAAGCCAAAATGATATATCAAATGCAGAAAAGATACCCAGCTGTTTTAGCTTTGCCTTTTGACGTGAACGTGAAGAAGTGTTCTATCAAAAAGGAAAAGGGCCAATGGATCATGGTGGACAAAAGCACTGGAGAAAAATTTCCTACACCTCTTGTGTCTCATTATACTGATGTAATCAAAGAGGTAGTAAAGCATAATGTACAGAATCATGGGAACCTACAGGTATATGCGGTGGACATTAGTACTAAAGAAATGAAGGAGCAGGTTAAAAGTAAGAATTTGTATCTTCAAATAGGTTTGCCTAAAACGTGTCAACAGCCTATTGAGGAGTACTTAAAGAAAGCAAGAAAAAGCGCTTTTCTTGGGAAAAGTCCAAAAGAAAGTCTACGAAAAAAACTCTTCGAGACGCTTCAAAAAGAAGGGATTATTCCATACAATTATCAAGATCTTTTTGACGAATTGGATAAGGTAGCGAACTTACAACGCAAGGAGAAGTTTGAGGTTCAATGCGATTTAGAAAATATCGAAATTGGAAAATATGTACCTGCTCCAACACCTGCATTTCTGGATTATAGGGATCGAAGGATGGCTGGAAATCTAGAGTACAAAGAGGATCACAGGTATGGTCCGTGTAACATTAAAAGAGTGGCAGAAACTAGACATTTTTATTATCCAGGCTCTAGAGTGATCCATTGGGGAGGGGCGTTTCATTTAGGAGAGTATAAATGGAAGAATAATTTAGGAGAAAGACAAACCAATCTTTCCAAAGAAGTGAAGCAAGCAGGTTTTCCCTATATTGTTACAGCTGATGGATATACGAATGAATTGAGAAATTATCCAACAAATTATGTGTTTGAAAGTCAAAGAGGTTTACAAAAGGCGATAACCCATGGGATAAAAATCCAAACGACATCTCCTGGGCATTTTCCTCTGCCTCTTTCGGAGCACGTTCAACAAAAAGGAAAAGATCCACGTGCCCCAAAAAAATAGAAATTCAGAATATCAAAACAACATGCGCCATTGGCGCATATAAATCATCGATACCAGGCATACCATTGGACGCGGATTTTCTGGTCGATGCTTGAGATATGGGTCCAGCGCCAGCTGACGGTGCTACCGGCTCTTTGGTAACCGGGAGGTTCTAGCCTGAAAAAGGTGCCATAAAGCCACTGGACATAAAAAGGGTTATTTTGTCTACCGATTCCAGGAATTGCCATAGTGATGGCACCAAGATCCATCGTAAAGGTCACCTCTTCGATTGGCCGGTCCACGTGATCCCAGTTTAAGATACAGACGTATTCATCTATTTTTTGGGTGCCTTCTGCCGGCAGCACGACAAACTCCGCCTGTTTATGCAGTTCCCCACTGCCAGTATACTCCTCAGAAAGCCAGACGTATTTGGAATGCCGAGAAACCAAACCCGTCCCAATTGCCTGCGCTCTAGTATATTTTTTCATGCTCAGTGGATGGCCATTAATCCAGGCCCTGGCCCATAACGCCGGATATCTGGGATCTTCCGGTATATAGGCTTGAAAGACTCCACTATCATAAGAATTGACTTTTTGATCGAAAAACACGTGGGGAGTGAGGGCGTAGGGGTAGGTTTTTTCTCTAGTCAGGAAGAGCTTGGCATAGGTATGGGTTGATTCGATATAATTATAAAGGAAAAAAAAGGAAAACAGGATCGTCATGGCATGTCTTTTCCTATTTATACTCCTTTCCAACAATAGCTTTTAGGACGCCTCCTACTCGGCTTTGGATGTTCTGTCCAACGCCCTGCAGTCCTTCCATGCTTGCCCCGTGCACCCTGCCGAAATGCCCGCTAAAGCCTTCTAGCAAGGCGCCAGCCATGTCTGAGAATGCTAAAGACCAACCATAAGCGACTCGAACGGCTACCAGCGGGAACATCGAACCAGCATAGATAAAAGCGGCAACAATGTTTATGCCAAGGGAGTAGAGCACCCAGGCTCC